>JAWKKE010000001.1:696412-1044619 GCA_041393415.1 Thermoleophilia bacterium | reverse complement strand
CGCTTGCCAGACTCCTCCCACGCGTCCCACGCGCTGCGATCGAGCAGACGCGGTCGCCACACGTCACGCATGCGCTGTCGCGTGTGGCGACGCGCAAGGTGGTTGCCCCCGATACCAACGGTTCTGATCTCCTGCACTGCGATCGCGTCATCGTTGATGGGGATTCCGGCGCCGATACGCCGATTCCAGGAGAATACCTCGGCATCCATGACAAGCTGCTGAAGCGAGAACGTGGCCCCCCACTCGAGCGCGCCGGCACCCAGCACGGATGCTCCCCCGACTCCGGCCACCGGAAGCGATGCGAGAGCTTTGTCGGTGCATGCTCTCCAGCCTGGCACTGCCGCCGCCGAAACCATCGAGATGACCGCAACGGGCAATCCCACCTTCTGCGCAAGCATGGCGGCACCCAAGCCCAGAATGGTCGATGTCGACGTGGACACCTGGCCGCTATTGACAGGAAGACTAGGCGGCGCATAGATGAACGCTGCCCCTGGGACTTCCTCCTGGATCAGGCGACAGGCCGCCAGCACGCCCGCATGATGATGCGCAAGCACAGTGCCCAGGGAGGCGTCGGGTGCAAGTGGCTCGCGTGGCCCTAGCGAGAGTGCGACTGGCAACCCTGCCCTGGCGAACACGATGGCACTCGCCACTCCATCGGCATCGGTGCACAACGAGAACCTGGGCCGCGTGCGCCCGTTCCGGGCGCCGACGTCCCACGCTTCAGCAACTCCGACCACGGTCTGCGCGTCCGTCGAATCACTCAGCCCGACGAGCTGAAGGTGCTTCGCAGACTGCTCCAGGCAAGTCCGAATTTGGCAAGAGATTGTCACGTCCGAAGGGGAGACCGGCGGACCATACAAGAATCCAACCTCTGGCAGCGAATCAGCCACACAACACGCATTGGCCAGATCGTCGAGCGTGGCGTCACGGACGCTGCTGCCGTCCAGGGAGAGCACGCGAGTGGCGGCGCCACCCGCCGCAAGAACACATGCGCCTCGGTCCAGCACGACGTCAAACTCCACGTCCCGCCCGGCAAGCGTCACTCCACCTGGCGCCAACTTCACCGCTCGCAGCGCCGCATCCGCATCAGCGCCCAGCAAGTCGAGGGCTGATTCGTGCATCAGCTCCACATCGTGGCAACCGATCAATGCCTCGGCGAACGTCACTGATCCCTTCATCACACACGGTCCGGAAGGTCCGGGACTACGCGCACAGTCGCATCAGGACGAAGAGAAGATAGGACCGCTGGGGCCATCGCAATCATGAGTGGCTTCCTTACAAGCGTACAACCGGACAGCGGCAAGGCACCCCACGCCGTGCCGCAAGAGAGAGGTGTGCGCAGCACACACCACCGAGCCGGCGGGCGACTACAGACCGCAGGCCCGACCCACCGTGCCGACGACGCCTGCGGCGTACCTCCATCTCCACACTGGACGAAGACAGGGCCGGGGTGCCAGTTCTCCGGTCACGCCTCATCTCCGACGCCCATGCGCACATTACCCTCTCCTGCCTCGACGTCCGCTGGCGCTTGGACCGTGAAGGGAGGTTCGGGGACCGAGTGTTGTGCGGGAGCACTACCGGTCGATGCGGCCTGAGAGTCGTCTGGCCTGAGCTCCGAGCCCTCGGTCGGACCCTCCTCGTCGACTCCGAGCTCCGCAGCGTGGTCGGGCTCGCTGGCGGGCAGGATATGCCGCAGGAATCGCTTCGTGCGCTCATCCCGAGGGCGAGAGAAGACCTCGCTCGGTGGCCCCTGCTCGACGAAGACACCGCCGTCCATGTAGACGACGCGATCCGCTACGTCTCGGCTGAAGCCCATCTCGTGACTTACGACGATCATCGTCATACCTTGCTTTGCGAGATCCTTCATGACTTTGAGAACCTCGCCGATGAGCTCTGGGTCGAGGGCACTCGTGGGTTCGTCGAACAGCATAAGCACGGGGTCCATCGCCATGGCGCGAGCGATCGCCACGCGCTGCTTCTGACCGCCTGAGAGCTGGCTGGGGAAGAAGTCCATTCGCTCAGCCAGCCCCACTTTCGCCAACAGTTCGTGCGCTTCCTTGACTGCCTGGTCCTTCTTCACTTTGCGAACGAGGATGGGGCCTTCGATCACGTTCTCCGTGGCATCCTTGTGGGGAAAGAGATTGAACTCCTGAAAGACCATGCCGCACTTCATGCGGATCTGATGAACGGCCTTCTTGAAGGCGCCGCCGTGACTGCCACAGACGACATGGACACCACCGACCGTGATCTCGCCAGATGTAGGGTCCTCAAGGAAATTCAGGCAGCGCAGAAACGTGCTCTTCCCTGATCCCGAGGGACCAATGAGGACGACAACTTCTCCGCGGAACACCTCGAGGTCGATGCCCTTGAGCACGTGGTTCTTGCCGTAGAACTTGTGCAGGCCCTTCACCTCAACGAGCAACTCTCGCCCGCCGCCACCCGCTGTCGAACCATTGATCGCCATCTCAGCGCGCCTTCTCTTTCTCTCTCGCCTTGTCGCGCGCCATGCGCGTCTCGAGCTTGGCTTGCCAGAAGCTGAAGAAGATGGTCAACGCCCAGTAGAACGCCGCCGCAACAAGCAGCGTGCTGAAGAAGCTGAATGTCGCCGCCCCCGCGAGCTGCGAGCGACGCAGCAGCTCCTGAACGGTGATTACGGAGACCAGCGATGTATCCTTGATAAGCGCGATGAAGTCGTTTCCGACTGCCGGAATGACTATCTTGAAGGCCTGCGGCAGCACAATGCGGCGTTGTGTTTGCCATCCGCTGAGTCCAATGGCCCACGCCGCCTCGTGCTGGCCCTTGGGCACCGCCTGTATGCCCGCGCGAAAGACTTCTGTCAGGTATGCACCGTAGTTGAGCGACAGCGCCGCGACGCCACACCAGAAGGCCGATGGCGCATAGGACAGGGGCAGCCCGAAGTGCCCAAGCGCTTCCGGAATAACCATGTAGATGGCGACGATCTGTAGGAGGAGCGGCGTGCCCCGAAACAGGGAGGTATAGAACGTCGCCACCCAGTACGGAATCCGGGCTACCGAAAGCCTGACCATGTAGCCCCAGCTCCGGTATCGTTCCCAAGCCTGTCGATAGCTCATCTTGCGAGACAGTCTCCCCAGAGATCCGAGAAGAGCGAGCACAGAGGCAAAGACGATCGAGATGACGGTGAGTTCGACGGTGACGATAGCGCCCCGGGCGATGTACCAGAACCAATCGCGCATGACGCCGAAATCGATGAGAGCTCCCGAACCGGCCTCGCCGCTCGAGCCGAAACTCCATGTCTTCTCGACCTCGGCCCCTGTCGTGGTCTTCAGCACTACGCGGAACTCGTAGTCGCCCTCGGGATAGGCATCTGCCCAACGAAACTCGATCGAATCCGTTACTCGCGAGCCCGTCGGCAACTGTCGAGGGGGCTGGCTCAGCTGCTGCTCTCGACCGTTGATGTACAGCTGGGAGCTGGCAACATCGATCTCGGCGCCATTCGGCTCGTAATTGACGACGACCTGTCGTCCGGTCCAGCCAGTGAGGCCCTTGGGATCATCGGGGTTGGGAATCGTCCCCGTGACGACTGGCGTGCCCGCGGCCGGCGACGGGGACGCCGCCTCGGCCAGCGCCGACGGCGCAAGGCATAGGGCAACCAGCGCAAGCGCAACTGCAAGACGGGAGACTCGCGAGATCCAGTGTCGTTCATGCACCGGTACTACCCTCTCTTCGAGGCGACACGGCGGGTGCCTGAGTATACTCAGGCACCCGCCGTGGTCAAGACTGAGCGCGACACCCGCCGGCTGTCGTGCCTCAGTCCCCTGTACGCTATTCTGCCTTCTTGGTCAGATCGACACCCACGTACCACGTCTTGCTCATGTCGGTCAGCGACCCGTCCTCGTGCATCGTCTGGATGCTGTAGTTGAGCAGGGCCAGCCAGTCGGCCTCGCCCTTCTTGATCGCGAACGCCAAGTCCTCGTAGTAGAGAGGATCGCCCGACAGCTCAAAAGGCTGTCCTTGCCTGATTGCCTCGATAGCGGTCGGAACCGCGGTGAACGCGAAGTCGATGCGCCCGTTGTCCTGGGCCAGGTCCGGGAAAGCGTCCGCGTCGGTAGCGTAGATGACCGGCTTGGCCTTGCTGTTCTCCTGGAGCCACTGAAGGTAGGTCGTCCCTGCGGCCACGCCGACCTTCTTACCTGCGAGATCGTCTACGCCGGTTATCTGTGTGCCGCCTTCCTTCACGACGATGCCGGCAGGCGTGTAGTAGTACACGTCAGTGAAATCAACCTTCTTTGCTCGCGCAGGCGTGATCGTCATCGAACCGATCGACACGTCGTACCGATCCTGATTGACGTCGGTGAGGATCGTGTCGAACGACAAGTCGGTGAACTCGACCTTCAGGCCAAGGATCTCGCCGACCCTCTTGGCCACGTCGACATCAAAGCCCACCAGCTCCCCCGTGGTCTCGTCAATTGAGCTCTGGGGCGGGTACTTGGGGTCGTTGTTGACAGTCATCGTGCCTCGGTTGATGACGTCGAGCGCCTTCCCCGTGGGCTCGTGGCCCAAGATCGCCGTGGCACGCTCCATCGCAGTGCCCTCGATCTCGGCCGTCGAACTGCTGTCCGGCTCAGTGCTGGCACCGCTCTCGCCGCAACCCGCGACGATCCCCACTACGCCGAGGACGCCGATCAGCAGAGCGGCGAGCACCAGGTAGAACTTGCCCTTTACCATGCTCCATCCTTTCAGGCTGGTTTGACGGTACGCCGCTTCTTGTATGCCCTGCCACGAAGCGCCGATACGTACCACGTCGGGAGCGTAGGCTCGAGCCCGCGTGCCCAGACGCTCCTCCCGGTCCCCTTTATACAGCAATCGCCCACACGCTCCAATGCCCTGAAGACGATCGGCCAGTAGGGCGTGGGACTAGTCCCCAATAATCCGTCGAAGCTCGCCGTCCACAGAAGGCAGGAGCGGTATCGGCCGGTGCTCCGCGAGCAGCCGCCTCGCCTCGAGATTCGCCTCTGCAACACCGACGCTACGGTCCAGGGACGGCCCTGTTCCGTCCGCTCTCTCACGCTCGCCTTGGCCAGCAACCGCGTCTGCCGCCAGAAGGGCTCGGCCCTTCAGCAGCGCACGGGCGCGAGCCATCGTTCCCGCCGCCAGCAGCATTTCCTCGTAGGAGAAGACTCGCCCTCCTGCCAGCATGCCGACGCCCGTGAGCATGTCGACGCCGCAACAGAGCGACAGCAAGGTCGTCGTCGCGTCGTCCAGCGCCGATTGCCAGCCTGGGACTTTGCCGCCCGAGGAGTTGATGCCGCACTGCGTGGGGATGCGGTAGAAACGGCCAATGTCGCCGGCTGCGGCTCCCATAAGCGTGTCTTCAGGCGCCCCCCCGGTGAAGTCGCCAGTCTTCAGGTCCATCACGCTGGGAATGAAGCACATGAAGACAGGCGCCCCGGGGAAGATGGCCTGAACACAACACGTACTCGCCAGCAGCTCAGCGATGGCGACCACGAGACTCCCTGCCATAGTGATCGGCGTGGTGGAGCCGCCCATTGGCATACTCACAAAACCAACGGGTATGCCGGCAGACGCGAAGACGAGCGCCGCCTCGAGACTGCCGGCGTCGGTGGCCAGAGGGGTGACGGTACCCAGCAGGGCGCTGATCGGAGGTTCCGCGCGCAGACGCTGCTCACTGCCCGCCAGCACGCGGGCCATCGCGACCGCTTGTTCGGCCAAACGCGGCTCCACGATCGTCACTGTCTGGACGTGCTTGCCCGTGTTCGCTATGGCCTCGTAGAGTTCGTACAAGCCACGAGTCTCTGCGGGCCGATCGAGTGCGCTAACGGCCGGCCAGCAGAAGTCGATGTCGCCCACCGCATCTGCCAGCCGGGCAATGCTCGCCACATCGCCGGCGACTGTTGGCCGCCGTACGGCCGTTTCGAGATCGTAGATCTCGACGCAGCATCCGTCCGTGGTCAGGAGAGGCCGCTCCCCGGTCTTGAGCGTAGCCGCGGCCCTGGCGCCGAGCGCGAACTGGGACGGCACTGAGTGCATGAGGTCGCGCACGACGTGGGAAGGAAAACGCACCGCGTCTCCCGACACGCTTGCCCCTCGCGCGCGAAGCGCGCCACGCACCCGACCAGGGGCGATGGCTACGCCGACATCCGCAAGCACCTCGAGCGCCGCAGCGTGCAGACGGCGTACTTCCTCCAGCCCAAGCAAGCACCCCCGGGTCGGAACCGCGCTTCCGGATGTCGCATCGGGTGCTCGCATGGAGCTCACGGTACCTTACGCGGCCCGACAAAGCACCCGAGTGACACTCCAGAGAGCACCCACGTTTGGCGGCACCCGGGACCGCGGGTACCATGACAGCATGAATGCGAGTCGCACTGCCCCTTCACGCTCGAGCGCATCAGACGCCTCGTAGACGTGTAGCAGAGAGTTGGCGAAATGAATCGGCGGCCGCGCCTGCGTCTGGCAGGTAATCTGCTCCTCATAGCCGGCGGTCTCGTTCTGGCGTATCCACTGTGGTCGGCGGGGTACGCTCAGGTGCAACAGACTCGCCTGGACGATTCCTACCAGGACTCCAGCGTCGCCTTCGCCGCAACAACAGAGGGAAGCGCCTCCACCGCGAAGCCCGATGTTCCCGAGAGCGAGCTGATCAGAACCGCGGCACTCACGTACACCAAACTGCTCGATCGCGGCGACGTAGTCGGCCGGCTGCGCATTCCGCACATCTCCCTCAACCGCCTTATCCAACAAGGCACCGCAGGTCCTTCGGCACTCGACCCAGACGGTGACCGCGGCCTACTTCGCCGAGGTCTTGTGCACTACGCGGTAACGCCGTTGCCGGGCGCCGGTGAGCCGTTTGCGATTTCGGGTCACCGCACGACCTACGGAGCCCCCTTCTATGAGCTCGACAGGCTGGAGCCCGGGGCGGATATCTTTGTCGAAACCCCGTACGCGAAGTTCCACTACAAAGTGGTCAAGACGACAGTCGTCGTCCCCACAGATGTCAGCGTTCTCCTTGACCGAGGTTACGACCTGGTGCTGACAACATGCACTCCGCCGTACAGCGCGAGTCACCGACTAGTGGTCTGGGCGGCCTTGAAGTCCGCGACGATTCGCGAGCGCTCGGCTTCACCCATGCACTGATTCGCCGTCCATGCCCGAGAAGGGCGGTCGCTCCTCTGCGCGGCCCTCGAGCAGCATGACGGGAAGCACGTCCCCTGCCGACACGGCGACAAGGTTTGGCGGCACTATGGCAAGTCCGTCCGCCTGAACCATCGAGCGCAGGATCCCTGATCCTTGCGGACCAGTCGTCGCAAACACCCATTCGCGCCCACGACGCGAGAGGCGACAACGGCGCAGTTCGGTTCGTTGCCCAGTCCCGCGCAGATCCTCCAGCGCAACGGCGTGCACATAGGGGCGATACAGATCCCGTCGTCCTTGCAGCGCCAGCAGCGCTGGTCGCACGAAGAGCTCGACACAGACCATGGCCGCGACTGGGTTTCCCGGCACTCCGAACACGAGCGTATCCCCGTGAACCCCAAAAGCGAGCGGTTTTCCAGGTTTCATGGACACGCCCCAGAAGCGCCGCTCCACGCCCAGTTCGTCTTGGATCTCCTTCACGAAGTCGTACTCGCCGACCGAAACACCTCCCGAGGTGATGACGACATCTTGAGCAAGCGCGGCGGACATGAGTCGACGTGTTTCGTCTCGGTCATCCGGCGCGATTCCCAGAAGAATCGGATCCGCGCCCGCTTCTTGAACCTGCCCGTAGGCAGTGAAGGAGTTCGAGTTGCGAATCAGGCCGGGCTTGAGTGTCTGTCCCGGCGCCACGAGTTCGCTGCCTGTCGCGATAATGGCGACGCGCGGCCGATGCACCACAGCGGTCGAGACGAGTCCAACGGAGACGAGCGCACCCACCTCCGCCGGACCCATGACGGATCCCGCCTCGACCAACACGTCACCGACGTCAAGATCCTCGCCGGCGCGTCGGATGTTGACTCCCGACGACATCGGCACCGAGTCCTCGATACGGACGGTTCGTCCGTCCAGCCTTGTTGCTTCGACTGGAATAACCGTGTCGACGCCTGGAGGAAGAGGGGCACCGGTCATGATCCGAGCCGCGCAGCCCGACGGCACGCGTTCTTCTATCCACGTCCCAGCGGGCACCTCGACAACCACGGGAAAGTCCCGCCGACCCTCGGCGAGGTCCGCCGCGCGCACCGCAAAGCCGTCCATCGCCGCGCTGTCGAATGACGGCACTTGCTCCGGCGAGGTGATCGTTTGCCCGCTAACGCGCCCAAGGCTTTCCAGCAGAGAGACCTCGTGGCACGGCATCAGCCCACAGGTAGCAAGCACTCGATCAAGCGCTTCCTGAATAGCGATCACGAGGGGCCCCCTTCAGCGAAGTCACATTTGCCTACGCATCTTAGTAAACTCGCGACGATGCTGGGACGATGCCTCTCTTCGGTGGGCGGAAAGGAGGAGAGATGACGACACCAGAGCCGCACTGCAACGTCGATCTCTGCGCTGCGAAGGCTCGTGAAACCCGTTTGACGACGCTGAGAGAGCTCGTTGAACGCGCCGTTTACGACATCCCTTCCGACGACGTAGCCGCGAGCATCATGCGCGGCGTCCTCGTTCCAGATCCAGCGCCGCCCGCACTGCGCTGACGACGACGGCACCGACAGTCGCCCCGACCGCGTTGAGCAGAAGGTCGAGCAACTGGAAGTCCCGGTACGGCAGCACGGCTTGGATCAGCTCGATGGCAAGACCAAGCAACACAGCCGCAAGCACAGCCACCACCGCGATGTGCCGACGTGGATTCTCACCTCGCTCGTGACCGGCCAAGACGAGGAGCCCCGAGAAGAGAGCGTACTCGACAAAGTGGCCAGCGGACGTGGCGGTATCCTCGTGATTCGGAGCTGTGGCATCGACGATCTTCTGCGTGGGCGAGACGCCGAACCCTATGATGATCATAGCCCACAGCACAGCGGCCAGCGCCCAACGACGTGAGACGATGCCGCTGCGGCTCATGCCGGCCTGGCCGCTCGACGCGCTGCACCAAAACTCTCTGACCCTGATTCGACTAGTACGACGACCGCCCCGGCGTGCACAGTGATGGTCGCCGGGAGGGCTGCAATTACATTGCCGAGGCCGCGACACTCATCCGCAGCCAGTAGGCTACGGCAGAGCGAGTAGCGGAAGCCGTGGATGCTAAGGACGGCGCCTTCGTCCAGCGGCACCAACGACACTCGCGTGCCCACAGCCGAGTCCAGCGCGCACGACCTGCTACCTGTGAGCACGCGAACAGCAAGTCGAGATGAGGTGAGCCGCGCGATCACCCCCTGGGCTGCGAGACGGCGCATGATCGCCATGTGCCCAAGGGTGTGATCCAGGGCGCCGTACGCACCGACGAGAATGACTTCGCTGGCCCCTCGACGGAGAGCCTCAGTCACAGCCAACTCGCCATCAGTCAGGTCCTTGTGGAGAGGATGACGCTGGACCACGGCCCCAGAACCTTCGACCGTTTTCAAGTCCGCCACACTCAAGGAGTCGAAATCACCGACGACGACGTCCGCTTGCACCCCATGGCGCACGAGGAAGGCCGCCCCGGCGTCTGCCGCCACTATTAGGTCGGCCGCTTCAGCTTGTTCCAAGTAGTAGGAACACGCGTCATCCTCGTACTCCCCGGCAAGAAAGACGACGGCTCTCGATCCAGTCATCGCCGCCGGCTCTCGATCTCCGTCTCTCCGGCCCCGTGCCCGAACGCGGCATCGTACGCCTTCAGCAGCGGCCACATGAGCAGCACCGTTATCGCTGCCTCCGGGATGAGGTAGAGGAGGTTGTACGTCAGAGCATAGAGCCAAGGAGCCTCCCACTGAGGCGCGTACTCCGCGAAGAAGATGAGCCCCGAGAGGAAGTGAAACACGAGACGCCCAAGAACGGCCAGACTCACGGCGCCGACCAGGGCGGGCACATTCCTCACCGACACCACCCCAGCGAGCGAGAGAGCCATGAATGCCAGTGGATAGTCGAGGGCTGCCTGCAACGGGTGGTAGACGAAGGCTCCAGGGAGAAACAGCTGGAGAATGCCGTACAGCAATCCGGCGGTAATGGCAGGGACGATCCCGCGACGCACCGCGACGAACACTATAGGGAGGAGTTCGAGGCTCACGGATCCGCCCTGAGGCATAGTGAACAGCCGTATCTGGCCGAGCACAGCGGCAAGAGCAATCGCGATGCCGATCTCGGCCAGAGTGTGCACACCCCAATGCGCCGGATTCAGATTGAGGCGGGCAGTGCGAGCGGAGGAACCCGCTTCCAGATTGGCAACAGACGTACGTGTGGTACCCAACATGATCTCCCTTCGCTGGAATTACCCAGCGGCGCCTCACAGCGCCGCCACCGTTTCGGTGGTCAGGTTCAACGCGTCGACGCTAGGAAGCGCCATCTCAGCTCCTCACACAGGAGCTCCGCACGACCCCCCAAGTATATCGAACGCAAGGAGACGACAGCTTTTCAGCGCTTCGCCCCACCATTCAACTCCACCTGTGGAGAATGTGGATATGTGCGCTTTTGCGTGCTCCCAGGCTCGCGTTTCCCGTGGAGAAGATTCTCCCGGCCTCCAGTTGCCGAACGCTCCAAAGATCCCACATCAGTTGCCCAAGGAAGTCGCGGTTTCCAGCAATTTCCTTTCCACAACTCGCGGTTGACAAGTTGCTCTGACATCGGCGGTGTGGCGATCTAGCGGAGGCGTTTCGAGAGGAGCATGATCGGCTTCCGTGAAATCCTCTTCTCCACAACTCACGCCCGCCGTGACTGCTGGCCGCAGTCGTCCGCGAAGCTCTCCACACATCCTGAACACTCTGTGGATAACATCACGGTTGTCGCTGCAAATCGACGTTTCTGACGTGCCCGACCCTTTTCCGAGAGGCGCGCGGCCTTTGCTATACTTGGTGACCCCATGGAGTCCTTCCTCGACAGGCTGCTCGCCGAGACGCGCGAGGACGACGACTCGCCGCCATCTGTCGCGACGTCCACCCGTATCACGGATCCGCGCGCGCGGAAGGCGCCTCCGATTGACGAGAGCTTGCCCGTTCTTCCGGTTGGACCCGCAGCTCCGAGGATCGCCATCTACGACGCCCTCACGACTCCACCCCACGTCGTCACGATCGAAGAGAAGGATCTTCCGGCTCTGATTGCTTCGTTGGCTGAGAAGACCTATAGCTTCTGTCGAGAACAAGGGGGCCACGTACCATATACCGTCATCCAAGAGCTCATTGAGAACCTACTTCATGCCTACTTCAGAGACGTCGTGATTACTATCCTCGACAACGGACAAACCATCCGCATCTCTGACCACGGCCCCGGCGTCCAGGACAAGGAACGCGCCTTCCTACCCGGATTCACGACAGCGACTCCCGCTCAGCGCGAGATCATCCGCGGCGTCGGCTCCGGTCTCCCGATAGCTCGCGAATCGCTGGAACTCCTCCGTGGTGTCGTGACGATCGAAGACAACCTGGGCGGGGGGACGGTATTCACCATCACTCTACCGGGCAGTGCTTCGATCCAACCCCACGTGACAGAGCCTGCAGTCAAGCTCACCACCAGGCAAACCAAGGTGCTAGTCCTTCTCATGGAACTGGGCGCCGCGGGGCCGACTGCGATCGCACGCGAACTAGGCGTTGCCCCCGCCACAGCCTTCCGCGAACTCGCTATACTGCAGGAGATGGGGTTGATTCACGCTCTGGGTGACGGGAAGCGCGCACTGGCAGAAGCGGGTTTACACCTTCTTGAGAGCATTCTCTGACCCCCTCTGATCTGTCCCTGGTCCGTCAACTTCTATGCGACCGCCACACGTCGAGGTATCAACGGACGAGCAACTGACAATGGTGTGGGAGGACGCGAAAGCACAGCTTCGCGGTCACCTGAGCGATGCTGCCTACAAGTTCTGGTTCGATAGAGCAGTTCCCTTAGCCCTGGAAGACGGCGTCTTTCTCATTGGCGTGCCGAACGATTTCGCTCGTGACTGGATTGAGAAGCGCTTCTCAGGCATGGTCGCCGATGCTTTGTCGGACGTGCTCGGCGGCCGCATTGGGATCCACGTAGTCGTCGACCCGCGCGCCGCCGCTGTTACGCAGAACACCAATGGGTCGTCATCCAATGACAATGGCGTGCCACGCACGGACACTAAGGAAGTGTCGCGCCTGCCACGCACGCGCGAGTCTCGACCATCGCAACACACAAGCGACCTCAATCCTCGCTACGTCTTCGACCGCTTCGTCGAAGGTCCTCATAACCAGTACGCGGCAGCGGTCGCCCGAAGCGTCGCCGAATCTCCGGCGAGCGCCTACAATCCCGTGTTTATCTACGCGGACACGGGACTCGGCAAGACGCATCTCATTCAAGCTATCGCCCACGCCACTCTGGATTACCACCCTGAACTCCAAGTGAGATACGTGACCGTAGAGCGATTCACCGACGACTTCATTAATGCTGTTACCGACAAGAATCGCATTGAAGGATTCAAGCAGACCTACCGACAGAACGACGTTCTCCTCATCGATGATGTTCAATTCTTGGTTGAGAAGCAGCAAACACAGGTCGAGTTCTTCCACACGTTCAACGCCCTCTACGAGGCCGGCAAGCAGATCGTGATTACCTCAGATCGTCCGCCACGCGAACTCGAAGCCCTTGAGGAACGCCTCCGTTCACGTTTCGGCCAAGGCGTCGTCGTTGACATCAGTAGACCCGATCTGGAGACACGCATCGCCATCCTCAGAAAACAGGTCAAGTGGGAAGAATTCGAGATTCGCGAACCTGCAGTCCTGGAATGGATCGCGTCACGCGTAACCACAAACATCCGTGAACTCTACGGAGCGCTGACCAGAGTCGTGAGTTATGCGGCGTTCCGTGGAGTAGACGTGACGCTCGAGGTAACAAAAGAGGCGCTCAGAGACATCGTGCCGCAAGCGTACCAGCACGCAGTAACCGTCGACATGATTCAGGCGGAGGTGGCCAAGCAGTTCGGGCTTCATGTCAACGATCTGCGCGGCAATCGGCGCACACAGGACGTGGCCTACGCTCGCCAGTTGGCCATGTACCTATCACGGGTCCTCACAGAGACGTCGCTGCCGCAGATCGGTGCCCGTTTCGGCGGACGTCATCACACAACCGTTCTCTACGCGGTCGACAAGCTCGAACGACAACTCAAGGACGGTCACGATCCGCAGCTTCAAGACCTAGTCACACTCATCACGACCCGCTTGCGGTCTGCTCACTAGGCCGCCACGAGCGGCACCCGAGGCGAGCACCTCCAAGAAGTGGTTTGTCAACACCGATGCGTGGACGAACCGTGGAAGACCGGTGGACAATTCTCTCCCACACGACTCAGAATCAGCTATGCTTCCGGTAGAGACGGTCGTGACACACAGGCTGGTCGAGTTGCCGTTTGGTTTTCCACAGGCCTGTCAGCACCCTCGTACCTCGTGTGTGCAGGAGGATCGAGCGTTCTCCTCGTTGTCAACAGCAGCTATGACGATGACGAGAAGTACTACTCCTTCCTCATGATCATAAGGAGTCGGGATGAAGTTCACCTGCGATCGTTCCACACTTGTCGAGACACTGGCGATACTGGCTCGAGGTGTGTCTTCACGAAGCACTTTGCCGGTCCTCTCCGGCATCCTCCTCGAAGCGACCGAGGAAGGTCGTCTCGACATGTATGCCACCGACATGGAACTCTCCATCAAGGCGAGTCTCGAGGCGGAAGTGGAAAGAACAGGCGAGCTCGTGGTTCCCGCGCGCCTGTTCTCAGATGTGGTTCGCAACCTCGCTGAAGAGTTGATCGATCTTGAGGGCAGTGAGACAACGCTTCGCGTGCGGTCAGGAAACGCAGGCTTCACTCTTAATGCTTGGACAGCGAGCGACTTTCCTCAAACGGCTGTCTTCTCCCTCGAGGGAGCGCTCGGCGTAGCCAAGGAACCGCTCATCGAGACGCTTTCCAAAGTCGGCAGGGCAGCGTCTCGGGATGAGACGCGCCCAATCCTTACAGGCGTTCTCATGAGTATTGTTGGGGACAAGCTCAGGATGGTCGCGACCGACAGTTATCGTCTTGCGGTCTGTGACGCTCCGCTTGAACGGGCGCTGGCAGAAGATGTTCACGCTATCGTGCCGGTGCGGGCCCTCACGGAGGTGTCGCGCCTTGTCTCGTCCTCCGGAAGTCCTGAAATAGACATCGTCGTCAGTGAAAACCAGATTCTCTTCCATATGAATCGGCGAGCGGGCGATGTATGGGTGGCTTCTCGGCTCATCGACGGGCAGTTTCCGAGCTATAAGCAGTTGATCCCAGACTCGTTCGATCATGAAGTAGAGATATCGAAGGCGGACTTCATTTCTGCAGCGCGGCGTGTGAGTCTGCTTGCGCAGAAGAGTGCTCCGCTTCGTCTCACCTTCACTACCGGTCGCCTTAGTATGAGAGCCGTCACCCAAGACGTGGGGCAGGCGGAGGAAACGCTCGACGTGGACTTCACAGGGGAATCATTCGAGATCGGTTTCAGCCCTGCATACCTGATAGACGGGATCGACGCTGTAGATGAGGACCGGGTGCGTATGCGATTCACAAACCCGCTGCGTCCTGGGTTGATAAGGAGCAAGCACGACGACTTCCAGTATCTGATCATGCCAATCCGACTCAGCAACTGAACGACGTCGTCGTCAGAGGATCGTTGACGCTCGGCTCGTTTCTGAAGCTCACTGGTGTTGCCCCAACTGGAGGACAGGCCAAGATTCTAATCCAGTGCGGCGACGTGAGAGTCAATGGCAGAGTGGAGATGCGACGTGGTCGCCGACTCGAGGTTGGCGACGTGGTCGCTGTTCCCGGTGCAGAGTATTGCGTGTGCATGTCACCTCCCTGAAACTCGTCAATTTCCGATCGTATTGCGATGCGACGGCCTCATTCGGCCCTGGGCTGAATGTCGTCGTAGGGGAGAACGCCACTGGTAAGACGAATCTCCTGGAAGGTGCGTGGTTCGCGCTACGCGCAGCGTCCCCTCGGACTCGACGAGAAGACAAGCTCATCCAGTGGGGGGCCTCATTTGCTCGTATCGAGGTGGTCCTGGAGGAATCCGGGTCACCGCCCGCAATGATCGAAGTGGGAGTCTCACCGCGCGCTGGGCGAGTGATGAAATGGTCAGGGCTACCGGTTGACTCAATTGACGATCTCCGGCGGCGCAGTCAGGCTGCCATCTTCGTACCGGAGAGCCTTCTACTCGTCAAGGGGAGTCCAGCGCGTCGTCGTGGCCACATAGATGCATTTGCAGCGGGACTCGATCGCCGATACGCCCTCGCCCTGCGTGAGTTCAATGAGGTCTGGCGGCAGCGAAATGCACAACTTGACGCGGTGCGGGCTGGAGCGTCAGAACGTGCCCTTGGACCATGGGATGCACAGTACGCCCGCTCGGCCGTCATGCTGGGCTGCCACCGCCGCGAGATCGTCAGCGAGTTAGGTGAACGATTCTCATGTGAGATCGCAGCGCTTACGCCAAGGCACGAGCGTTACGCTCTGCAACTCGTGAGTCAACTTGAGGCATTCGATTTCGACGAAGTCGCCGTTCTTGAAGAGTTGCGCCGCCGGCGGGATAGCGAGGTGCGGCGCGGGTTCACATCTTTGGGACCTCATAGGGACGACGTGCGATTTATCGAATTGCCTGAGCCTGAGAGGGGAAGTGATCAGGTACCAGCGCGCAAGACGTCAGGAGTGTGTGCTTCGCCAGAAACACCCGCGGAGGGTCGTGATCTGCGGCTGTTCGGATCTCAAGGTGAGCAGCGCCTGGCGGTCTTGGCGCTGCTCCTCGCGGAGGAAGACAGCGCCGCGCGGCGCAGTGGAAGGAGTGGGATTCTCTTCTTGGATGACGTCATGAGTGAGCTTGACGATGTGCGACGACGTCTTCTCGTCGACAGGCTGACCGCGGTTGGTCAGGCGATTGTGACGACGACCAATCGATATTACTTCACAGACAGTGAGTTGGAGAATGCTACAGTGATCGAGTTACCTCTCGGTGGATCAGTAGCACAGCCGGAGCGCGCGTCTTCCGCGAGTGGCGAGCAAGGTGATACGAGATGATGGGCGACGTCACGCGTAGTAAGGATCAACGAGTCGGCGCACCCTGTTCGATCAAGGACGTCTTGGCGCCTACTGTTGAGCATCTGTGTTCAGGTGTTCAGGCGAAGGCGTTTGGCGCATGGCGACGCGCCTGCCCACCCAACATCAACAGATTTGCGCGTCCGTCACGGTTCCACAATGGCACTCTGACAATCGAGTGCGACTCCTCGATCTGGGTGAGTGAGCTCAAGTTCCAGAGTAGTGAACTACTGGAGCGCATTGCGAGAACGACACCCAACAACCCAATCGAGCGCCTGCGCCTCGTCGTCGATCCCATGCCGGATCGGCGAGTGGGTTGTGAGACGGCGAGCGATCGCCGGCAGCGGAGCGTCGAACCGCCTCGACTTGAAGCCCGATCGCTATCGACTGCAGTGGCGGCTGCTTGTGAGGTTCGTGACGAGCGGTTGCGGCGTGCGATCGAGAAGGCGCTCGACTCGTCGATGGGTCGCAAGTGACCCTGCATCCCGGCATCGGCGTGAGGACGGCATAGGAGGTGACTTAATCAGCTGAGAAATAGCTCTTTTGCAGGCGATAATGCGGCGGTGTGAGATCGCGAGTCCCTCCGCATTCTGCTATACTGACAGCTGGTCCAAAGCCGACCGCCGCCCTTCCCACGGTTACGTTGTCAGCGAGCGAGGTTACGTGAAGCAGCCGCACTATGACGCGCAGGACATCCAGGTTCTCGAAGGTCTGGAGCCGGTGCGCGAGCGGCCGGGTATGTACATCGGTTCGACTGGGCCTCGCGGTCTCCACCATTTGGTTTACGAAGTCGTCGACAACTCCGTTGACGAAGCACTCGCCGGATACTGCACGGCCATCACCGTCACCATCAACCCCGACAATTCCATCACCGTGGCCGACAACGGTCGCGGCATCCCAGTCGGCATCATGGAGAAGTACAACCTGCCTGCCGCCACGATTGTGCTCACCATGCTGCACGCGGGCGGTAAGTTCGGGGGAGCGGGCTACAAGGTGTCCGGTGGCCTTCACGGTGTTGGCGTGTCGGTCGTCAACGCACTCAGCGAGTGGCTTGAGCTCGACATTCACCGCGACGGCTATCACTGGTATCAGCGGTTTGAGCGCGGCAACCCCGTCACCGATCTGGTCCAGAAGGCGCAACTCGCGAAGGACGCTCCCACCGGCAACACTGTTTCGTTTCTCGCCGACCCCGACATTTTCGAAGAGGTCGAGTACGACTATCGCGTCCTCGTGCAGCGCTTGCGCGAGACCGCGTTCCTCACGAGAGGCCTGAGTATCTCTCTCAACGACGAGCGCGCCGAGGGCGAGAACGTGACGTTCAAGTACGACGGTGGCATCAGGGACTTTGTCAGCTACATCAACCGCGAAAAGGACCCCATTCACCGCACGATCATCTACTTCGAGAACGAGACGCAAGACGGTTCAGCCGAAGTCGCGATGCAGTGGAATTCGTCCTATAACGAGTCGGTCTTCACGTTTGCCAACAACATCAACACGACCGAGGGCGGCTCGCATCTCACCGGCTTTCGTTCGGCGCTCACGCGTACGCTGAATGACTACGCGCGCCAGAAGAACCTCCTCAAGGAGAAGGAGGACAACCTCACTGGCGAGGATATGCGCGAGGGCCTCACCGCACTGATTTCGGTCAAGCTGAAGAACCCACAGTTCGAGGGGCAAACAAAGACGAAGCTCGGCAACACCGAGATCAGCACGCTGGTTGCGACTACGGTCAACGAGAAGCTTGCCGAGTTCCTCGAGGAGAACCCCAGTGAGGCGCGGCAGATTGTCGAGAAGGCCATCAATGCCGCGCGAGCGCGCAATGCGGCGCGGAAGGCGCGTGATCTAACGCGGCGGAAGGGCCTACTCGAGGGCAGTACGCTTCCCGGGAAGCTGGCCGACTGCTCCATCAAGGACGCGGCGCTCAGCGAGATATATCTCGTTGAGGGTGATTCCGCCGGTGGGTCAGCCAAGCAGGCGCGCGACCGGAGTTTTCAAGCGATTCTTCCATTACGCGGCAAGATCATCAACGTCGAGAAAGCGCGCATCGACAAGATGCTTGCTAACAACGAGATTCTCACGATGGTCAGTGCCATCGGTGCGGGGCTCGGCGACGAGTTCGACGTCTCCCAGGCCCGCTATCACAAGATCATCATCATGACCGATGCCGATGTCGACGGGTCGCACATTCGTACGCTCATCCTGACGTTCTTGTTCCGGCACATGAAGCCGCTCGTCGAGGCCGGCTACGTGTATATCGCACAGCCACCGCTGTATCGCCTCAAGCAAGGGAACCAGGAGACCTACATCCATAAAGAGGTACAGCTCGAGGAAATCCTCCTGCGTGGGCGCCTCGAGCAGATTCGCGTGGAGAATGGCCGCGGAACCTTCACCTTCTCGGACGCCAAGTACCAGCGGTTCCTCAAGTTGTTTGGCGAGTATGAGGGTTGGGTGAAGAAGCTGAAGAGTCAGTGGGGAGGGGAGCTGATCGACTGGCTCAAGAACGGTCCCATCATCTTGACTGACATCGAGACCTTCGCGGCGCTGCAGCGCGTTCTTGCCAGCAACCCGGACGAACGCTACGTGGTCGATGTGCTCTCGATTGACGAGGACGCTGAGGCCGTTGAGACACGACTCGTCGAGCGTAAGAGCGGCCTGGCTGTCAACTTGAGGGTTCCGTGGGCGGCGATCTCGAGTCGGGAGTTCTCCTCGCTCCGACGTGTGCACGCTCGAGTCGCTGAGATGGTCGGCGCGCCTCCATTCAGTCTCCACCTCGGCAACCGGAAGACCGAAGCTCAAAGCTACGAAGAACTTCGTCTCGACATAGTGGAGCTTGCCAAGGAGGGAATCCAGCTTCAGCGCTTCAAGGGCCTTGGCGAGATGAATCCGGACCAGCTCTGGGAGACCACAATGAACCCGATGTCGCGCACGCTGCAACTGGTGTCGATGGAAGATGTCCAAGCGGCGGATGAAGTCTTCACCATGCTCATGGGCGACAAGGTCGAGCCGCGTCGCGACTTCATCGAAAAGAATGCGAAAGAGGTTCGCTTCCTCGATGTCTGACACTTTGCAGACGCTCGAGGGCAAGATCGAGCCGATCGAGCTCGAAGAGGAGATGCGCTCGTCGTTCATCGACTACGCGATGAGCGTGATTGTGGATCGTGCCCTCCCGGACGTGCGCGATGGTCTCAAGCCTAGTCAACGCCGCATTCTGGTGGCGATGAACGATCTTGGCTTGGCACCAAACAAGCAGCACCGCAAGTGCGCCAAGATCGCCGGTGACACCTCCGGTAACTATCACCCGCACGGAGAGGCCGTCATCTATCCCACCCTCGTCCGCATGGCGCAGGACTTCAACATGCGCTATCCGTTGGTTGATGGACAGGGGAACTTCGGCTCGGTGGAAGGGGATTCGCCGGCCGCGATGAGGTACACCGAGGCTCGTTTCAGCAAGATCGCCGTCGAAATGCTGCGGGACATCGACGCCAGTACGGTCGACTGGATGCCCAACTACGACGAGACTCGCCGAGAGCCGACGGTTCTGCCGAGTCGCATGCCGAACCTGATGGTCAATGGCGCCTCGGGAATCGCCGTCGGCATGGCGACGAATATTCCGCCGCACAATCTCGGTGAGGTGGTCGACGCGGTCGTGTCGCTTCTCGAGGACCCTGAGGCGACAGCAGACGACCTGATGAAGCACATCAAAGGTCCGGACTTCCCTACCGGCGGTCTCATTCTTGGGACAGGTGGGTTCAAGGATGCGTACCGTACCGGCCGCGGACGTGTGCGAGTACGCGCGAAAGCGCACACGGAGCAGCTCAAGGGAAATCGCTCCGCCATCGTCGTCACGGAATTGCCCTACCAGGTCAACCGAGCGGCGCTCATCGAGAGCATTGTGGAGTTGGTCAAGCAGAAGAAGATCACGGAGATCAGCGACCTGCGCAACGAGTCGGATCGCTCAGGAATGCGCCTGGTGATCGAGTTGCGTCGCGACGCGGTGCCCATGGTCGTGCTCAACAAGCTCTACAAACACACACAGATGCAGACGACCTTTGGGGTCATCAATATTGCGCTGGTGGGTGGTGTGCCGCGCACTCTCACACTGCCGGAGATGCTCAAGTCGTGGATCGCCTTCCAGAAGGAGATCATCATCCGGCGCACGAAGTTCGAGCTCAATAAGGCCGAAACGCGCGCACACATTCTGGAGGGTCTCCTCGTTGCTCTGGATCATCTCGACCAGGTCATAGCGATGATCCGGCGGGCGGCAGACGTGGATTCTGCGCGTGACGCCCTCGTGGACACATTCGAGCTCACTCGGCCTCAGGCGCAGGCCATCCTCGATCTGCGTCTCCAGAAGCTGACGAGTCTCGAGCGCGACAAGGTCGTTGAGGAGCATCGGGGACTCCTGGCAAGGATCAGGGAGCTCAGAGAGCTTCTCGGCAGTGAGGCCTCGATCTACGGCGTCATCAAGACTGAACTCCTCGAGGTCAAGCGGCTCTACGCGGACGATCGGCGCACAGAAATCGTTCCCGACGAAGGCGAGCTGGAGCTCGAGGATCTGATCGCCGAGGAACAGATGGCGATCACTATCACCAAGACGGGCTACATCAAGCGCCTCCCTGTTGCGACCTATCGCCAACAGAAGCGAGGCGGTGTCGGCGTATCGGGCATGGAGTTGAAAGAAGAAGACGAGGTCGAGCACCTCTTCATTACGAGTACGCACCACTTCCTGCTCTTCTTCACGAGTGTAGGGAAGGTGTATCGCCTCAAGGTACACGAACTGCCGCTGGCCGGTCGCAACGCCAAGGGCAAGCATGTCTTGAACCTTCTGCCGCTCGTGAATGACGAGAGGGTGTGCGCCGTCATCGCGACTCGTGAATTCGACGAGAGTGAGGGCAAGTATCTGATCTTCGGTACGCGGCAAGGCGTCATCAAGAAGACACTCTTCTCCGCTTACAACACGCCTCGTAAGAGCGACGGGATCATCGCCATCGACATTCGCGATGGCGATGAACTGCTTGCGGTGCGACACACGTCGGGCGACGACGACGTGATCATGGTGAGCCGCTTCGGCCAGGCAATCCGTTTTCACGAACGAGAGGTCCGGGCCATGGGCAGAGACGCATCGGGCGTTCTAGGCATGCGGCTTCGGCCGGCGGATGAGGTGATCGCGATGGATATCGCGCGTGACGACAGTGAACTCTTTGTGATTACCGAGAACGGGTTCGGCAAGCGCACACCGCTGAGCGAGTATCGACTCACCGGTCGGGGCGGAATCGGTGTCCGAACCATCGCGCTCACCGACCGCAAGGGCTATCTAGCCGGCGTTCGGGTGGTACGCGACAATCACGAGATCATGCTGCAGAGTCGCGACGGCGTCGTGATTCGGGTACGTGCGGACGGAATCAGTCGCCACGGGCGCGCGACTCAGGGTGTAAGGGTCATGAACATGCGCGAAGGTGACGTCGTGAGTGCAGTGGCGCGCATGGTCGTCAGCGAGAGTGGCGCCACGACCGAGGAAATCGACGCAGACTGATCTCGCGCTCGACTGTCTTTGCCCTCCGTATCGCGCGACACGCCGTAGTGCTGCGGGTGTCGGCGTCCCAATGCTATGGCGAGTATGGCGAAAGATGCCCAAGGCCCAGCTGTTCTGCGTTCACCAAGCTTGGAGCGGCCTTTGGGGGATGCTGTGCTAGGAAGGGCATCACGTCGTCGAGGGCGTCGGCGTGATGCCATGCCGGCCACTCGTGAAGAACCGCGACGACGTTGAGGGCTGCCAGCGCAGCCATACCCTCGCGAGTCCAGCTTGTGGCTGAGCCAAGGTGGGGCGTGAGCACTACGTTCTCGAGGCGGTCTAGTCCGGGATGAAGCGCGGGCTCTTCCTCGAAGACATCAAGTGCGGCGTGGAATGAGGGGCACTGGCGGCAGTGGTCAACGAGTGCGGCCTCGTCGATGACGGGGCCTCGGCTTGTGTTGACGAGAATTGCTGTCGGCTTCATCTCTGCCAGTTGACGCGCGCCGATGAGGTGGCGCGTCTCATCGCTTAGCGGAACGTGTAGACTGACGACGTCCGCCTCCCGGAGGAGTTCGTCGAGGCTCGTTGCGCGCGCGACAGACACGGGGTCGTCGCCGAGGGAGGTGAGGCAGGCGTTGTAGGCAGCAACGCGGCGTTCGAGCTCTCGATTAGGTCGCCTGCTTGCGTAGAGGAGGTTCATCTTGTGCCCCTCGACCATCATGCGCGAGTAGGCGCTGCCGATACGGCCGGCACCAATGACGCCGAGTGTCTTTCTCCAAAGCAGGTCGCCCAGCATCATCGTGGGTTGCCAGCCTTGGAATTGTCCTCCTCGCACCCACTCGTCGGCGTGCACGATCCTCCGCGCGGCGGAAAACGTGAGGGCCACCGCCATCTCGGCGGTAGCCTCGGTCAGCACGCCTGGCGTGTTGCCGACTGCCAATCCCAGGCGTGTTGCCGCTGCGACATCGATGTTGTCGTGGCCGACGGCGTATGCACTGATTATCTTGCCGCCAGCAGAGGCCAGCGCATCCAGCACGGGTGCGGTCCACTCCTCGGTAAGCTGACTGATGACTGCGGCGCAGCGTTCGCCAATCACCTGCACCAACTGTTCCTCTCGAAGGGTGTCCTGTCCGTTGAGGATCTCCAGTCGACAGTCTGCTGCGACGAGGACCTCCTGCCATCGGGACCCCGGAAGGCGTTTCGTGACAACGACGCGGAAGCGGCCGGCAGGATTGACGATGGTAGGGGCTATCTTGCACATCGCGGGTCCTCCAAGCGCCAGAGGTCGACGCGGCCGGAAACGCATCTCAAGGCCGCTGAGCGTACCATATGCCACTGACGGTTCCGATGAGGTGGCCACGGCCAGCTGGCTCGGATAGACTCCACGCCCGTGACACACCCATCAGCGACAACTAGCGCAGACGCTGCGACTCCGATCGTGGAACGACGGCCACGTGTGTTCAGTGGTATCCAGCCCTCTGGGTCGTTGCATCTCGGCAACTACCTGGGCGCGCTGTACAACTGGGTTCAGATGCAGGAGAGCCATGAGTGCGTCTACTGCGTGGTCGACCTTCATGCGATCACTGTGCGTCAACAGCGGGCAGAACTCCGGCGGGCGACGATGGATCTCGCCAACCTGTTTCTGGCCGCGGGTCTCGATCCGAAGCGCTCGATCGTCTTCGTGCAGAGTCACGTGCCTGCTCACAGCGAGCTTGCTTGGATCCTAAATACGATCGCGTATATGGGTGAGCTTCGTCGCATGACCCAGTTCAAGGATAAGACTGGCGGTGGCGAGGGCGAAAGCATCCCGGTCGGTCTCTTCGACTACCCGGTTCTCATGGCTAGCGACATCTTGCTCTATCGTGCGGACGAGGTCCCGGTGGGAGAGGATCAGAAGCAACACGTGGAGCTCACACGCGACTTGGCGGAGCGCTTCAACAATGCGTTCGGGAAGGCGCTCGTGGTTCCGAAGCCGGTGATCCGCTCAGTCGGCGCTCGCGTTATGTCGCTCGACGACCCACGCAGGAAGATGAGCAAGAGCGCGGGCTCGGCCAATAGCTACATTGCGCTCATGGATGCTCCAGACGTTATTCGCCGTAAGATCCGCCGGGCAGTGACGGACTCGGGCGGCGAGGTTGTGCCAGGTCCGGACAAGCCTGCGCTCACAAATCTCCTGGGTATCTACAGCGTCCTTGCGGGCGAAACGGTCGATATCGTAGCCGGGCGTTACGAGGGTCGAGGCTACGCCGAGTTCAAGAGCGATCTCGCGGAAGTCGTCATTGCCGCCTTGGCGCCGATGCAGGAGCGCATCCGCGAACTGGAAGCAGACAAGGCGTACACGCTCGCTGTCTTGAAGGACGGTGCTGAGCGTGCGGAGGCCATCGCGGAGCGTACGCTCGGGAAAGTGCGCGAACGTCTCGGCTTGGTGCCTCGACCGAGATAGACGAGGCTTCCGGGTCGCGACTCATCGCGTGACGCTAAGCGTTGTCGGTCAGTTTCGCATCTGCCGCGCTCTCCAATTCAATGCCCTGCTTCTCGAGAGGAGCTGGTGCCCACAGGTCGGGACGGCTGAGCCTAGGGGCGCGTCGGTGTCGAGTGCCGCGAGGCTCTGATGACTGACTCGACCACTCTCGAAAGGGATCTCTGGGCGTATTCTCCGAGCGTATGCCGATTCTGGCAGCAACGCGGCGTGACGGGTGCTCGTGCCGCTGGCGAAAGCCTCTTCGCAGGCGGCTCAGCGGCTAGTCCGCCGCCGACCGAGAGACTAAACTAGGTGGACGCTGAGCTGGAAGGGGATACATGTTGTCGGTGGAAGTCATGAAGGGTGAGGCTGAGCGCTGTCGCGGCGAGGAATTTTCGCTGGTGGGTCGTTCTGGGCGTGGCCGAGTCCTGGGTGGCGATGCTCGCAGTCTGCGGCTCGCCGTTAACGGGTTGTTCGTGCTTCTGGCTTGGGGTCGTTTGGACGCGGCGATCAAGCGCCTGAGTGCGAATGGCTTCCTGAGTGTCACTGAGCTCGGCGGCGGTTCGGATGCCGTCGCAGTGGTGAGTGCGCTGGCGTACTTCTCTCGCGGGGCGCTGACGCTTGATGCGGGATCACGTCTGGTTCTTCTGCCTGCTGCCCGCACGAAACCCGTTCATCAGTTCACCGAGATGCATCCCCCAATCGAAAGGTGGCCTCGACACCGTCGCGCCACGGCGGGTTGAATCTGAGAGCGGCGAGCTCGGCGTGGAATGGTCATCAAGTTGTGCCGTGATGAGTGGCGAAGGGAACAGGGCATGCATGAGCTTGGCATTACACAAGGGATACTTGATCGGGCGGCCATGGTGGCTCGTGAGCACGGTGCGGAGCGTGTGAGTGATATCTACGTGACAATGACCAGCGCCGCCGATTTCACCGAAGAGGCTCTGGCCATGTACTTTGAGATGCTGGTGGATGAGTCCGCACTCCTGCGCGGAGCGCGCCTCCACGTGGCGCACACCCTGGTCGATGGCCGATGTCTCAGTTGCGGCGCGGTGTTCCCGTTGAGCGAGCGGTATGGGGCTTGTCCGGCTTGCGGGTCGCCCACCGTGATTCCCGACCAGGAGGCGCCAATGGTCCAGCTCACGGATATTGCGATCGATGATGAGGGCGAGCAGGGAAGAGATGGTGGAGCATAGCGGAATCGAACCGCTGACCTCCTGGGTGCGATCCAGGCGCTCTCCCAGCTGAGCTAATGCCCCACGATAGGACCCCCACGGGAACTCTACTTATACGGTATTCGGAGGCGTTGGGCAAGTCGCTACGCCCTGCGACGGAGGTGGGTGCATGGAAGTCAACGAGCTGAGGGCGGCCTGGAGCCGCGGCGCGGCTCGCGCAGAGGCGAGCGATGGACGACCGGAACGTTCGATGGCCGCGATTCTCCGTGACGATGTGCCAACGTTCATGGAGGCCCCACTGGCTCACCACCGGCAGGGACTGGCCGGGGCTCATGCCGTTGTGTTGGGCATCCCATACGAGGGTGTGAAGATCTTGGATCCGGTCACCTACGCTCCGCCACTCGCGGCGCCTGCTCCGGAGGGAAGCATCTACTACCGTTCGGGCGCGGACGAGGGACCTTCGGCCATACGAAAGTACTCGGTCTTCTATTCACTCAGGCATGGCCGCGGCTACGTTCCCGAGGCGGGCCGGGATGCCGTGATTATGGATCGACTCCGACTAGTTGACTACGGTGACGTGAGTGTTGTGCCTGGTGACGTGGAGGCGACGTTCGTGCGCGCGCATGACAAGATCGCGGACATACTCGCGGTCGGTGCGGTTCCGATCGTCTTCGGTGGCGATCACGCGGTACCGATTCCCGTGCTGCAGGTGCTCGCGGGTCAACTGTCAGGGAAGCTCGGTATCGTCGCGCTAGATTCCCACTTCGATCTCAGTCTAGAGCCGAAGTACTGGGCAGGGTCTCAGTGGGCTCGAGCCTTCGAACTCGGGATCGTTGACCCGGCGCAATTTGTATTGATCGGCGTGCGCGGCGGGCGCGAGTCGCTCTCGGACCGCTATGTGGCGGAAGAGCTGGGCATCACGTACTACACGATGGCGGACGTTGACGAGATGGGCATCGCGTGTGTGGCGCAGGAGGCCATCGAGCTGGCCAGCGCGGGGACTGAGGGGGTGTATGTGTCACTCGACATTGATGTTGTGGACCCTGCGCACGGTGGTCAGAAGTATCCTGACCCGGCGGGTTTGAGCGCCCGCGAAGTCATCCGTGCTCTGCGGATTCTGAGCTCAAGTCGCGTGGCAGGGTTTGATATCTGCTGCCTGGCACCGCGATACGATCTCCAGGGTCATCTTAGTCAGCTGTGTGCCCGGGCCGCCCTCGAGGTGGTGGCTGGCATAGCCATCCAACGGCCCGAACGGTCGCACGGACGTGGTGGCGGTGTGGATTCGGCGAGCGGTGGGGAGCGACGTTTCACGTGAAACGTCGCTCCCATCTGCTGTGCCGACGAGCCTCTGTGGTCGGCGACGACTGGGTGCACACAGGTGATGCGCGTCTCGTACGTCACTGAAGCGTTGGCAGTCCTGTTTCACGTGAAACACTGTCGCCCCAAATGGGGCGGATCACGTTGCGCTTGTCGCTTCGGCCTTCGAGCGAGCGCTATCTTGGATCGTTCGCTCGCAGCCCCACCGGCTCGGCCACGCCGGCACCGGTCGCGTACGTCTCCTCGAAGACTTCGCGCAGAATTGTGCTCTGTCGCACGCTGTTGAGAGCGGTTTCCGCGTGATTCTTCGTGTACCCGTTGCCAATGAGCATGGTTGTGTCCGCACCGATGCCTTCGGCTCCCAAGGCGGCGGCAGTGAAGCTTGTTGCCATGCTGAAGAAGTACACTGTCCCGCTGTCCTTGGTCGCCAGTATCGATGCCATCTCCGTGTCAGGCACGTCCACGCAGTTGATGGTGAGGTCAGCCATCATGCTGTTCGTGGCGTCATGAACGGCGAGGTATACGGCAAGCTGATCCGTGGCGTTGCCCTGAAGGACGGTGTCGCAGAACCCCGTGCGTTCGAGCCGAGCCTTGCCTGCGTCGCCGTGAACAAGCCCGATGACTCGACCAGACGCACCGACCTGTTGGCGCGCTGCATAGGCGCAGAGCAAACCGCTCTTTCCTCCTGCGCCGATGATGAATACGGTGTCTCCTGGGTGGCAGAGGCGAGTCGTCTGGGCAGGAGCCCCGGCCACATCTAGGATCGCCAGTGCAAGGGCTTCATCGAAATCGTCGGGCATCTTGGCGTAGATCCCGCTTTCAAAGAGGATCGCCTGCGCCGAAACCGTCATCTGGCATGTGTCTCGGTTGATGGCGACGATTTCGTCGATCTTGAGGGGCGTGAGCGAGAGCGACACGAGCGTCGCTATACGATCACCGACCTGAAGCGGTCGGTCGGCGAGTTTGGGGCCGATAGCTGCTACCGTTCCCAGCAGCATGCCGCCTGAGCCAGTATCTGGATTGTGGTGCTTTCCTCGTGCGGCGACAATGTCAAGGCTCCTTCGCGCCATTCGCCGCACATCGCTTCCAGCTGTTGACTCGATCTGAGTGAAACTCGCCGCGTCGATGTTCAGCGTGTCCACATCGATGAGAATCTCGTTGTCGTAGATTTCCATCGTGTTGTCAATGCGGAGTGCCGGTTGCGGCAAGACTCCAGTGGGCTCAATGACTCTGTGTGCTCCGAAGCGATCACCGGACTTCACGGCTTCCTCCTCAGTTCAGAACGCGGATGACTACGCCGGCTCCCTGGCCGCCGCCCACGCAGGCGCTTGCGAGACCCAACTCCTTGCCTCGGCGACGCAGCTCATGGATGAGCGTCACGATGATACGCGTCCCACTGCTGCCAACAGGATGTCCGAGAGCGATGGCGCCACCGTTCACATTAACAATGCCGGGATCGAGCCTCAGCTCCCTAGTGGCCAGAACGGAAACGCACGCAAAGGCCTCGTTGAACTCAGCGAGATCTACGTCGGTCGAGGCGAGTCCGGCCCTGTCGAGGGCGGCCTGGGCGCTCCTCACCGCTCCGAGGCCCATGATGTCGGGGGCCACGCCGATCGTGGCGTGGCTGATTAGCTCGGCAATCGGCGACAGTCCGAGACCGGCAACCGCGCGACGCGAAGCAACGACAAGTGCGCTGGCTCCGTCTGCGATGGCGGAGGAGTTGCCGGCAGTAACGGATCCGTCGGCAACGAAGAAGGGCCGCAACTGCGCTAGTGCCTCCATCGTTGTTCCGCGGCGCGGGCATTCATCAAGCGTCACAGCGTGAGACTCGCCTCGTCGCTGTGGGACGAGTACGGGAACAACCTCGTCGATGAAGCGACCAGAGTCCAGGGCCGCCTCCGCTCGCATCTGGCTCAGGAGAGCAGCCCGATCCTGCTCTTCGCGGGAGATGGAGAAAGCTCTGCTCAGGTTCTCGGCCGTCACGCCCATGTGATAGTCGCCAATCGCGCACCATAGGGCATCCCAAACCATCGCATCGTAGACTTTGTCGTCGGGCATTCCCATCCGACATCCGGAACGCATGTCGGGCAGCAGCCAAGGTGCCCGTGTCATGTTTTCCATGCCGCCGACCAAGAAGACGTCACCGTCGCCTGCCGCAATCGCGTTGGCGGCTGCCACCAGGGCCGCTGAGGACGATACGCAGACTCTGTTGACTGTCATGGCCGGCACGTGGTCCGGAATGCCGGCGCGCAGCGCCGCTTGGCGAGCAGGGTTTTGACCTTGACCGGCCTGAATGACGTTGCCGAAGATGATTTCCGATAGCTGGTCGCCCTGTACCCCTGCTCTTCGGAGTGCTTCCCTCATGACGGTCGCCGCCAGATCGACCGCGGGCGTTGCGGCGAAGCCGCCCTGAAACCGGGCTTGAGCTGTGCGCACAGCGGAGAGGATTACGACCCCGTTGTCAGGCACCATTCACTCCTTCCCTCAGCGCGTGTCGCCGAGTAGCTTCTTGAGCGAGATAGGCCGCAACCTGCAGTGGTGTCGTGTGGGGGCCAAAGCCTGCATCGTACCCGAGCTCCTTTGCGAAGGCGTTCGAGATACGTGGACCGCCCACGACGGCGATGAAGCGCTCGCGCACCCCCTCCGCCTCGAGGAGTTCGACCAGCTTCGCCAGGTTCTGGGCGTGGATGTCCTTCTGTGTGACTATCTGTGACACCAGGAGTGCATCGGCCTCGCATTCAAGAGCTTTGCGCACGAGGGCCTCGCTTGGCACTTGGGAGCCGAGATTGACGGCCGCTATCTCAGGGTAGCGCTCGAGACCGTACTGCCCGGCGAAGCCTTTCATGTTCATGATGGCATCAATGCCAACCGTGTGAGCATCGGTCTCGATGGCGGCGCCGACCACGATCAGCTTTCGCCCGAGGCTTTGTCGAATCAAGGCGTTGACGCCGGAGAAGTCCATCTCGGCGACGTCGAGATAGTCACCGCGCACCGCGTCCGTGTCGATGACCACATCGGTGTGGCCGTACGCAACGTAGAATGTGAAGCTCGGATCAATGGCTCGACACTCAGCGATTGTGACGTCACGGAACCCAACTCGTTCGAGGAGTTGTCTGCCGATGTCGGCAGCCTTTGGCGAATGGGGCACTGGCAGTGTGAAGGAGAGCTGGACAACTCCATCGTTGTGGGTGTCTCCGTAGGGGCCGACGATCATCGCTGCACCTCGCGAGGAAGCACCGGAAGATTAGGCCTTTCTTCCGGACGGTAGGGAGGGCCGCACATTGTGCCGGTACGCAGTGCGTCGTAGACGGGATTGGCGTAGTCGGCATGCCGAACGAAGACGCCGTCGAAGCCTCTGCCCCCATCGGGATCCCGACGCACATCAGCGAACTCGCCATGGCTCAAGGCAGCGAACAAGCCGACGTCACGGACGTGCTCGAGCTGCTCGACAGCCCGAGCGAGAACGTCCTGAGCACGCTGCGCGATGATTCCGTCAGGGCGATAGGAGAGTTCGTCGGCCAAGTGCCGGCACGAGTCGAACACGTACTTGGCGTTGCGGAGACTCAAGTATCTGTCCTGCAGCAGGGGCGTGTGGAGAGCCTCGGTAAGCATGCCGAGCAACATGATGTGTTGATGTGTAAGAATGCCCGTCAGATTGAACATGGCATCTATGACATGACCTTGAAATATGTCGCCCTGCATATGTTTCGTGGGCGGCATGTACTTGAGGGGATAGTCAGGGAAGAGGCTTCTCACAAGAAGTGCATCGGCGATTTGGTAAACAACCTGATCCGGCAACTCAGGGTTTATCTCGAATGCGTGACCGAGTCCGATCTGCCACGGCTCGAGATGCGCTCTCAGTGCAAACGCTTCATTGATAAAGTTTGAACATATGACCGTGTGACACTTTTCCAAGGCATCTGAAGTTGTCAGGTAGTTATCCTCACCGGTGTTAATAACGATGCCGGCTCTCGCATTGATGAGCCTGGACAAGTACTGATCGACGAAAGTGCGCTGCATGTTGATGTCACGGAAGATGATGCCGTAGAGAGAGTCGTTCAGCATCATGTCCAAGCGCTCGAAGGCGCCCATCACCGCGATCTCAGGCATGCACAGCCCGCTTGCGTAGTTGCACAAACGGATGTACCGACCGACCTCGCGGCCCACTTCATCAAGTGCTGAGCGCATGTAGCGGAAGTTCTCTTGCGTGGCGTATGTACCGCCGAATCCCTCGGTGGTGAGACCGTGTGGGACGTAGTCGAGAAGGCTCTGTGCCGTCGTGCGGATGACTGCGATGACGTCGGCGCCAACGCGCGCCGCCGCCTGAGCCTGGACTGCGTCCGCGCGGATGTCGCCGGTAGCGACGATTACGTAGGCATACGGTGTTTGCGGTTCGCCCAGCTCAGTCACCAGATCGACTCGGCGCCGCCGCGCCGCATCGATCTGTGCTACCCCTTGGGTCGCCAATCTGCGTGCCTGCGCCTCGGCCGCAGGCAGGCGCTCTGGAGAGATGGGCGCAAGCCGGAGCCCGCCATCCACCAGTTGCTCGGTGGCACGAGAGACCGAGCCGCCGCAGTGATTGACCAGGTCTGCAAACGGTACGGTGAGTCCGGACGGGACAAGGGCGCGGGACTGTTCCACGATGCGATTGACCAGCGGGACGCCCGCAGCGTCGACGCCGGATACGCCGAGCAATCGCAGTGAGGCTCTCTCCGCGGCGTCTGTGGTGTGGCGGTCTATGTGGCCCTGAACCTCATCCGCGATCGCCTCCGCGGCAGCACGAGCTTGCGCAATAAGGTCGGGGTTGAGGTCGAGTGAACCGATCCCCACATCAGCTCCTTTCATGGAGATTCGCAGAGCGTCTCACAGATGCCTCTGCGGTTTCGCCGGAGACGCGCGGCCGCCGACGACGTCGTAGAGCGCCGTGCGCTCTCCTAGCGCAGCGGCTAGGGAGTCGAAGAGTTCTGCGCCGTCAGGCCGGTTCACGGGCCGAAACGGACTCACCGTGACGGCCAGGAGATTGAGGGCGGTCTGCACTTCGAGTCGCAGGCCGCGTTGGAGAAACTGGTGCACTCGCGAGGCCGGTGCCACGATGACGGTAGGATCGCGGACGATCAGGTTGAGTTCTTGTTTCGCGGGGAGCACTCTGACAAGACTCTCGAGCACCTCGTCGGTGAGCGCGCCTTCGAAGTAGATCCGTGCGGGGCGCCGGTCGGCCGTCTCGCGCGCGAACTCAGATCTCGAAGAGAGCCCGGAACGCGCGGGGAACGAGACCCGACGCCATTCGCTGTCAAACGCCATCAGTCTCTCTCCGGACTCTCGGACGGCGGTGAGTGCACGCGATCCCGTTGCCGAGATTTGTGGCAGCGTCAGGGCTTCGACTGCCGCCACCGTTGCGCGGACCACGTCGGCAACGGTGTCGCCAATGACTGCCCCTGTTGCCAGGATCACGCCTTCGCTCACACGAGGTGAAGCGCTGCCGAGGCGGTTCAGGGCACCGTCAACGAGCACTTTCTCCGCGCCTCGTTCGTGGAGGCGAGCGACGGTCAAGCGGAGCTCCTCCAGGGTTGTGGGACCGCTGACCTCGACACATCCGACTCCGCTGGCCGTGCCCACGACGACGGCTCCCAGCGCCGTTCGGAAGGGGAGCCTCTCAATCGACCCAAGCTCGTAGCCTGACCGTTGCAGAGATCCCTCGGTGGTGGCGATCAGCGCGCCCCTGGGCGGGGCGATTCTTGGTTTGGGCAAGCCGCTGACATGATCGACCGCCTCGCCGTCGAGACCCAGCGAGGTGAGGCCAAGACGATGCGAGCTCGTGGCGAGCAGCTCGTTCACGGCTGTGGTCTTGCCTACGTTCTTGGCGAGGCCGATGACTGCGACGGTCGACGATGCTGAGGCAGCGAGACACTTCTCAAGGGTAGCGTGTTCCGGAACGTCTTCGCCCGGCGGGGACGTGGAGATCTGTTGGCAGCTTGTCATGCGGAGCTCGATCCCGGCACACGCCGGTTGGCCGCTCGAGGCAGTTGTACGGTGAATACCGCGCCGCCGCCATTGCTCGAAGCGGCCCTAATATGGCCACCGAGGAGTTCGGTCAGCTCTCGTGCGATAGAGAGACCCAGGCCCGCGCCAAACGTGGTTGCCCGTTCCTGCTTGCCGCGGTGGAAACGCTCGAAAACGTGCGGGAGTTCCTCTTCCGGAATGCCCGGGCCGTCGTCGCTGACAACGATTGTCGCGGTCGTCTCGTCTGCTTCCGCGGTCACGCGCACGGTGCTACCGGACGGCGAGAACTTGACGGCATTGTCAATGAGCGCACGGAGTACTTGGGCAAGCCGTTGCTCATCGCACCACGCTGTGTCGCCTTCGCCGCCGAACAACTGGAGCGCGACCCCTTTGGCCTGTGCTTGCGCCTGAAACTCGTCGAGAACGCTGCCCGCAACCGCTTGTAGCTCGACGTTCTCAGGGTGGAGTTCAAACGAGCCGGCCTCGACGCGCGAGAGGTCCAACATACTCACGGCGAGATTGCTCAGGCGATCAACTTGCTGGCGCATGATCTGGAGGAAGTCGCGCTGTTCCTCAGGACTCAGCTCGCCTTCGTCGATCAACTCGAGTGAGCCGGCGAGCGAAAAGAGCGGAGTCTTGAATTCGTGCGACGCGTTGGCGATGAGGTCACGGCGCGCGCGGTCGAGGCGAGCGCGCGCCGTGACATCGCGCAAGACAATGATGAACGTGAAGTCTGCGCCTGCGCCGACGGGGTAGGTTGTGGCCTCGAGAGTGCGCTCGCCGAGCACGAAGACCGTCGTCTCGACGGTGGCGTGCTTGTGGGACTCCTGCCACGCTTCAGCTACCTCCTGAGGGAAGACATCCTCCAGGCCGGCGCCCAGCAAGTCGCCTTCGTCGAGCAACTCTCCCGCGGCGGGATTGGCGATCATGACGGTCCCTTCTGCGGACAGACCGATGACCCCTTCGCTAAGATCGTTCAGAAGCACCTCGACGCGATCCCTCTCGTTCTCGACTTGCGCGAAGGCGTTGCGCAGCCGCTCTGCCATGATGTTGAAGGCGTCTGCTAGCTGCCCGATCTCGTCGTCGTGGGCGTCGGGGACCTTAGCAGTGAGGTCGCCGGTGGCGATGGCTTCAGCGCTGCGTTCGATGCGCTTGAGACGTCTGGCAATGAAGAAGGAGACCAGGTAGCCAAGAAGGAGGCTGATGCCGATCGCGAGGAGCAGGGCCTGGAAGAACTGCCCCTGGACCTCTTGCACGGCTTTGTCGACATCGCCGAGAAACGAACTGACAAGGACAACGGCAGATACCGTATCGGGGCTGTCGGTGGCGAAGAGCGGAACCGCGGTGGTGGCGTACCGGCCCGATTCTGTGGTGACAATTCGAGTCGAGACGGCGCCGGTGAGCAGGGCTTCGCGCGCGTTCGGGTACTCCTGCACGTCGAACTCGCCCGCGCCGCCTGTGTCGACGGCGACCTCAAGATCTCTCTCGAGCACGATTACTCTGGTGTTGAGTTGCTCCTGTAGGCCGTCGACTGCATCTTGCAGGCTGGTGATGTCGGGGATGATGAGTGTCTCGCCGGTCTCTGCGTCAAACCCGACGTAGCCTCGCACCTTGTCGCTGATCACCGTCGCGTTGCCGCGCTGGTCGGCGAGCTTCTGCTGGTCGAGCCGCCCGAGAAGTGGCGGCACGACGTAGGCCCAGGCAACCGCCATCGCGAGCGTAACGAGCGCCAGGATCAGGACGGTGAGCCAATTCTTGACTGAGCGGAATAGCACGGGCGATGTCTATGTCGTGGCGGGTGGCGTGCGCTCGGGCTAGAACTCGCGAAACCGGTAGCCGATGTTGCGAACAGTGAAGATGTACTCCGGGTCCTTGGGCTCTCGCTCGAGCTTCTCGCGAAGGTGGCGGATGTGTACGTCGACCGTTCGTGCGTCGCGGTAGTCGGAGTCGCCCCAGACGAGTTGCAGGAGCAGCTGACGACTGTACACGCGACCAGGATGTGAGACGAGCGTCTTGAGGATCTCGAATTCGATGTACGTGAGGTCAACCTTGGTGTTGCGCACGGTCACATTGCGCTTCAAGAGATCGACTTCGAGCTCGTCGACGCGAATCACATCCTTCTTGGCTGCCTCTTGGCTTCGCGTCATTTCGGCGCGGCGCAGCTGGGCTCGCACGCGACTGCGAAACTCCCGCAAACTGAACTTGTCCTTAGTGATGTAGTCGTCGGCGCCGATCTCGAGTCCAAGCACCTTGTCGAACTCGTCGGACTTCGCTGTGAGCATGATGATCGGCACAATACTCTGGGCGCGGATGCGTCGGCAGACTTCCATGCCGTCGATCTGCGGGAGCATGAGGTCGAGGATGACAAGGTCGAAGGTCATGCGTGCGAACGTCTCTAGAGCCTCTGCGCCGTCTCTGGCGGTGTCCACCTGGTAGCCTTCCTTCTCCAAAGGGAACCGCAGCAGCTTGAGAATCGGCTCCTCGTCATCGACGAGCAAGATGCGCGCTCCACTCTCGGTCATGGCTCTTCCTCTCTCTGCTGTGCCGAAGTGACGAGGCGGCGGGCGCGGAAAGCTGCGCCGAGGCGTTGCGCAAGGACCTCACATCCGGGGATGTCTGCCTCGGGCAGGTCGACGGCGGTCAGAGTCGTCTCGATGCTGTTGGCAACACAGTCGCCGGCGAACTCGAGGACTGCCCGATACGCTTTGGCGAAGGTCGGTCGGCAGATGGCGTTGTAGGCAAGCGGGTCCGCTGCGTTGAGGCTTACGGCTACGGCGCAGAGGCCCGCCTCGGCTAATGCGGCCGCGACTTCGACGGAGGGGTTCAGGAGCGCGGCGTGGCCGTTTGTGTTGAGGCGCGTTCTGATGCGGCGCAGGCGAAGCCATTCTGTCACCGCGAGGACGACATCAAGGCGCATCGTTGGCTCGCCGAGACCGCAGAAGACTACTTCGGGGGCGGGTCCCTCCATGTATGCGTACTCGATTGCCGCCAGGATGTCTTCTGTCGCCGGTTCGTCTGCCAAGCGAAGATCCGTCCCGTAGATACCGTCAGTCCAGGTGCGCAGGCAGAACACGCAGTCTGATGAGCACCTGTTCGTGATGTTCAGGTAGATGGCTCCGCTTGCTCCTCGATAGGCGATGTTGCCGCCTGAGCGGGGTGCGTTCTCGATCATTGGCTTCGGGGGGCGCTATGGGCCGGAGGCATATGCTTCTCGTCGGGGCGCTGATGATCGGCTGCGAGCGACACTAGCGAGTATAGCAGGGTAGAATCTAGGTTCTGGCTGTGGTGGCCGTCGGTGGCGCGGAGGGAGAGCATGGTGGGCGACGAGTCCCGGTGGCATGAAGCGATGCTGTACGAGCAGCGTGCAGACGGGGTTGTTGAATGCCGCGTGTGTCCACGCCTCTGCACGATCAAGCCTGGCAAGAGTGGGGCCTGCCGGGCGCGCGTGAATCGGGATGGCACTCTGTTCGCGATCACCTATGGGCAGGTTTGCAGTGTTGCGGCCGACCCCATAGAGAAGAAACCGCTCTATCACTTCTTCCCAGGGTCGACCGTCTTGTCGTTGGGGAGTCTTGGCTGCAACTTCGCCTGTCGGCACTGCCAGAATTGGCAGATCGCTCATGCGGATCCGGCAGAGGCAACACGGGACCTTCGCTCGCTGCCGGTGCGCAACATCCCCGTGCTGGCGGAGCACAACGACTGCCAGGGGGTGGCCTGGACGTACAACGAGCCCACCATTTGGCTTGAGTACATCCTTGACGGGGCCCAGACCGCGCACGAGCACGGTCTCTACACGGTCATGGTAACGAACGGATACGTTACGGAAGATGCGCTGGACGTCGTTGCGCCCCACATCGACGCATACCGCGTCGATGTCAAAGGGTTCAGTGACGACCAATACCGTGAACTCTGCCGCATCCGCCACTTTGCACCGGTGCTAGCGGCGGCCGAGCGTGCCAAGATCGAGCATGGCTGTCATGTTGAGATTGTGACCAACGTTATCCCAACACTCAACGACGACGAGCACACGCTGCGCGAAATCGCCCGATGGATTGCCGACAAGCTTGGTCCAGAAACGCCGTGGCACGTCACGCGTTTCTTGCCATACCTTGAGTACGCCCACCTGCCCGCGACGCCGATCGCGACGCTGCAGCGCGCGGTCAAGATCGGTGAGGAAGAGGGATTGCGTTTCGTCTACGTGGGCAACGTGCCGGGACACGAGGGGCAGAACACCGTGTGCCCACGTTGCCACAGGCTGTTGGTGCGCAGAACGGGAGTGGCGGTTGAGGACCTCGCCCTTCGGGGAACCTTCTGTTCTATGTGCGGTGCGAACGTGAACGTGCGCGCCGCGATCAAGTGAGGCGAGATGGCCTGAGAGGGCTGGAGCGAGTAGCATTGCAGACCGTGAAGGAATACGTGAAGCTCGATATCCCGGCGCGCGCCGAATACGTTGTGCTGGGTCGCCTCGCGTTGGCGGGGATGCTGCGCTCTCGGGGATACTCCGAGGATGCGGTTGCCGACCTCAAGCTGGCGCTCACGGAGGCATGCTCCAACTCAGTTAGGCACGCCTACAGCGATGATGGCGGGCAAGTCCATCTCGCCTTCAGCGTGGATGACGAGCGAGTCGTGATCCAGATCCACGACGACGGTTCTGGATTCGATGTCCACGACGTGGAGTGCCCGGAATGCGTCGCCTACCCCGGAGTTGGCAATGGCGAGGGGGGTCTGGGCATCTCGATCATTCGGGCTGTCGTCGACGACTTTGACCTGCGTAAGGCCGCAGACGGCGGCACTCTCCTCGTTCTAACCAAACTTCGCGAAGCCTGAGACAGCGCTGTCCGCGAGGTCTTTCCTCTGCGTGGTACGCTGGCCGCATGGACGCCTGGAACAGCATCGGCGACGTCGCCGCAACATTCGCGCTGGGCAACGATCAGCGGGTTGCGCTTGAGCGGTATGCAGAGCTTGTCCTTGCGTGGCGCGCAGCCAATATCACGGCTGTGCGCGGAAAGGCCGATGTTGCCCGGCTCCTCGTGGGAGAGGCGTTGTCGCTGCTCGATGTCCCCGAACTCCGAACGCGCGGGGCGGACACGTGGCTCGATCTGGGCAGTGGCGGGGGGGTACCCGGGCTTCCGCTGGCTGTCGCCATGCCGTCAGTGTCCATGACGTTGCTCGATGCGACGTCGAGGAAGTGTGCGTTTCTGCGGGAAGCCGTTGTTGCTGCTGACGTCTCGTCGAGAACCCGAGTAGTGTGCGCGCGCAGCGAGCACTACGCTGCGATGGGATCGCCTGGACGCGAGGCGTTCTCGGTTGTGATCGCCAGGGCGGTGGCGCCCCTTTCCGTTCTGGTGGAGCTCGCCGCGCCGCTCGTTCGCCCAGGGGGCGTGCTCGCGGCGAGTAAGACAGGCCACGCGGCATCCGTGGAGGTTCCGGAGGCGGGTTGTGCCGCCACTGTGTGCGGCTTCGGGTCGCCCGTCGTTCGCACACTGCCGCGCTCGCCACTCTCGGATGCCGTCTGCGTTGTCTATGAGAAGGTGCGGACGACGCGTGCCGACATTCCTCGGCGTGCCGGAATGGCGACCAAGCGACCTCTTGGAGATAGCCATGGGCCGTCGCCCACGGCCGGTTCTGCTACTATCGTTGCCGCTGCGAAAGGAGGCAGGTGACGCGCGTCATCGCCGTGGCGAACCAGAAGGGCGGCGTCGGTAAGACCACGACCGCGGTCAACCTAGCAGCCTGTCTGGCAGAGTCTGGATCCCGAGTCCTCCTGGTCGATGTAGATCCGCAGGCAAATGCATCGGCGGGGCTGCTTCAGCGCGCTTCTGACTCGCGCCTGAGCAGTTACGGAGTACTTGGTGGAGCCGTCGACCTCGGCGAGGCGGCGCTTGCAACCGGAGTGGCCAACCTTTGGCTCGTGCCCTCTTGTCCAGACCTCGCCGGTGCGGTCGTCGAATTGGCAGGCGCCGAAGCGAGCGAGCGCATGCTCGAGGTCGCTCTTCGTGACCACCTCGGGGACTACGACTATGTCTTCATTGACTGTCCGCCTTCCCTCGGAATCCTCACGATCAACGCTCTTGTGGCGGCAAGTGACGTGCTCATTCCGGTGCAGGCAGAGTACTATGCGTTGGAGGGTCTGGCTCAGTTGATGGACACCATTGCGAGGGTGCAAGCGCACCTGAATCCCAGTCTGGGAATCCTCGGTGTGTTGGTGACGATGTTCGATGGGCGCACGCGGCTCAGCCGCGAAGTGGCCGGCGAGCTCCACGAGCACCTCGGCGGGCTTGTGTTTGCGACGATCGTGCCCCGCAACGTGAGGCTCAGCGAGGCGCCCAGTCATGGGCTGCCGATCACGAGCTACGATCCGACGTGTTCGGGCAGTGACGCCTATTTCGACTTGGCGAAGGAGGTCGTCTCTCGTGTCTAGCAAGAAGGCGCTGGGCAAGGGTCTGGGCGCCCTGATTGGCGAGAGTCGCGGATCGCTGAATCTGGGCGAAGTGGGCGATAGTCGTCTGCGCGAGATTCCGGTCGGCGAGATCGTGGTAAATCGGCGTCAGCCTCGACGCACGTTCGACCCTCTTGAGCTCGAGGAGCTTGCGGCCTCGATTGGGTCACTAGGTATGGTTCAGCCTGTCGTGGTGCGTCCGCATACGGAGCAGGCGGCCGCTGCTGCGGAGCAGATGCACACCCTCGACCGTTCGGACGTTTCGGCCGTGGCACCAAGGTACGAGTTGATCGCCGGCGAACGTCGGCTACGTGCTGCGAAGCTCGCCGGGCTGACGCGTGTGCCCGCATTGGTGCGTCAGGCCGATGAGGTTGCGGCGCTCGAGATCGCCATTGCCGAGAACGTTGCTCGCGAAGACCTGAACAGCATCGAAGAGGCATACGCCTATGCCGCGCTCGTTGACGAGTTCGGACTTACGCATGAGCGAGTGGCCGACTTGGTGGGCCGGAGCCGTGCGGCGGTCAGCAACATCCTGCGTTTGCTCGAGCTACCAGACGACGTGCAACGACTGCTCGAGCTCGGCGACTTGAGTGAGGGCCACGGCCGCGCCTTGTTGGGGTTGCCCGACCAGGCTCAGAGGCGCAATGCAGCCAGCCAGGTAGTGGCCCAAGGTCTCAACGTGCGGCAGACGGAAGGCCTCGTCAGGCGCATTCGCGAACAGGATCTTCCGAGCGCGCAAGGCACGGCGCGCGCCGACAGCGAGGAGCTCAACGATCTGGTCGACGAACTCTACGGAGTGTTCGCGGCTCCGGTGCGCATACGGGCCGGGCGGCGAGGAGGGAGCATCCAGATCGTCTTCCGCGACAAGTCCGACCTCGACCGCCTTGTCGCTCTCCTGCGCTCGATTGGCTAGCGGCAGGGCTGCTTCGCTGCGTCATGCTGGACTGCTTGTCAGCGCCTCGTGAGGCCAACCCTCACTGCAAGAGATCAATGGCCGCCGACCCACTGGGGGAGATCGGGGTCATGGGTGCAGCGGCCGTGGAGGTGGGCACGGTCGAGGAAGGGAGCGGAGTGGGCGTTGGAGACGCGCTCGGGAACGGCGGGTTCTCGGTTTGCGGCGTCGTGGTGGACGGCTCAACAGGCGAAGAGGGCACCCAGACTATCGACCCATCCGCCAGTCGGTAGAAGGATCCCATCAGCACGCCGACACCCTGAATTGGCTCGGCGTCGTCCATGCTGAAGCCGTCTATTTCGCCGTTGCGCTTCAGAATCACGTGCATGTCGGCCCCCCCGGGGTCTATGACAAGCGTGAAGTCCTCGGCGGTGAGTAGTCGCTCGATCCCCAGGCCCGTGAATGCGGCGAGCAAGAAGGCGACGGCCAGGACGAGCCCGAGGGGGAAGAGAAGCGCTAGGCCGCCAAGCGGATCGCCTGAGCCGTCGCGACGGTCGCGACGGCGTCGCTGGAGGTAGCGAAAGCCGGGGGACGCGTCGCCGCCGACGGTCGGTAGAAAGCGGAGCATTGTCTCGTTGGGGCGGCGTCTCATGGGTCTACGTGTCGCTGCGGAGTTCCGGGTCATGATCCGGCTCAGTATCTCCAACCACGCTCGGTGTCGGCGGCGCAGACGCGACGTCGTCGGCGGGACCCAGGGCGGCGAAGGGATCATCGTCGGTATGCCAACTCATCTTGGGATCGTCGAACGACGCTTGCTGTGTGCCGTTGCCTTCTGGTGCTGAGACCGTAGGCGGTGGTGCCGCAGCGTGGTCTGGAGCAGCCTCGCTCACCGGTAGCGGCAGCTCCATGGTCTTGTCGCTCGCTTCGAGAGTGGTGTCGCCGGCCGGGACAGAAACGAACGGGTCCTGTTCCCAACGGCCCTGTCGGTCCCGCCTGCGCCCCGAGCTGAGGCGGGCCTGGTTCCCTTCGAGGATCTCGAGGAGGTACTCGAGGTCAGAGATGTCTTGAGAGTACAGCCGGTCGCGCACCAGGCTGATCACATAGCCGAGACCGCCAATGAGCAGCCCGATTACCATCACTGAGAAGGCGATCTCGAGGTTATCCGCGAGCTCGACTATGTTGCCGCTGGCCAAGCCGCTGAGGGCGGGAGCTAGGGGGATCAATGCCCCCATGAGCCCGAGTACGGGGCCGACACGGGTGAGGATGCGAGACCGCTCAAGCCGGGCGACGGTGTAGAACTCGTACTCCTGAAGGAGTTTCAAGGGCTTCGCGGCGAGGCGCTCTGTCTGGTAGTTGCGGATGAGGTCGAACACGAAGCGGGTTACGACGATCGAGTAGCTAGCCTGCTGCAATTGGCGGTACGCGGCCCGTGGCCGGCCTTGCGTGAACGCCTGCCGCGCGCGCAGGGCGCTCACCTCAAGAGCGTCGAGGTCGCGTGAGCGAAGACGACGAAAGACCTCGTAGGCGAAGACGCCCAGCTCGACGAGCACCCAGATGAGGCAGAGCAGCAGAGCAACAAGGACGGGATACAGCAAGACGCGCGCCGCATCGAAGACGAGCTGTTGGATGTCGGCGGAGAGGGAAGCCGTTGGCAGAATCGCAGTCATCGTCATCACTCTCCGCTTGATGTAGGCCGGCCGGCGGGTGTATCCCCCGCTGGGGATTTGCTGGGGTTGGATGCCGGAGCGTCTTCGAGTTCGTTGATGCGCCAGCGGTGGAGCGCGTAGCTTCCTGCGGCGCCGAGAGGCAGCATGGCCAGAAGGATGCCTCCAATGTACCACGCTCCATCGTCGTATCCGGAAGACGCGGGGACTGCCGAGGAACTCGGTGACGGAGAGAGTACACCGCTCCCGCTAACCGGAACACCGCTCTGCGAAGGAAACGGATAGGCGGTGGTGGTTGGGGTCGTCGTGGGCTGAGGCGTCAACGTCGTGACAGGGAGAGGCGTAGTCGGCGTGGGCGTCGCGGTGGGTGTCGTGGGTATGAAGGGATAGGTGGGAATGGCCGTAGGCGTGGCTACCGGTGCTGTCGGAACCGCGACCGTGAACGTGCGCTGGAGTGTGCGAACGTTGCCAGCGCGATCGGCGATCACCAGCTTGTACGAGTGAGTGCCGTTGGCGACATTGGAAAGCCGCAGGCGCAGACGAGTCGAGCCGATCGATGCAGGCTTCGACTTGTCGACATCGTCGATGAACACCTTACAGGCAGAAGTCTTGATGCCGGTTCCGTTCTTGCCGTCGTTGTAGCTCGCCTCGATGACAACGACGTTTGTACTCGTGAATTTCGCTTTGTTCTTGGGTGAGGCGGAGGTTATCGTTGGCCGTGCGACGAAGGGAGTTGCCGCGGTCCCAATCGTTGCCGGAAAGGCAGTGAAAGGCTTCTCGGCGAGAGCGACCAGGGCCCAAGATGTGGTCGGCAGCATTTGCAGGGTCGACCCGATCTTCTTCACGAACGCTCCAGAGCTCAGCTGTAGACTCCGGAGCGCCCCCGTCGCTGTGTGTGTTCCAGATGTCCATTCGCTGTCGTTTGGATCGTCGCCCAGGGCCACGATTGCTTGGATAACGGCCGCGGTCGCCATTGCGTCTGTCTTGCCGCCCGGCGCGGATGGAAAGCCTCCATCTGCCAACTGCTGAGACTTGAGGTAGTCGCTGGCGGCCTCGAGGATGGCAGGATCGACGGTGATGGCGTTGCTGGAGGCGACGAGCGCCTGGACGACCATTGCGGTGTCCTGACAGTTGGAGGTCTCGCCGACGGTTGACTCGACAGGGAACCCGCCGTCGTCGTTCTGCTGCTTGACCAGCCAGCTGGCGGCAGCCGTGAATCGGTCCTTGCTTGACTCTCCCATCGTCCGCATCGCCAGAAGCGCCCAGGCCGTGGTGCGCACAGCCTGGAAGTCGCGGTTGGAGGACGATGGCGAGAATGAGCCGAGCGTCGCTCCTTCATCCTCGTCCTGGTAGGCGTAGAGCTTGGCGAGGAGATCTACGCGCGGCGTACCTGCGGTGAAGACGCGCGCCTTCTGCTGGGCAGCGACGTAGCTCATGATCGCGCGGGCGTAGTAGATGGGAGCGTTGTCGACGTCTCCGGCTGTCGCGGCGGCTTCATGGCTGCGGGCATCGAGGTAGGTGAAGGGAGTGTCGCCGCTCACCTTCCACGCCTGGCTGCCGGCGCGCTCTCCGCTCGCAACCAGGCCCAGGATGGCCCACACCGTGTTGGGCATGCTGCCGAAGCCGGCGTCCGCCTCTTGACGGGCGTGAAGGTAGTCGAGGCCGTGAAGTGTTGCCTGCGAGCGGGCATCCGCTGCAACTGCGTGTGACGGTGCGACAGCTAGCATCGCGTAAGCGGCTAGGGCGACGAACCCCAGTACCAGTAGTGGCCAGACAGTCCTGCTCATCAGCTTCCTTGGCACGGCGGGCGCCCGATCGAGGGACTGGACCATGCTACCAACCGACGATGTTGGCGGCCACCGTGTTGACGCATGACGCCGACGCCGTAGTCGGACGGCAGGGCGCACTTCGTGGCGACGATGTATTCTTGCTGGCGAGATGACGACCACACTCTCACTCGTAATCCCTGTCTACAATGAAGCTCAGAGCCTTGTGCTCCTCGTCGAGGAAATCGATGAAGCGCTTCGCGATGCCGGATGCGCGTACGAGATCGTCTTCGTGGATGACGGGTCGACCGATGATTCCTTCCGGGTCATGGAGAGCCTTGCGCGTGAACGACGAGGCATCCGTATCGCCCGTCTGCGCAGGAACTTCGGCAAGGCGGCTGCGCTCGCTCACGGGTTCGCGATTAGTCGCGGGTCCATCATCGTAACCATGGATGGAGACCGGCAAGACGATCCTCGAGAGATCCCGCGGCTAATCGCACCACTCACGAGCGGCTATGACCTCGTCTCAGGCTGGAAGCAGAATCGCCAAGACCCCCTCGGAAAGACGCTCCCTTCGCGGTTCTTCAACTGGACGGTTAGGCGTGCCTCCGGCATTCCTCTGCATGACTTCAACTGCGGCCTCAAGGCATATCGCCGTGAGGTCATCGACACGATCAGCGTCTACGGCGAGCAACATCGCTACATCCCTGTGATTGCCGCTCAGGCCGGATTCCGCGTGACCGAGGAGACCGTGAACCATCGACCGCGAACGGCGGGGAAATCCAAGTACGGGTGGCAGCGGTACTTGCGTGGCTATCTGGACCTGCTGACGGTCATGTTCCTTGGTCGATACCAACACCGACCGCAACACCTGTTTGGGGGGATAGGTACGCTGTTGATCGTTCTTGGTGTGCTGACGGAGCTGTACCTGTCGCTCGACAAGCTGGTCTTCGGGAATCCCATTGGCCAAAGGCCACTCCTGCTTCTCGGCGCATTGCTGATTATTGTGGGGGTACAGCTTCTATCGTTGGGGCTTATTGGGGAGCTTCTAGCAAACGCGCGTGCGAGGGGGGGACCCGATTTGACGCAACTTGCAGCGGTCGTGGAGAACGACCGCGGCGACGAGTGGGCGGATCCGTGTGCTTCACGTCAGTCGGTGCCGTTCGAGTCCAAGCGCCTGTCGGCGAACGATTCCTCCGTCGGTGACACTGCCGATGGGGAGTCGTCGCTGACGAACGCCAAAGACGCGTGATACGCTCGGTCGCCTACTTCGGGACGTACGACGCAGAGTACCCACGATCCGCTGTGCCCATGAGGGGGCTCTGTGAACTCGGCTTGCAGGTGTACGAAATGCGCGTCCCTTTCTCGCCGCCTCCCGCCGCGCAGATGACGACTGCTGTCGGCGCTGCGCGAACGGCTGCGGCGCTTGCACGAGCCTACTGCAGATTGCTCGTTGCTCTCCGTCGCAGGGTGGCTGTCGACGCCATCGTGGTCGGCTACCCTGGGCATTTCGTTGTTCCTCTCGGTCAGTTGGCGGCTCTCGGTGGCGCCAAGCTGGTCTTCGATCCGCTCGTCTCTCTCCACGACACGTTTGTCGGCGATCGGAGCCTCATCTCCGGCGCCAGCGTGAGCGCCAGGATGGTGGGGGCTGTGGATCGGCTCGCCTGCCTGCTTCCCGACCTTGTGCTTGCCGATACCCGGGCGCACGCTGAGTACTACCGGGACACGATCGGTGTCCCCGAGAGTCGGTTGGCGGTGGTTCCCGTGGGTGCGCTCCCGGTTGCCGGTGCCAGCGGAGCGGCACGGACACTCGTCGCAGACAAGCCGCTGCGAGTCTTGCAGTACGGCAAGTGGAGCCCGCTTCATGGCACGGAGACGGTGCTCGCTGCGGCTGAGCTCCTGCGAGACGCACCCATCCATTTCGTTCTCGTTGGCGAAGGTCAATTGTCGGTCGCCTTGAGGCGGACGATTGCGGACTGCCGGTTGACCAACGTGGAGTGGCTCGGGTCCTTGACGGCGGAGAGGCTGCGCAGCGAGGTGCTGCGCGCCGATGTGTGTTTGGGCATTTTCGGGCGCTCACAGAAGGCGGCCCGAGTGGTACCGAACAAGGTGTACGACGCGCTGGCTTGCGGGCGTCCGCTCGTAACTGCCAACACAGAGGGCGCGCGCGAGTTCCTCAGTGACGGCGTGGACTCCGTGCTCGTTCCTGCGGCCGATGCACCTGCTCTGGCGTCAGCGCTGCGTGGCCTTCTCTCTTGCGAGCGCCGTGATGCCTTGGGGAGAGGCGCGCTCGAGCTCTATCGTCGGTCACTCACGCCGCATGCCGTGGCCGAGCGCATGCTGGAAGCAATGAACGCGTTGTGATGCTCTCGGACGATCGTCAATTGAAGCCATCCGGTCGCGACGGCCCACATGTTCGACGTACGTGGAGGACGCCGGCCAAGCGAATTGCCCAACTCGTTCTGGCGGGGGCGGTCATCTTCTTCATCGCGCTGGCTCTCCATCGCTCTTGGTCGAGCATCCAGGGCCACGATTGGACGTTTCAGCCTCTCTGGCTCGCTCTCTCCGCTCTTGCCTTCCTTGCCTTCTACGCTGCGCAGGCGGTTGCATGGTGGCTGCTGCTGCGTGGTTTTCGCCTGTCGAGCTCGCTGCTGCTCGCGAGCGCTACGTGGGCAAAGTCAATCCTCGGTCGCTATCTTCCTGGAACGGTCTTCATGTTTGTCGGCCGCGCCTGGATGTGCCACAACCAAGGCCTCTCAGTGGCCCGCGTGAGTGCTGCAATGGTGTACGAGCAGGCACTCGGCGTCTGCTCGGCGATAGTGGCCCTCGTTCTTGTATCGCCATTCTGGATGTACAGTATTCGGACAACGCTCCTCAGTCTCTGCGCATTGCCGCTACTTCTCGCGCTTCTCCATCCGCGGGTCTTCGGTCCGGTTTCGTCTTGGCTACTGGCGCGATTGCGTCGTCCGCCTCTCGGCGCGGTGCTGCCATTCCGTGCCGTGGTTGGACTTCTGGCTTTCTACACGTGCGCGTGGACATTCTCCGGAGTGGGCGCGTGGGCGCTTGCCCGGGCTGTGGCTGGAGTTGACGTCGATACGGTCGCGCTGGTGACTGCAGCGTACGCGCTCGCGTACGTCGCGGGGATGATCGCATTCCTCATCCCGAGCGGGATCGGGGTGCGTGAGGCCGTTCTCACCGTGGCTCTTACGGCGTCTCTTGGCTCCGGGGTTGCGCTTGCCTGGGCGCTCATGCTGAGGCTCTGGGTCACTTTGGTCGAGCTAGCCTTCGTGGGGCTCGTCAGCGCGCTTGAGTATGGGCTGCGACGGCGGGGAGCCGCGTGAGCGCACCGTTTCCGGCACGACGGCCTTCTGTGGAACTAGAGCCCGAACAGTACCGAAGGCTGTTCCGCCGGGACGCCGCGATTGTAGCGGCCGCCATGGTCGTCTTCTTGATCGCGTACTCCTGCCTGGCCTGGCTGAGATATCGCGCCTACATGGACGCTCGCTTCGACCTGGGCAACATGGTTCAGGCTGTCTTCAACACGGCAGAAGGCCGCTTCCTCGAGATCACGACAGGCGATGCGACTCCTCGTCAGATGTCTCGTCTGGGCTCGCACGTCGACCCGCTTCTGGCGCTCTTTGCGCTTCCCTGGCTCGTGTGGCCGAGTCCAGTCATGCTCCTGGTGGGGCAAGTGCTTGCCGTCGGCGCCGGAGCATGGCCAACGTACCGTCTAGGAGCGCGTCTTACGCGGAATCCGAATGCTGGCGCGTTGCTTGCCGGAGCCTACCTGCTGGCGCCGGCCACCGGATTCCTCGTTCTCAACGAGTTTCACCCTGTGGCACTGGCGACGCCCCTGCTGATCGCGGCCTTTCTCTATCTGGACGAGGAGCATTGGCTGCGTGCAGCCGTCTGCCTCGTTCTGGCCGCTCTGTGCAAGGAGACGGTCCCACTCGTGATCGCCGCCATGGGTGCGTTCTTCGCCTTGCGCAAGCGGTCGTTCTGGCCGCTGGTCATAACAGGTGCTGCAGCGGTGTACTTTGCCTTTGCCGTTTGGGTTGTCATCCCCCACTTCAACGCCGGACAGAGTGCTTTCATTGCCCGCTACGGCGCGTACGGCGACGGTGCCGGAGAAGTCATGGCTGCGGTCTTGACGCATCCGGTGATGACGCTTCAAGATCTCTTCTCGCGAGCGAATCTCGACTACTGGCGCCATCTCTTGCTTCCCTACGCGGGCCTGCCGCTGCTAAGCCCGCTCAGCGTGTTGATCGCGACGCCGGAGCTTCTCCTGAACGCGCTGTCGGCAACGCCAGAACAGCGCCGCATCGAGTTCCAGTACACGGCCCTTATCTTGTCGGTGCTAACCGTGGCGACACCGCTCGGCCTCATGCGGCTGCGGCGGTGGCTTGGCGGGGGGGTCGGCCGCTCTGACAATCAAGTCGGGGACACGAGAGTCGGGCGGGTGGTGCTGGCCCTGCTCGTTCTCATTTGCTCATTGCTGTGCAACTACTTTGCGGGACCGCTTCCGCTGCCGGGAGCTGCATACCGGCCTGCCGACTACATGCGTACGTCGCACGACGCGGCCCTGGATCGTGCTGTGGCATTGATACCGCCAACCGCCATCGTCTCGGCGAACAACAATGCCGGAGCTCACCTTGCGGCGCGTAGGGTCGCGTACGTATTCCCTTACTACGAGAACGCCGATTGGGTGCTCGTCGACGAGCGCCATCCGTGGGTCTTCGACAAGGAGGACCCGGCGGCGTATGTCCAGGCCCTTCAAGCGCTCCGCGTCGACCCTCGCTTCGCGCTCGTGTTCTCGGAAGATGGAGTCTCGGTCTTTCGCCGACGGGATTGACCAAAGAGGTGGGGCGTTTTCGCCCGCAGGCGAGTAGCGACTAGGCCACCCAGCTGAAGAGCGCGAACTTGACGGTGAATGACACAAGAAGCACGAGTCCGGCGGCGACAACGAGCGCGTGCGCTCTCGGCCTATCGCGAGTGAAGAGGGCGAGCGAGATGTACAAAGGAAAGACGATCATGGCGAAGCGCGCGAACGACATCAACGGCATGGTGTGGGCGGGAAAGAAGAGCGGAAACGCCAGGCACCCCAGGGCGTAGAGCGAGTAGGCCGGAGAAAGGCGTCGCGCTCCATACCAGAGGAGCAAGCCGGCGATAACCACACTGCCGAACGCAAAGATGTTCGCCGTCGCCAAGTCGAGGTCGCCCCAGTCTGTGGGCACGCCGAACGAGAGAGCCGCGTAGTTTGTGGTGACCAACGTCCAGGAACCACGTACGGCCGCCGTGAAGCCGCGCCACACCGTGTAGTTCGGAGCCGTCAGCATGCGCGCCCATTGAGACTGGGCAGACATGAAGGAAAGCGGGTTGCCGAAAGCCAAGCTCAAGTAGGTCATCCAGACCAGCAAGCCTTCGGGGATCATCAGCAGGTTGGCGATGTGAGAGTCGGTCTTGCGGATCTGCCAGTCGCGGTGCTGGTAGTAGTAGTAGGTCATCGGGATGATCAGCATAACCCCCGCGCTCCGCGTCAGAACTGCGAGTAACCCCATCAGCCCGGCAAGTCGCAAGCGACCGTCGCGGGCAAGGGAGAAGCAGGCTAGCGACAGCAGGAGGAAGAGCGATTCTGTGTAGACTGCCTGGAAGAAGAAGGACAGTGGACTGACAGCAAGGTAGACAAGAGCGCGAGCGGCCACGTGGTCGCCGAAGTCCTGACGTATGAGTCGGTAGAGGAGCCAGGCCGAGGCTGCGTAGCATGCCATCGAGACCGTGATCCCCGTCACGACCAGATTGCCGCCGAAGAGTACGCCTAGCCACCGCAGGAGTGACGGGAGCAGCGGGAAGAACGCGGTGCTGCCGCCGTCCGCCGCGTACCCGCTCGTGGCAATCTTGATGAACCAAACGCCGTCCCAATGCGCCCAAGGGTTGACGAGGTCGCCGAGCGCACCCCCGAACACCTCCGCGCGTGAGGGAAAGCGCCAGCCGATCGGCAGCCTGTCTTCGGCGCCGAAGAGCGAGCCTGCGGCGAAGGCGACAGCGAAGACGAGCAAGCGGCTCCCGATCAGCGCGAGCAGCGCCTGCCCGAGCCGTCGCTTCTTGTCGGGATATGACTGGAGATCGCGAAGCTCAGCCTGATTCATCGAGAGTCGGTAGGCCTAGGCACCATGCCCCAGAATGCCGTCTGTCAAGAATCGTGCAAGCAGGGCGGTTCGTAGTTCGCCTGCGAGCTGACGTCGCCCCAGGGGCTCTGCGGCCCATGCGCAGACGCGCAATCGGATCTCCGAAGCGGAGACATCCTCGAGGTCAACAGCGTTCTGCGCTCCCTCGGGGGGGTGTGCGACTGAGTTGGCCGTTTCGAGGGCTGCCGTGCGAGCCTGGGAGACGTCTGTGCTCAGCGGGAGAGCGATCGATACCTCGACCATCGTGCCCAAGGTTTCTTTGGTGTAGTTGTTGACCACAGTGCTGGCAAAGACCTCGTTCGGGATCACGACACGGCGATTGTCGTGTGTGCGTATGTAGGTGTAGGTCAGAGCGACTTCTTCGACGGTGCCGTAGATGTCGTTGACGCTGATGTAGTCTCCGAGCCGCACTGGTTGGGAGAAGGCGATCATGATGCCGCTGACGAAGTTCGCGAGGGGCGCTCGCGCGGCGATGCCCACGATGGCTCCGAGTACGGCCACAGAGGCGAGCATCGCACGTGCGAGTGTGTTCACGACGCTGAACTGGCTGAGAGCGAGCGCGACGCCGATGAAGAGGATGGTGGCCTGAACTAGACGACGCACCATGGTGAAGCGGGTTCTGGCGGCGCTCTCCGATTGCTTGTCGAGGCGCTTGCCCACCGTACTGTCTCGTCGAGCGAGTACGGCGTCAACAACGCGTGCGATGACCACGGCCGCTACGACAACTGCCGCCGCGATCAGCCAATGGCTCTCGTAGAGCGCCGAGGCGAGAGTCCCGATGTGGTCGAGAACCGGCACTATGATCCGGTTGTCGGCGCGGCGTCGATCGGGACAATGACGTCCGAGGGCAGCAGGTCGTCGCGTACATCGTAGAGGACGCGGCCGGTCTTGTAGTCGAGGATGGCGACGACTGTCCGTGACGAGTCGGGAATGGTCGCGAGCGAACCGCGCACCTGCCACATGAAGCGATAGGACGGCGTCACCGTTGACGTCACGTGACGCGTGCCGATGACATGATCGAACGTGTAGGCGGCATTCTGTGTCGTGAAGAGCAACTGAACCTCAAGTGGATCGATCGCGGATCCCTTATACACCCACTCGGCTTTGCGCAGCGCCATTCCGGACGTCTTCAACTCCGAGTCTGCAGGGACAGCGACGGCGGCGTAGGCGAATGCCCAACCCCGCCAAGGGTGGCGCAGGAAGTCGCCGCGTTGCTCGGGAGCTGAGTAGCGATAGGCCACAAGCGCCGGAAGCGCGGCGATTGCGATCAGGACGACCAGGACCGCTGCGAGCAAGACGCGCCTGTCTGCAATGCGGAGCACGCTACCACCTGCCCCGTGTGCCTACGGCAGTACCGCGTCCGTCGGCACGGCCTCCCCGTCCGCGAACACATAGGTTCGGGCATGTATGGCGCGTGCGGCGGATTCGAGTTGCAGATAGTCGTTCTCGCTGCGGAGGGGATTGAGATGAACGAGCACGAGCTGGTCGACCCCGGCGGCGCAAGCGATCTGAGCCGCTGACTCGGCGTCGCTGTGGCCTGTGTAGGACGGCGGAGCACCGCGCTCGAGAGCTGCGTCGCCGCGCCAATACCAAGCCTCATGGAGCAAGAGTTTGACTCCTTCGGCGAAGACGGCCGTCTCGCGATCGGGAGTTGTGTCGGTGGCAAGAACGACGTCATCGTCAACCCGGTAGGCGAGGCTCAGGTCCGAATGCCGCTGAGGTCGAGTGGTTATGACTCGATCGGCTACGACGGCGCGTCTGCCAATCGGTTCGATGTGCACGGCCGTCGATTCCAGGAGGTTGTGAGGGTGATAGGGCTTGTGCAACAGGTCTCCGAGCGCCGATGCGGGCTCCACCCCCGTGAACTCGCGTGCCGGGGCGTGGATGGTCACCCTGCGATCGGGAAGAACACCAGAAAGGTACGCGAGTCCGCAGACATGGTCCAGGTGATAGTGAGTAAGGAAGATGTGGACATCCTCAACGTCAGCCAACTCACGATGGGCGGGAGCCGCGAGTCGTCGCAGACCTGTGCCGGCATCGAACACAATGAGCGTTTCGCCCTCGCGGCAGGCGAAGCACGTGGTCTCCCTACGCTCGGTCGGCATCCAGCCGGCGGTTCCGAGGAGTGTCAGGTGCACGGTGCAACCCCCTCGCGGCGCCTCACGTGCTGACCGACGTGCTCAGCACCGTGAGTGCTCTGCGAACCATCTCGCGCTCATTTGGGTACGTCATCATCGCCAGAGCATCGTCGATTCGCGCCCACCGAGCTTCGCTGACCTCATGGTCGTGGTGCGCGGTATCGCCTCCAATGGCATGCATGAGGAAGTAGTGGACGGTCTTGTGGATGCGCCCGCTCTGTTCGCGCGAGTAGAACGAGTAGTCGATGGTGCCGAGCCGAGAGTGAATCTCGGCGACGAGTCCGGTCTCCTCCGCCACTTCTCGCAGCGCGGCCTGTTCAAGTGTCTCGCCATCTTCGATCCCGCCCTTCGGAAGACCCCAGACTCGTCGGCCCCGTCCACTCGGACGGATCAAGCAGACTTCGATGGCGCCGGATCCCCGGACGACGATGCCGCCGGCGGATACTCTGGTTTGTGAGTGAGTCATCGGCATAGGGGCCTTCGCGCAAGCCCCCCCTTCCGCAGCTAGTATACCGTGCGACTCTTGTGGTGAGTCCATGGTGCATGGTGCGGTGTACACTGGCGGGAGTCGCCGGCTCCTCTGACCCCTGCATGTCTGGTGTAACTTCCTCCCTTGTGACAGCGTCTAACTTCACCAAACGAGGCTCGGTCTCCGAACCGTCGCCGGATGAGATACGCCGTGCAGTCGCCGGCGATATTAAGGTGTTTCGCGCGCTTGTTGAAAGGTACCAGGGTATGGTCTACGCGGTTGCTTTCAGGATCCTCGGCGATCACATGGACGCAGAAGACGCAGCGCAGGAGGCATTCCTTCGCTGTTACAGGAAGCTGGCACAGTACCGCGGCGAGGCGGCTTTCTCGACGTGGCTCTTCCGATTGGCGGTCGCCGCGGCGTGCGACGTAGGCCGACGCAAGTGCCGTCAACGGGAGGTGCCGGTTGATACGGTGATGGAATCGCCGTCCGAACCGGTCGAGTCGGGCGTCGCCCCCGCGATCATCTCGGGGCTACGTCGACTTCCTGAAGGGCAGCGCGTTCCGGTCGTCTTGCGCGACATCTACGGCCTTCCCTATCAAGAGATCGCTGAGGTGATCGGCAGGCCGTTGAGTACCGTGAAGGTCATGGTGTATCGCGGTCGCATGGCACTGCGCTCACACCTTCTGTCTGAAGGATTGGCGCCGTCTTCCGTGTGCGGCGGGCGAGGTCGATGATGGAATGCTTGACCCTGAGGATCTCGCGGCTTCAGGCGTACGTGGATGGTGAGCTAGGCTTCACGGATTCGGCGGAGGTGCGGAAGCATCTTGCCGTGTGTCCGGCGTGCTCGAGCATCGTCTCCGACGTGTCTGAGGTTCGTGCCCAGCTCGCGTCGTTGGGGGAACGCGAGCTGGTGCCCTCTCTTGCGTTCACGGAACGCGTTATTGCTGCATGTGAAGCTTGTGAACCATGTATGCGCGTCACGCGGCAGGCCCGCGTGCATCGAGCCTTGACGCGGCGGATGCGCTCGCTCGACTGCCTTCTCGGGCGCATTGCGTTGCCAAACGGACGGTCGGTGCCGGTGCGCAACGTCATTGCGTGGGGCATTGCCGCGCTTGCGTTGGTCATCGGTATTGAGCGACGCCACGTACGACGCGGTCGCGAGCTGCGACCGTCCTGACTGGGAGGAGAATAGTGAAGCTGGATCGGGACAAGGTCATGGCTCTGCTTCCGCATCGTCCACCATTCCTACTTGTGGACGAGGTTGTCGAGCTTGAGCCCGGTCGTCGCTGCGTCGCGACTCGAGCACTGCGCGCGGACGACTTCTGGTTCGCCGGGCATTTTCCCGGCAATCCTGTCATGCCGGGGGTGCTCATCGTCGAGGCCTTGGCGCAGACAGCGACGATAGCCGCCGCTGCAACCGGCGAGAGCCAGGGCAAGATCGGCCTCTTTGCTGGCATCGACAAGGTGCGATTCAAGCGAGTAGCGAGGCCCGGCGACGTGCTGGTACTGGAGGCGGAGATTGTCGCTGCGCACGGTCCAGTGGGCAGAGCCAAGGCCGTCGCCAAGGTCGATGGGCAACTCGCGTGTCGCGGCGAGCTCATGTTCGCCGTCGTTGACGCGGTCTCCATTGCCGCTGGTGAGGCCAGGTTGTGAGCGGTCGACGGGGCGCGCAAACGCGCGGCGCCCGAATAGCCGGCCTCGGCGTGTATGTCCCCGAGCGGGTGCTCACGAACGAGGAGATCTCCAAGTCGCTGGACACGTCGGACGAGTGGATTCGCTCGCGTACGGGGATTCGCGAGCGGCGCATCGCCGAACCGGGCCAAGCGGCGAGCGATCTTGGGGTCGTCGCTGCGCAGCGATGTCTCGATTCGGCTGGTGTGCCCGCCGATGAGGTCGACTTGGTTGTGGTGACGACGATCTCGCCCGACCACATCATGCCCGCGACAGCGTCCATAGTCGCCGACAAGGTTGGGGCCAAGCGTGCCGGCGCCTTCGATATCCAGGCCGGATGCACGGGCTTCGTCTACGGCCTAGCCACGGCCACTGCTCTCGTCAGTTCCGGTATGTACGGCAACGTGCTGGTCTTGGGCGCCGAAGCCCTCAGCCGGATGGTCGACTGGACGGACCGCTCGACGTGCGTTCTCTTCGGGGACGGCGCTGGTGCCGTCCTTGTTCAGCGTGGCGATGATGCCCAGCTTTACTTCGATCTCGGTAACGACGGCAGCGGGGCGCAATACCTCAACATCCCTGCGGGAGGCTCGCGGCTTCCGGCGAGCCACGCTACTGTGCGACGGCATGAGCACGCCATGCACATGACGGGAAGCGAGGTGTTCAGGTTCGCGACGCGCACAGTGGCCGAATCCTGCGAGAAGGTGCTAGCGGACGCCAAACTAGCCGTATCAGACGTCGACCTCTTCGTGCCGCATCAGGCTAACTTGCGAATCATCGACTCCGCGGTGCGTCGCCTTGGATTCAAGGAGGAGCAGGTATTCGCCAATCTGCAGCGCTACGGCAACACGTCGTGCGCGTCAATTCCCATCTGCCTGAGTGAGGCTTCGGAGACGGGGCGCCTCAAGAAGGGCGATCGCTTGCTGATCGCCGGGTTTGGCGCGGGGCTCACCTGGGGCTCGTGTCTCATGACCTGGGAGCTCTGAACGTGGTGGCTGGGTTGGTTCTGATGTTCCCTGGCCAGGGATCACAGGTCGTCGGCATGGGCGCCGACCTGTGCGCTGCTGAGCCCCTGGTTCGCCAGACGTTCAATGAAGCTTCAGCTGTCTTGGGCTACGATCTGGAGGCGCTTTGTACGAGTGGCCCTGCGCAGCTCTTGGCGCGCACGGATCTCACGCAGCCTGCTCTCCTCACTGTCTCGGTGGCGATTCATCGCCTTCTGGAAGAGGAGGGGGTGCGCTTTGAGGTCGCGCTGGGCCACAGTCTGGGCGAGTACTCAGCCTTGGTGGCGGCCGGCGCGGTTTCTTTTCTTGAAGCGGTGCGTCTTGTGCGGCGACGCGGCGAGGAGATGCTCGTCGCCGCCAAGGAGAATCCCGGCGGTATGGCTGCAGTCATCGGCCTGGAGGAGCCGGCCGTCGTTCAGCTATGCGCGGACATCGACGGTGTCTGGCCGGCGAATTTCAATAGCCCCGGCCAAACGGTGGTGAGCGGTACGCCAGACGGACTTCGAGTAGCGGAGGAAAGGGCCAAGGATCTTGGCGCTCGTCGCGTAATTCCTCTCGCCGTGTCGGGCGCGTTCCACTCGCCTCTTATGGAGCCTGCGCTCGCGCCGTATGGCGGCGAACTGCGGAAGGCGACGTGGCGCAATCCTGCGACGCGGTTCTTCTCCACGTGCAGTCTCGCGTTCGAAGAAGATGCGTTCCCCGACCTTCTCCTTCGTCAGCTTGTTTCGCCAGTACGATTCATGCAGGCAGTGAAGCACTTGTACGCGGCAGGGTATGATGCTTTCCTCGAGGTTGGGCCGGGAGATGTCCTCGGAGGTCTGGTTCGACGCAGCGTGCCTGAAGCCGCGATATCGCGCATCTCAGATGTCCAGACGCTGGCAGCGGTACGAAACGACAAACGGTACACGGAGGCGTTTTGAGCGTGCAGGTCGATCTCGATGGTGCAGTGGCACTCGTAACAGGCGCAGGGCGGGGAATCGGTCGAGCGATTGCATTGGCGCTTGCTGCGGCGGGTGCCGACGTGGCTGTTTACGACTACTCTGACGAGGCGTCATGCTCCGCCGTTGTCGGTGAGGTGATGGCCCTCGGGCGCAGGTCTATGTGTTTGATGGGCAACGTTGCCGATGAAGAGCAAGTCAGTTCTTGCATTGAGCAGGTTGAGTCTGAGCTGGGACCACTCAGCATTGTCGTCAACAACGCGGGCATCACGCGCGATAACGTTGTCATGATGATGGACGCTGCTGACTTCGATGCGGTGATCGCAACGCACTTACGCGGGACGTTTCTGGTGAGTAAGGCGGCGGCCCGCAAGATGTTCCGACGCCGCTCCGGATGCATCATCAACCTAGCCAGTGTTGTTGGGCGTCGCGGCAATGCGGGCCAGGCGAACTACGCGGCGGCGAAAGCGGGCGTTATCGGCCTCACCAAGTCGATGGCTAAGGAGCTCGGCCCGCGTGGTGTGCGAGTGAACGCTATCGCCCCGGGCTACATCGACACCCCCATGACACAGGCCCTTTCCGAGGAGACGAGGGAACTCATCGTCAGCAACACGCCCTTGAAGTGCATGGGCACGACCGACGACGTGGCCGGCGCGGCGGTCTTCCTCGCCTCACCTCAGGCGCGCTTCATCACGGGTGTCGTGCTGCCCGTCGACGGTGGCCTTGGGATCTAGCAGAGGACGGTGGGCGTAGGCATGACACACTCGACCAGGGTCGTCATCACCGGGCTCGGTCTCATCTCGCCGCTTGGCAACGAACTCGATACGTTCTGGCGGAGGTTGGTCGCGGGCGAGTCTGGGGTCCGCGAGATCACGCGCTTCGATACTTCGGCGTACCGCGTGCGGATTGCGGCGGAGGTCAGCGATTTTGTCGCCGAGGACTACATCGACAAGCGTCAGGTGCGTCGTCTCGATCTCTTCAGTCGGTACGCCGTCGCGGCGGCGAGTAAGGCTGCCGCCGATGCCGGCTACGATCCGCGTTCGGAGTCAACGCGTGTCGGCGCAGTAATGGGCAGTGGCGTCGGGGGGATGCAGACGCTTCAGTCCGAGATTGAACGGCTGATGGAGAGGGGCCCTGACCGGGTCAATCCTCTCGTTGTCCCGATGATGATTCCGAATATGGCGGCGGCGCACGTATCCCTCGAATTGGGCCTCAAGGGCCCCGTAAGCGCAACGGCCACGGCCTGCGCCGCCGGTTCGGACGCGATTGGGTACGCCGCGAGGATGATTCGCAGCGGCGATGCTGACGTCATGTTCGCTGGGGGGAGCGAGGCCCCGATCTGTCCGATTGGCCTCGCTGGTTTCGCCGCGGCTCGGGCGTTGTCGACACGGAACGACGACCCCGTTAACGCCTCCCGACCCTTTGACGCAGGCCGAGACGGTTTCGTGATGGGAGAGGGCGCAGGTTGCCTTGTGCTAGAGAGTCTCGAACACGCGACGTTGCGAGGTGCTCGAATCTACGCCGAGCTGGCGGGGGCCGGGATGAGTTGCGACGCGTATCACATGACTCTGCCGGACGAGACCGGCCTCTCGCAGGCGCGGGCCATGACGGCGGCGTTGGCACAGGCCGGAATCGAGCCCTCGGTCGTCGACTACATCAACGCCCACGGGACCTCCACAGAGGCGGGGGATGTCGCTGAGACTCGGGCGATCAAGGCCGCTTTCGGTGATCACGCGCGCAGGGTAGCCATTTCGTCCAACAAGTCGATGCTTGGCCATTGCCTGGGTGCGTCTGGGGCCATCGAGGCCATCGCGACCGTGCTGACAATAACCAACGGCGTGATCCCGCCGACAATAAACCTTACGAACCCGGGTCCAGAGTGCGATCTGGACTACGTGCCGCTGGTGGCACGTAGTCAGCGGGTCGATGTTGCAACCAGCAACAGCTTCGGATTCGGTGGCCACGACGTCACGCTCGTGTTTCGTCGCTTCGACGCCTGACGGGGCTTGAAGAGCTGGCATGAACGTCATCGTGGAGATAGAGCGCCGTGGTCCGGAACCGCCGAAGCCGGAGTGGGAGTGCCCCTCATGTCACGAAGGCGCCAGTCCTGCTGCTCTGCGCGCCAACCTCATGGTGTGTCCGCACTGTGGACTGCACTTGCGGATCGGCGTGCGCGATCGCATCAGACAGCTCGCGGATGAGCGCTCCTTTCGCGAGCAGTGGACGGCGGTGACGCCGCTCGATCCACTGGACTTCGTCGATATCGAGACGTATCCGGAGCGCCTGCGTGCCGCGCAAGCGAAGACTGGCCTTTCGGAGGCTCTTGTTGCGGGAACGGCGCGCATAGAAGGTGTGCGCTGCGTGCTCGCTGTCATGGACTTTGGGTTCATGGGCGGAAGCATGGGCAGCGTAGTTGGTGAGCGCTTCTGGCGCGGGGCCAGCATGGCGGCGGGGAACGGTCTGCCATTGGTGGCCGTCTGTAGCTCGGGCGGCGCACGCATGCAAGAGGGCATTCTCAGTCTGATGCAGATGGCGAAGACCACCTGTGCAGTCGACCTCTTGAATGAGGCCCGGTGTCCTTACATCTCCGTGCTGGTCGACCCCTGTACGGGTGGCGTACTGGCGAGTTTCGCCAGTCTCGCCGACATCTGCGTCGCAGAACCTGGCGCGCTTCTTAGCTTCTCCGGACCGCGTGTGATCGCGGAGACGACCCGAGAGGCGTTGCCCGCCGACTTCGGCAGCGCGGAGCGAACGCTGACCTTGGGCCATCTCGATGCGGTTGTGCCTCGAGGCGAGTTGCGCACCAAACTGGCCGCATACATGCGTCTGCTGGGAGGGGGTGACGGATATGACAGAGGACAAAGGGGGCGATCGCGAACGCGAGGCGCGAGCGGGTTGGCTCAAGCAGCGCTTGGCCGAGCTCGGACGCTTGCCGCTCATGCCTGGCATCCACTTGTCGGAGGAGATCGACAAGCTTCAGGGCCGCCTGAAGACGCTGAGAAGTGAGGGTCGGCAGCGCGATCTGTGGGCAACGATCGAACTCGCTCGTCACAAAGACCGTCCGCATACGAGCGACTACATCTCGTATTTCATTGATGGCTTCGAGGAACTTAAGGGCGATCGACTGCGTGCCGATGACGCGGCGATTCTCGGCGGGCTGGGTTGGTTTCATGGCCGCGCCGTGGTTGTGGTCGGCCATCAGAAGGGTCGCGGCCTTGAGGAACAGACCTTGCACAGTTTCGGAATGGCGCGCCCAGACGGCTATCGCAAGGCGCAGCGTCTGTTCGCGCTTGCGGAACGTCACCGCCTACCGATCATCACTCTCATCGATACTCCGGGCGCAAACCCTGGCGTCGCGGCGGAAGAGGGTGGGCAGGCGCGTGCAATCGCCGAGACGATGCTGAGCATGGCCAGACTGACTGTGCCGGTGATCGCGACCGTCATCGGTGAGGGAGGTTCTGGTGGAGCCCTTGCGTTGGCCGTGGCGGACCGGGTTCTCATGCTGGAGAACGCTACGTACTCCGTGATCACGCCCGAGGGGTGTGCGGCGATCCTGTGGCGCGACGCGGCGTTCGCTCCACAAGCCGCGGAGGCGCTGCGTCCGACGGCCGCTCAGCTTGTGCCGCTAGGGGTTGTCGACCGCGTCGTCAATGAGCCGCGCGGCGGCGCTCACCTTCACCCCAAGGAGACCGCCGCGCGGCTCTCCGAGGCGCTCGACGAGATGCTGACTGAACTGGAGGGCGCCGCGCCGGAGAGTCGCAGAGCTCAGCGGCGCGAGCGTTTCCGGAGACTTGGGCAGTGGCACGATCCAGACCTCGTCGCCGGAAATCTGTCGCCATTCGGCGGCTTTGCTGCGGGCTGAACCTACCTGCTCGCAAGTGAGAATGCCGCCGGTTATCGTCTGCGATCATCTGCACAAGCGATACCGTCATGTGGCGGCGGTCGTCGATGCCAGCTTCGAGGTCGAGCGCGGCGAGATCTTCGGGCTCCTAGGATCCAATGGCGCTGGGAAGACGACGACGGTCGAGTGTGTTCAGGGCCTGCGTCCTCCAACGTCAGGTCGGATCGAAGTACTCGGCAAGGATCCCTTGACACACGCCGCCGCGCTGCGCGGGCGGATCGGTTGTCAACTCCAAGAATCGCGGCTCCCCGACCACCTTCGTGTGTGGGAGGCGCTAGATCTGTTCGCCGGCCTTACGTCGCGAGCGCCTGACTGGCGTGTTCTTCTGCAGCAGTGGGGTCTCGAGGACAAGCGGAACGCCTCATTCGGAAGCCTTTCGGGCGGCCAGCGGCAACGGCTCTTCATTGCGCTGGCTCTCGTCAGTGAGCCCGAGGTCGTGTTCCTCGACGAGATGACGACCGGTCTGGATCCGGCTGCCCGGCGGATCGCTTGGGAGCTCATCGAGCAGGTTCGCGATCGCGGGACTACAGTGGTTCTTGTAACCCACTTCATGGACGAGGCGGAACGGCTTTGCGATCGTGTGGCCGTTGTCGACGCAGGTCGGGTGGTGGCGATAGATACTCCTCGCGGGCTCGTCGCGAAGCACAGTCCCTGGGAGCGGGTGATCTTCTCCAGTGACGCGCCGGATATGGATTGGCTTCTTGACGTTCCGGGGGCAGAGCGACTGACAAGACGTGGCCGGCGCACGGTCGTCGAGGGCGACGGCCCCCTCCTCGTCCTAACGGCTGCGGCTCTGGCGAATCACGGCATCTACCCGGCGGATCTTCGTGTGGAGGAGCCACGCCTGGAGGACGTCTTCCTCAGGCTCACCGGCCATCTCGTCGAGGATTAGGAAGAACGTGAGGGTCATCGTCAAGCTCGCGTGGGTTGAGCTCAAGCTCTTCTTGCGGGAGCCCACGACGCTCGTGTTCACATTCGCGTTTCCCGTGGTGCTCCTGTTTGTGATGGGCGAGATCTTCGGTGGCCCCAGATTTCAGTCGGACAGCGGAATGTTCACAGGACTCGCGCCGCTTGACTACTATGTTCCCGCGTACATCGCGTTGGCGTGCATGTCGGTCGGCATCATCATGCTGCCAGCGCGACTCACGAGCTACCGATCGGGCGGAGTGCTGCGGCGCTTCCGAGCTTCGTTGGTGCCGGTGAGCGCCGTGCTCGGGTCGCAAGTACTGGCCGGTCTTGCTCTCGCCACCGTCGGAGCGTTGCTGGTGTGGCTCTTCGGCGATCTGGTGTACGACGTGCGTCTGCCGGCATCGCCACTGCAGGTGGCGGCGGCGTTTCTGATCAGCGTGGCCGCTTTCTCTGCGATGGGCACTCTGATCGGCGCCGTGTTGCGCTCGGCCCGCGCAGCGCAAGGCGCTGGACTCATGCTGTTCTTCGTCATGCTGTTTCTCTCTGGCGCTGGTCCCCCGGTCGAGGTGATGAGCGACACAATGTCGCGCATCGCGGACTTCTTGCCTCTGACCTATGCGGTGAACGCCCTCCAGGACGCGTGGAACGGCCGCGCCTGGGATGTGCGGGACTACCTCGTTCTCGGAGGCATCGCACTTGTTGCAGGCTGGCTGAGTCTTCGCCTCTACGGCTGGGACTGAAGAAGGCTCAGAGCGAGGCGAAGATCTCGGCGAGGTGGCGCTTCGCGACTGCAACTGTCTTGCGCAGGGGTGCATTCGCGAAGAGCCATACCTGGCCCACCGGGTCCGCGGCCGCCACTGTGCTTCCGCCTGCCGCAGTCGGCGCAATCGACAACGGCACGAGCACACCGCCTGGAGCGCGGGAATCGCTGTCGACGACGGCGGCAGCGACGAGCGGCAACACGGCGGCGAGGATGACGTAGTCTCGAGACATGGTCTCGTTGATGTCCGGCCCCGCGGTCTCGCTGAGTATGCGAAAGCCGCGCTGCTCGAGCAGGGTGCGCAGTTGGCTGGCGGCGGCAGTCGGCGAGACGGAGAGTTGAGCGGAAAACCGCCAAGCGCCGGCCCGGGCGTGCTCGGCTGCATCGTTCGGTCTTGCGTAGCTCGCACGAAGATGCGCGACTATTGCCGATGTGTCAGAGAGAACGCGGTCGCCATCCAGCAAGACCGGAACACTGGCCTGGCCGGAGACTGCGATGACCTCCGCGCGATCGTCACGCGCGTACGGGACGTTGACCGAGGTGTAGGCAAGGCCGAGCTCGGTCAGCACCTGACGAACAGTGTGGCATGACGGACACCACTCGACATGGTAGAGCGTGAGCATGAATCCTCCTGGTAAGGCCATCTAGACGACGGTACCTAGTGCAGCCGACAACTGCTCGGTGTCGGTCATGGGTGACGAGCAAGTCTCGCCACGACAGACCAACGCTGCTGGCTCGGCCATCGGCACGATGCCGGCTGCCGCGAGGTCGGCGGCGTCTTCCGGATCCTGCGGGTCGAGCAACTGCACCGTGCGAAAGGGATGCTGTGCTCGAAGAGCGGCCAGATGCAGTGATTGCGTGGCGCCGGCTTGGCGCGGACCCACGACGCGCACGTGTGGCGGGGCGCTAAGCTCGCGCAGGACAGCCGACGCCAACGCGGCCGCCGCGATTCCGAGTCCGTCAACATGGGTTTCCCAGGCGGCAGCGATGTCCCAGGCGGCTGCTTGTCGTTCAGCGATGCGTGCGTGATGGGCGCCTGCATAGGACGTGAGACGCCACAGAGTGTCGGTGAACAGCGCGTTCTCCTCGATTGCCGGCGCCGGGTGAGTGAGGAGTCCAGCGCTCTGATCCGGCGCTGCGAAGCGATCGAGCATTCGTCCGTCAGCGGCGCGGAGATGCTCCAGCGACCAGTCGACAAGGCTCTCTGCTCGCGCTCGGAAGTGCCGCTGCCCGGTTGCCTCGTAGGCGTCTAGCAAGGCGCTGGCGAGGGTCGCCTGATCGACAAGTAGCGGGATGTAGTCGGTTGGCGCTTCCGCCTGTTGGAGGAAGTGTGCGACGGTCTCCGGGTGAGCGCCTCGCGCTGCCTGCCACAGGAAGTCGAGCACTTCGAGACCGGATGCGAGCATGTCGACTCGATTCCACTGCCACGCGGCCCTCAGGAGGGCGCGGGCGGCCAACGCGTTCCAGTCGACGATAATCGTCGGGTCGATGGACGGTGCCCGGTGCCGTCGCCGGTCCTCGGCGTTGCGGCTGTAGTACGCCTCGTCGGCGTCCTGGCTGCCCCCAAACGATGGCGGTGAGGACCGATGGAGCACCAGGAGGAGGTAGTCCAGCGTGTCCGCGGCGGCCTGCTCGACCGAATCGTGGAGTTCATCGTCAATGGCGTGGAGTGTCTTGCTTCCATGTCGTGAAGCACATACGCCGGTGAGCAGGTAGGCAATGCGCGCGTTGTCTTCCAGCATCTTCTCGAAATGGGGCGCCGACCAATCGCGCTGCGTTGCGTAGCGGAAGAAGCCTCCAGCAATGCGATCGCGGATCGGAGATGTGACGAGGGCGCGCAAGCTCCTGGCTACGACCGCTTGCGCGTCACGTCCGAGATCGTCATCTGCATGCAGCCTTCCGTACGCGTCCAGAAGCTCGAGAACGGCTGTCTGCGGGAACTTGGGCAGAGTGCCGAAGCCGCCGTAGACGGGATCGGCGGCGCCGACCGCGGTGGCCACGACTCGGTCTGGAAGGGACAGCAACAAATCGCGTGACGGACGTTCATGGCCTCTCGTGGGCGCACTCGGCCGGCGCGACGAAGCTAGAGCGTGAACGTCTGACAGCGCCTCGCTGTCGACGACAGCGGGATTCTCGACAAGCGTGAGCGCAGTGAGGGCGTCGCGGTTTGCGGCGAAGAAGTCGGAGATGCGGCGCAGCGAGGCTAGCATCTGAGCGGGCGGGACATACGTCGCTCCGGCGATGACTTCGCCGCTGGCGGTGAGAAACGCGGTCGTGGGCCAGCCGCCCATGTTGTACCGTCGGTTGATGTCCGGGTGCTTGTCGTTATCCACCCGGACAGGAACAAACTCACGGTTGATGGTCGTCACGACCTCCGGATCGGAGTAGGTCGTCTCGTCCATCACGTGGCACCAATGACACCACACAGCCGACAGCGACAGCAGGATCGGCCGGCTCGTCCGACGTGCTTCGGCGAACACATCCTCACTCCAGGTTCGCCACTCGATCTCGTGCGCACGATTGGGCCTTGGAGAAAAGCGCAGTTCAGCGGGGTCGCTCAAGCTGGTGCCTCCGTCCCACCTTCTCAGCCGACTAGTGCGGCGCTCCACGGATCACAGCACTGCTCCCAACCGCGTTCTGCTTCGTCACTCATGCAGCAGCCTTCTCGAGGGCATCGCTGCGGCATCGCTGCGCTGCGGCTTGGGGACTTGATTGAGTGTGGTGACCATGTCGTTCTTGCCTGTGTTGTGAAGCAGATCGCGCATGTCCTTGCGCGGGCGGGTAGTTTGCGTGCTCATGAACATCGTAGACACGAAGGCGGCGGTGCCGGTGTGCACTGCCGCCTTCGGGAAATGAGCCTGCGTCGGGTTGCTGGCCCGAGCTTGTCTCCTCAGGCAGCGCGGGAGAGCAAGGTGCACGCGCGCGGCATCTCAGTCGACTGAGCGGAGCACCAGTATGAGTAGAGCCGCCGCTCTTCGTCGTCGGACATGCTCTCGACACTCACTACGGGCGCCCGATGAACCAGGTCCTTTGCGTAAGACAGGATGAAGCCGTGCGTGCCCCTCCTGATGTCGAAGACCGGGATGATGCGGTCTTCGTGGAGAAACGCCCCGAAACTCAAGACCAGCCATCGGGGCTTGGTTTCGGCGTCGACGAGCACATCGGCGATGCGGCCAACGACCTCACCGGTTTCGTCGAAGACCCACTCTCCCTGCCAGCGGCGGACGTCGATTGGCGGCAGGGAGCGCTCTCCAATTGTGGACTCGTCGGCGTCGACGGTCTCTCTATTCACTGCGTCTGTCATCACTCCAACTCCTTCTGCGGCGCTCGTCATTGAGGGATGACGCCGCGACTCGCCTGGGATCACGGTTCGTGGGGTGATCCCACGGTAATCAGGTCCCCGATGCTGTGGCTTCACAAACCGTGGTTGGATGACGGTCGATCGCAAGAGATCCGTGCGCTCGGTCGAGAGGACCGTCGGACGTTGCGCAGCGGTCAGTGGCCGCCAGCACCGCGTGTCCATTTCGCAGCGTGACGACGACGAACGGCTTAGCCCTTGAGTGTCGGTGGCGCGCTGGTGCCCAGCCCTGGTTCCTGAGCTCGCAGCTCGATGAGCTTATGGCGCAGGTCGGCCTGGAGTCGGGTGATCTCGGCCTCCGCCTCGCGGCGCTTGGAGCGGCCCTCGTCCTGAATGCGGATTGTCTCTTCCAGTGTCGCGACGAGATCGGTGTTCACCTTGCGCAACGTCTCTATGTCGACCACGCCGCGTTCGGTCTCCCGAGCGACCTTTGCCGAGCCTGTGCGGAGCAGTTCGGCGTTCTTTGCCAGTAGCTCGTTGGTCGTATCCGTCACCTGCTTCTGAAGCTCCACAGCGTTTTGCTGTCGGTAGAGGCTGATGGCGATCACAATCTGGTTCTTCCACAGGGGCAGCGTCGTCAGGATCGAAGTCTGGATCTTTTCCACCAGGTTCTGATCATTGCTCTGGATGAGACGGATCTGCGGCGCCGTCTGGATGGCGACCATGCGCGTGAGCTTGAGGTCGTGGATCCTGCGCTCGAAACGGCCTGCAGCCTGCCGGAGGTCTGCAAGCTGCTGCGCAGCCATCACATCCTCGCTTGCGGCAACGGCGGCTTCGAGCGCAGGGATCTTGGATGTCGACAGCTCCCGCAGGGTCTTCTCGCCGGCGGCAATGTAGAGGTCGAGCTGGCGGATGTAGTCGAGATTCAGCTCGAACATCTTGTCGAGAACCGTTATGTCTTTGAGCAGGGCCATGCGTGAACGCTCGAGGGCATCGACGATGCGGTCGATGCTGCTGGCCACTTTCTGGTAGCGGGATGCGAAACGGTCGAAGGTGTTGGCGAACCGTCCGAAGAGCGGCAGTCGCGACTTCCCGCCGGCGCCGAGGGCATCGACATCCAGCTCGCGAACCTTCCCGAGGAGGTCTGTGAGCGCCTCGCCACCGAGCCCCGCGTCTTTGTTGCGGACATCGCTCAGGAGCGAGTCCGCGAAGCCTGCGATGCGGCTCTGCGCCGGCAGTCCAAAACTGAGGACAGCCTGGGCATCGGTCACGTCTATTGCTGCGGACAACTCGTCGACCTTGCTTGTGTCGAGAGGCGGGAGTCCGTCGGGCGTCCGGGCAAGGGCCTGCGGCTGGAGGTCATCGCTCATGTCTGCTCCCCTGTTTGGGTGTACATCGTGTCGTTGCGAACCGTTCGCTCGAGAAGCTCGATCTCGCTGTCAAGATCGAGGGCGCGGTCCTCCAGGACCCCTGCCAGCTGGCGATCGAAAGCCTGCTGCACGACGCGCAGCGAGTCTTCCGCACGCGCGACAGTCTTGGTGATTTCGGGCGCGGATGAGTCCCGCCGCAACAGATAGACGTAACCGTCGACAATTCGTGCGGCGGCATCGAGGTAGTAGGTCAGGAAGCTCCTTGCCGCCGCGACTTTGTGCGGGTGCTTGGCGAGCTCTCCGACAATCTGGTCCGCTGTGCGGCAGAGAGCGACGACCTCATCTCGGATATCCGCCTTTCCGATTGCCGACGCGTGCTCGAGGAGAGTATCGATCTGGGCACGTGCAGGTCGCAACACCTCCGCGGCGGCTTCGTCGATGCCCTTCGGCAAGGCGGGTCGTTCGCTGGCCGCGAGGAGAGGGGGAGGCTGTGGCGGTGCCGGCAGCGAGCGCGGCGACGCGTCGCCAAACATGATTGCCCGGTAGTACGGGCGCCAGTAGAGGGCATTGGCGACGCTGATGGCCGAGACCACGAACTGCACGGCGATTGCGATCTGAAGATACGGCGTGCCGATCGCGAGGATTGTTGCGACCAGCGGCAGTAGGTAGGCAAACCCCGCGAGCGCCCACGGCAGGTGCCGAGCACGCACGCCGATGTAGACGAAGGCGAGCCAGTTCGCGAGTCCGCCTGTGAAGGTCCACGCGATCCAGAGCGAATGCCGCCACCACCACCGAAAGCGCGCACGGCGGGCAGTTGGAGGAGGCGTGTCGACCGTTGCGAGGGCGTGTGTTTGCGGTGCCAGTTGTTGCACATCCCGGACACTCGACGCAGGGTGGCCATACTGGCATTCGCCGTATGGCGTGAGCCAGACCCACCGGTCGCAAACGCTGCAGTAGCCTCCCAAAGGCATAACCCTGCTCCTCTTGCCTTCCGACGGCCGTTGCCGCTGTTAGCAGGATAGCCCTGAATGGCGGTGATCACACCTCTGCGCGCGTGAGGAGTGCTCTGTGGCGCAAAGGGCACACCCAACAACGCATCATCTTCCTCAATGGCGACGCAACACGGACTTCATAATCCGCGGGCACAATGGCTTACAAGAAGTCAACGACGCGGTCGCCCCCCCGGCCGCTCAGGACCTGGCTACATAACAGTGCGCCCCCACTGAGCCAACAAGGTCCGCTCTTCCGGGTGAGCCTCCAGCACCCGGGTGTCGTGGCTCCAAACATGGGCCGCGGCGGACGAGAACCTCGATCGCCGCGGCCCAGCCCCCCCTCCCAAGGTGCCAGCAGCGTCCGAGTGATAGCTCATGTGTCGGCTCGGTGTGGGGCGGGCGGCCATGTGACATACTGCCATCATGGATAACGTACGCCCGTTTTCGCCGCGCGCCGCGTCTTCGGGATCCCGTCGCGGGCGCACGCGCCGTCGAGTGGCGATCGCTGGCGCCGCCGCTGCGGTTGCGATCCTGTTGGGTTTCGCCGCCAGGTTGCTTGGCCTGTATATCGATTGGCTCTGGTTTGGCGAGGTCGACTATCGATCCGTGTTCTGGACCCGGTTGACGTGGGAGGTCATCGCCTTCGCGCTTGTGTTCCTTCTCTTCCTCGTCGTTACGGGGCTGAACGTCGAGCTTGCGCGACGGCTCGCTCCCGGATACCGGGCGACGGCCAACGGTGAGCTCCTTGAGCCGCGCAGCGATTCCTTCCGACGGTATGTCGCTCTCGGCAGTTGGGGCGTCTGTGTGCTCGTTGCCGTCTTCGCCGCAATCGCCGCCGCGGACCGTTGGCAGACGATTCTGCTCTTCCTGAATCGGACTTCGTTCGGCGCGGTCGACCCAATCTTTGGTCGCGACGCAGGGTTCTACATCTTCGCGCTACCGTTCTGGGAGGCTCTTCACGGATGGCTGATGAGCGCCTTGATCGCCTCGCTCGTCCTTGCTGCAATTGTCCACCTCTTGATGGGCGGCGTGGAGTACACGGCTGCTCCGCAAGCGGAAGGCGGCGGCGAGAAGGAGGGCGACACCAACGATGGCGGCGGCATACCTTCGCCCTTCGGACGCCGTGTCCAAGGCGTTGAGATTCCGAGGATTCCGAAGGTCAGCCTTCGTCCGGGTGGACGGGCGATTGCGCACGTCTCGGCGATTCTTGCCGCAATCTTCATCCTAGTCGGCGTCGGCCAGTTGTTCTGGGGTTGGAATCTGCTCTATTCCACCGCCGGGGTCGTGTATGGGGCCGGGAATACAGACATCAATGTCCGTCTGCTGATGGCGCGGGTGACCTTGGTGGTGGCGTTCGCACTAGCCGGTTTGCTTATCTGGAACGTGTGGCGTCGACGCCGCTGGTGGCTTCTCGCGATTCCAATCTGGATCGCCGTCTTGATCGTTGTGCGAGGGATTGTGCCTGTTGCCTACCAGTCGTTGGTTGTGAACCCAAATCAGCTCTCCAAGGAGCGCGAGTACATCGGCTACAACATGGAGGCGACGAGAGCTGCGTACGATCTCGACAAGATTACGGCGGAGTCACTCGCCGCGGAGTCGCCGCTCACTGTGGAGAAGCTCGACCGCAATGCGCCCACGCTGCGCAACATTCGTCTCTGGGATCCGACGGTCCTCACTACGAGCTATCGTCAGTTGCAGGGGCTGCGTCCGTATTACATCTTCGTCGACTCAGACGTGGACCGCTACACGATCAACGGCGTGTACAGACAGACGATGTTGGCGGCCAGAGAGCTCAACATCGAGGGACTTCCCGCCGCGGCACAGACCTGGGTGAATCAGCACATCACCTACACCCACGGCTTTGGCGTGGCGATGTCAGCCGTGAATCAGGTGACCAAGGACGGCTCGCCGGACTTCCTGGTGCAGGATGTCCCGCCACGCAGCGTGAAAGGCCTCGAGATCACGGAGCCGCGCATCTACTACGGCGAACGCGGCACCAGCTACACGCTCGTTAAGACCGATGAGGATGAGTTTGACTATCCGGGAAAGTCGGGCGACGTCTTCCGGGAGTACGACGGAACTGGCGGTATCAGCGTTGCGCCGCTCTTCAATCGACTCGCCTTCTCGGCCGAGTTCGGGACGATCAAGTTCTTCACTACCTCCTCGCTCAATAGCGAAAGCCGGATCATCATTCGCAACAACATCACCGATCGCGTGCGCGCAGCGGCTCCTTTCTTGCGTCTGGACAGCGATCCGTACATGATCATCTCAGACGGCAGACTGTGGTGGATGATGGATGCGTATACAGTCACCTCTCTGTACCCGTACTCCACCCCGGAGTCTGGCGTCAATTACATCCGCAATTCGGTCAAGGTTGTTGTCGACGCCTACAACGGCGAGATGAAGTTCTACGTGGTTGACGACCAAGACCCGCTACTACGCGCCTATCGCAACGCATTTCCGGACCTCTTCACAGACGGGTCTGAGATGCCCGACGAGCTCATGGCTCATGTGCGCTACCCGGAGGGTATCTTTCGCATACAGTCCAACGTCTACGCTACGTACCATGTCGAGAGCCCAGATGTGCTCTACAACAAGGGCGATCAGTGGGAGATTCCGGGCGATCCCAACCAGGGCGGCGAGGGCGTGATGCCAGCGCTCTATGTGATCATGCGCCTGCCAAACGAGAATAACGTCGAATTCCTCCAGATGCTGCCGTTTGTGCCCAACGGGCGCACTAACATGATCAGCTGGCTCGGAGCACGTTCGGATTCGCCTCACTACGGTGAGATCGTGAACATCCGATTCTCCGAGAGTACGACCGTGGTTGGTCCTGCGCAGGTGGAGGGCTTCATCAATCAGGATCCCGAAATCGCCGCGCAGCGTACGTTGTGGGATCAGCAGGGCTCGGAGGTGGTTATGGGAAGCCTCCTCGTGGTGCCCATCGAAGACCAGTTGCTGTACGTACAGCCGCTGTACCTTCAGTCGCAACAGACGCAGTTGCCGCAGCTCAAGCGCGTCATCGTCTTCTACCGTGCCCCCGGTGTGGAGGGCGAGAACGATGTTCAGCAGTTTGTCGCCATGGAGCCGACGCTCGGTGAGGCGCTCGCGGCAGCGTTTGGGCAGCAAGTCGAGGACGATGGCGCCACGGCTGGTGATGGCGGCGATGGCACCAGCGACGGTGGCGAGATCAGTGCCGCCGTGCGCCGCCTCATTGCGCGCGCGAACGACGAGTTTGAGGCGGCCCAGGCCGCGCTCAAGGACGGAGACTTCGCCGAGTACGGTCGCCAAGTCGAGGCGCTGCAGGCAACGCTCCAACAGCTCGAGAAGCTTCGCTAGCCGACCTCCGCACGACGGGTTCTAGGTGCGCACGTCGTCGTCGGCGGCAACACTTGTTCACGGACCCCTGTTGGAATCTCAAGTCGCCGCCGATATAGGAGGCGGATGCAGTGGCTCGACCCGACAGTCAGCCGGATTGGTCTCCCAGCACCCTCCTAAGCCGCGGGAGCGATCGACGCGTTGTCATTGCCCCGTCCCCAACACAGTCGGCTCGCGATCAAGCCGTCGCGCTCGCCACGAGCAGATTCACGGGCCTTCCCTCCTGTCGCTCCCCCATGTGGACGCTGCCACCGGTAACGGAGATGTTGCGACGACGACGGCGACTCGCCAGCTCGAGGATCGCACGCGACCCAGGGCGGGCGATGCTACGACTATAGTAGCGAACTGAACCGCCCCGGCTTTGTTGGAGGCTCCAGAGCTTGAGAGGATGGAGCCATGGACAGATCAACGAGGTATCCAAAGGAAGTCCGGGACCGTGCGGTACGCCTGGTCTTCGAGCACGAGCGCGAGTAACCCTCGCAGTGGGCGGCGATCACCTCGATCGCGACCAAGCTCGGCATGACGCCCGAGACGCTGCGCAAGTGGGTGCGGCGGGCTGAGACCGACGAGGGCCTGCGCGGCGGCCTCACCACGACGGAACGTGAGCGCATGAAGGCGCTCGAGCTCGAGAACCGTGAGCTGAGGCGCACCAACGAGATCCTCAAGGCGGCAGCGGCTTTCTTCGGGGCGGAGCTCGACCGCCAACCGAAGCGCTGACCGCCTTCATCGACCAACGCCGCGGCGAGTTCGGGGTCGAGCCGATCTGCAGCGTGCTGCCGATCGCCCCATCGACGTACTACGCCGCGAAGACGCGGCCGACATCGCAGCGCGCCCTACGCGACGAGGAGCTGCTCGAGAAGATCCGGAGCGCCTGGAAGGCGAGCCGCGGCCGCTACGGCGCGCGCAAGGTCTGGCGCCAGTTGCTCCGCCAGGGCGAGAGCGTCGCCCGCTGCACGGTCGAGCGCCTGATGCGCGCCGAAGGCCTCGCCGGCGTCGTGCGCGGCAAGCACGTGTTCACCACGCAAAGCGACGAGACCGCGCCGCGCCCCGACGACCTCGTCGAGCGCGACTTCACGGCCCCCGCACCCAATCGCCTCTGGGTCGCCGACCTGACCTACGTGCGCACCTGGGCCGGCTTCGTGTATGTGTCGTTCGTCTTCGATGTGTACAGCCGCTTCATCGTCGACTGGCAGGCGGCCAGCCACCTGAGGACCGACCTCGCCCTGGACGCCCTCGAGATGGCCCTCTGGCAGCGGAGGGGCGCCGGGAAGGGCTTCATCCACCATAGCGACAAGGGCTGTCAATACCTCGCCATTCGCTACACCGAGCGGCTCGAGGAGGCCGGCATCGAGACCTCGGTCGGGAGCCGCGGCGACTCGTACGATAACGCGCTTGCCGAGAGCGTGATCGGCCTCTACAAGACCGAGGTGATCCGCCACGAAGGACCCTGGAAGGGCCTCGAGGAGGTCGAGTTCGCGACGCTCGGATGGGTCGACTGGTTCAACAACACGCGGCTGCTCGAGCCCATCGGCTACGTCCCACCGGCTGAGTTCGAGCAGGCGTACTATGCTCTCTCTGCTGCCACGCCGGCAGAGGAGAGACTCAAAGAAGAGAGCCTCCACTGAACCCGGGGCGGTTCAAACCCCCCCCGTGTTGAGGTAGTCGCGTGTGTGCCGAGGTACGTGACGAGCCTGCTCGCGAGCGAATTCTGGTGCAGCCTGACTAGTTCGTGGGCAGCTCCTGCCATGTGCCCGAGACAGCCGACGTCGACGTCATCGTGGTTGTGATCGGGAGGTTGGCAAGGACGTCCGGGACGTAAAGCAGCCCTGCGTTGTTGGGGATGCTGATGTCTCCTGTGGCCATGATGGCGCCTACGATGTCGTTGAAGCTCCCGTTGCCGCCGGCGGAGATTGTGACACCGCCGCACATGTTTGCCATAAGGCCGGTGTAGATCCCATTCGAGCCCCAAGTGACGGACCGCGAGGCGTTGCTGTTGTACACGAGCAGCAAGGTTGGTGATGACGTCGTCCCCAGGTAGGCGCTGCCCGATGAAGTGACGTTGCCGCCGGTCACGAACATCGGCGCCACGATACCTGCCTGATTACCGCTCAGGGAGACATTGCCTGCAACGTATGTGGGGCCAAGGTTGTGGGTAAACGGCCCGCCTGACGACGTGAACGTGCCGCCCACATAGAGATTCGTGCAGATTGCGGACGCGGCTCCGCTCCACGACACGTTGCCGCCCACATATGTGGATCCGAAGCTCTGGGTGCCGCTTGGACCGCTGACGGTGAAGTTGCCGCCCACATATAGGGCTGTGGTCGTGGTGTGCGTGTTGCCGTTTAGAGTCAGATTGCCGGTGACGTAGAGCGACTTGAAATTGAACCAACTCTCGCCACCGCCCAGCGTCAGATCCCCGTTGACCACCAGGGCCTGTGTGGCCGTGTAGTCCTGGCCGCTCGTCCTCTGCAGCGCGGTCTTCTCGGATGTCGTGAGCACGTGTCCGCTCGCGCTCGCCTGCGGCGGGCTCGCGGCTTGTGCTTGTGCTACGAGCGAGTCGACCGTGGTCTGTGGCAACACGCTACTCACTGGCTGCACGGCATCGTTGTGTGTCGTCGTAACATTCGGATAATGGCCAGTCCACTTGTCGACAGCAGGATGGGCGACTCCGTCATCGTCGGTGTAGCCGATCTTGAAGCCGACCGTGCTCGGATTGGGCCAACTCCAGCTGCTTCGAGTCACACTGCCGCGTGCATAGATGTTCGCGAGGGGATTTCCGTCGGCATCCACGTACGCAGTGCCCTGAAGGTTGGTCTTTGCCCACACGTAGCCGCTTCCCACGGTCAGGTTTCCGTCCGTGTACACCGCAGCATCTAGGGACGAGAATGGCGAGTTCGAGGAAGAACGACAGACCTGGCTCCGTACTCGTGCGGACTTGCCCGTGGCATCAGTCGCTTGTGCTTCGATCCACATGACTCCGTCGCCGTTGGAGTCCCAGTGTACGGACTCGTCGGTTGTCGAGAGGTTGTCGTAGGCGATGAGAGCCATGTCCGGCCGGCTGTTCGCATCGGGGTACGCCGCCACGTAGGCTGCGGTTAGGTCGACCGTGTCCGAGAATGAAGTTCCTGATGTCGAGGGCCACGTCGCGTAGCCCACGACAGCGAGTGCGCTGTCCAGACCGGCCTCCGCGTAGTTGAAAGCCTGGGTCTTCCCTCGCGTCGAGGCAGTTGCGCCCTGGGAGTTCAGAATCACGAATCCCAGGGCGGTCGCGATAATCGCTAGTGCGGCGGCGACGCCAAGCATTAAGATGAGCGCACTCCCTTGCTCGTTTCTCCAGCGTTTCATGAGGTGCGCCTCCTGCTCAGTTTCGTGGCTTGATCGTGGTCACGAGGTCGAAGTACGTCGGGGTGTGTTCGGGGTTGAGATCCGTGACGACGCGAATGCTGATGGTGGCGATGTCGCTCACGTCGGAGACCGGTGTGCTCAGTGCCGTGGCGTTCCCAGCGGCGAAGTACTGGAACACCGGGATGGGCTCGGAGTGCCCGGGAAGTGTAGTTCCGTTGACGATGTTGCTTGCCACTATCATTGTGGGGTCGTTTGCTGTGAGTGCGCCATCGCCGTCGGCATCACGGCGCCTGTAGATACGCCACTGCTCCGGATCGGTGTTGGCGTCGTGCACATACCAGTAGCGCACCAAAGCGACGTGACCGAGCCCGTTCGTTCCGGGATCGTTCGCTGCCGCAGTGTTGTTGAATGCACTGTAGAACGTGATCTCGTTGCTGTCCGCACTTACGATCAGCGATCCGCCGCTCGTAGCCGGCTGCATGCTCCGCAATTCGCGGGTCATGCGTGACACCGCGTCGCGCGCGTTGTCTCTCGCTGCCGAGCCCTTGACAGTGGCTGAGTATGCAGATTGGAGGGATGTCCAACCCATCACGATCATTGTGGACACGATCGCCAGGATGACCATCGAGACGAGAAGCTCGATGAGTGTCATGCCGTGCTGCTGCCGGATCACATTCACCACCACCACGGCAGGTTGTTGAAGGAGACGGTGCTGGTCGCTCCAGAAGTGATCGTCGCGGTCTGAGTGAGGACCTTCGGTTTCGCGGGGCAGCAGGTACAGCTGACGAGGTAGGTGCCGACAGGCAGGTTGCTCCAGGTATTGGCAGACCCCGTGGAATTGGGGTTGATGCTGGTCTTCGTCTCAAACGCCACACTGGGAGTGACGTCGGTGCGTACCACGGCTACGCTCGCGATGTTGTTCCACGTGTCGGTCGTGACTTGCAGATTGCCGACGGCAGTGCTCGGCGATGTTGAAGGACTCGCAGTGACCGAAGGCGACAGACTCGGCGCTGGTGTGGCGCTGGCGGCGACAGACGGACTGGGCGTTGTGCTGACGGACGCCTCGCCGGCAGGATTCGCGACGATGGTCGTGAGGGTCACCGCCTTGACCGGACTCGGCGGCGGTGACCAGGTGACGGTCACCCCGACCGCTGCGTGAGGCGTCGAGTTCTCGGTCCCCAGAGTAACGCTATAGGTGATCGTGTATTCTTTGCCGTTGGATGATGTCCACGAGGTCCCCAGAAGCGACTCAAGGCTGGCCGCTGTCGTGATGTCGGAGAAGTCCGCTTGGCGGATCTGCTCAATGCGATCCTGAGCAATGTTGAGCGCGACGTTTCGTGCTGCGTCCCCGGCGGCTGCCTGTTGCGTGTGGACGAACAAAGGAACCATGGCCGCGAAAACGATGCTGACGATCAGGATGGTGACGAGTAGTTCGACGAGACTGAAGCCGGACACACCGGACACAGAGCAACACGCGACCAAGCCTCGCCTCTGCGTGTCGCGCCTTCTATGCATGTCGACCAGTCTGCTCCCGTCCGCCAGCGAGCACGGGGTACTCGCTCTCTCCCAAGCAAGGAATGTGGCGCTATCTGCTGTCGCTAGGAAACTCCCCTGATGAAGCACCAACGCCTGCGTTACTCTGCATACCACTATCGGCACGAGAATCGTTGACTTGAATCCCGCCCCCTGCATGGCCTGTGATCGCGTCTCTCTCGGTGTGTCGTGGTGGGGTCAACGACTTGTGCGGCGTCAGAGCGATCGGCGGTCGTTGTGTGGCTGATGCGCATGGCTTCAGCCACACGTGGAGTGCTTCGACGAAGGCAGGTGAGACAGTCACAATGTAGTCCACGAATTCGACCGCGCGTTTTCAGGTGCCGGCCGAGTGTGCGGAGCAGCTATACTAGCTTGCGAGGGCGATTAGCTCAGGGGTAGAGCACCTGCCTTACAAGCAGGGAGTCGCTGGTTCAAATCCAGCATCGCCCACCATTCGGCAACGATGGAGGCGGGGCCGCGACGCGGCACGTGCCTTGTGGTGAAGAGGGCATGACGGTGAGTGAGGCCGGCGACGGACAGCGGAAGGCCGCACGCGAACGCCAGTCCTACGTGCGACACGAACTGCGAGCTCCGCTCGCGGTCATCTATCCGGTTCTCTCTCTGCTCCTCGATGGACAAGTCGGGGCGCTCACGAGCAAGCAACGCGACTACCTGGAGATCGTGCAGCGGAACGCCGAGCTCCTCGAGGCGCGCATCGTGAGCGCTACAGAGAGCGGCTGGCTGGATTGCGCTGCCGTGCCGACTCAGGCGGAGCACGTGGCGCTGGAGGAGGTCGTTGAAGAGCTACTCGTGCATCGCCGAATCATGGGATTGGACGAACCGCGCATCGAGGTCTCTTCAGGGCTCATCGTGCCCACCGTTGCTGTCGCCGATCGAAGTCACCTGCGCACGATACTTGCCGGTTTGGTGGGCAACGCCAGTCGTCATACGGAGTTCGGAGGGTCGATTCGCATCGACATCGGGGAGAGCCTGGATGCCGAGACGGTTACGTTGGCGGTGCGCGATGATGGACGGGGGATGAGTCAGGCAGAGCTGGCTTCCGCCTTTGCTTTCGGCCATGCTGAGCGCCAGACGGTGGCGCCGCGTTTCGGTCTTGGCATTGGACTTTGGGTGGCGCGCGAGCTGGTTGAACGTAATGGCGGCAATATCGCGATTGAGGCCGCGGAGGGTACCGGTACTACGGTTCGAGTACATTTGCCGCGGGCGCTGCGTGAGGCGTCGTGAGGGACGGCTGTGCTCGGTCGCAAGACCGCAAGCGCGGTTTTGCCGCATCCGGGCGGGTGTGCTAGACTGCCACTTCGCTGCGCGAAGTCTGCTGTCGCTGTAGGCGGCGCGCATCTCGGTTCTTTCGCGGGGGCGTAGCTCAGCTGGTTAGAGCGCCGGCCTGTCACGCCGGAGGCCGCGGGTTCGAGCCCCGTCGCTCCCGCCACGTTCTATCTCTTTTCCTCTCGCTCGGCTGTGCCACGACGTTTGACGTCACTCCTCTTCCGGCTATCACGGAAGGGATGCGGCTGTTGAGGGAGTCCACGGATGTCACTCGAGGAATACGAGAGAAAGCGGGACTTCGCGGTTACGTCGGAGCCATCGCCGGCAATCTCGGCGACTGCCGGCAGTCTTCGGTTTGTGGTCCAGAAGCACGCGGCTCGGCGCCTGCACTACGACTTTCGCCTTGAGCTGGACGGGGTCCTCAAGAGCTGGGCTGTGCCGAAGGGACCTAGTCTCGACCCCTCACAGAAGCGTCTCGCGGTTCACGTAGAGGATCACCCGCTGGACTACCAGGACTTCGAGGGAACGATTCCGCCGGGCGAATACGGTGCTGGCACCGTGATGGTCTGGGACCGTGGTGTCTGGTTTGCCGTCGACGAGTCCGCGAGCAATCCCCTCGCGGCCTACGAGCGTGGCCGTCTCAAGTTTCGTCTTGAGGGAGCCAAGCTCCGCGGGCGCTGGATGTTGCTGCGTGTGAAGCCGCGGCCGGGAGAGAAGGGGGATAACTGGCTGCTCTTCAAGGAGCGCGACGACGACGCGCGGAGCGGGTCGGACGGCGAGATCACGGGCACCGAGCAGATGAGTGCTCTCAGCGGACGCACGATCGACGACATCCGCGACGGTGTTGATGTGGGCGGAGTCGAGGATCGCGACAGAGTTGGGCCGGAACTCGCCGCGTGGCAGGGTGCGAGGCGCGCGGCGATGCCCGCCTTCATTGCTCCGGAACTGGCTACCCTGGTGGATCGCCCACCTGCCGGCGAAGAGTGGTTGCATGAAATCAAGCTGGACGGCTACCGGATCTTGTCGCGGATCGACGAGGGCGAGGTGCGCTTCCTGACGCGTCGCGGTGCGGATTGGACCGAGCGCTTTCCCGCGCTCTCTCAGGACCTCCGGAGGCTGCCGGTAGGCAACGTCATGCTGGACGGCGAAGTCGTCTCTCTGCTCCCCGACGGGCGCACCAGCTTCGGCGCGCTGACGGCCGCCTTGCGGGGAGCCGACCGTGCTGCGGATCGCATCGTCTACTTCGTCTTCGACATTCTGTATCTCGACGGCGTCGATCTCACACGCGTCCCGCTCGAGTCTCGCAAGGAGGTACTGAGAGAGGTCCTGGCCTTGCTGCCGGAGGAGGAAGGGCGTGTGCGCTACGTAGATCACATTGAAGGCTCCGGCGAGGACTTCTATGCGCAGGCCTGCGCATTTGCCCTCGAGGGAGAGGTGGCGAAGCGGCGTGATTCGCCTTATCGCTCTGGCCGGGGCAGAGACTGGGTCAAAGTGAAGTGCATGCACCGGCAGGAGTTCGTCGTCTGCGGCTTCACCGATCGAGCCGGGGTCCCGCATGGTCTGGGGGCACTCTTGCTTGGCAGCCGCTCCAGTTCCGGTGACTCCCTTGTCTATGCAGGGAAGGTCGGTACCGGCTGGGACGAGCGCACCGCGACGGAGCTCCGCGGCCTTCTCGATCGCCTGCGACAGGAAGAGGAGCCGTGTGTTGGAGCACAGCAGGCGAAGTCCGTGGTCGGCGTGAAATGGGTGCGACCAGCACTGGTCGCCGAGGTCGCGTATCTGAGCTGGGACGGAGCCGGAGCGTTGCGTCATGCATCGTTCGAGGGGCTGCGGCTCGACAAGCTGGCGAGCGACGTTGTGGCAGAGCGATCGGACCAGGTTGCGTCCCAGCCGTTGATGCCTTCCGCTGACGGTCTTGCGCCGCCTGCGAACGGCGAGCAGCCACCACGGGTGCGAGACGTCGCGCCTGCTGACATTGTGCCCGATGGGCCGGTGACGGTTGGGGGTGTTGCGATCAGCAATGCCGGCCGTGTTGTCTACGCGGACGAGGGCCTGAGCAAGCTCGACCTTGCCCGCTACTATGAGGACATTGCGACGTGGATGCTGCCTCATGTGAGTCGCCGGCCGTTGACCATCGTGCGGTGCCCCGAAGGTCCGGAGAAGGAGTGCTTCTATCAGAAACACGTCGCCAGCCAGTTTCCCGAGAGCGTCATACGCGTGCCGATCGCCGAGGAGAATGGCATCGGCATGTGCTTGGCAATCGATTCGACCGCGGGGCTCCTGAGTCTCGTGCAGATGAACGTCCTTGAGTTCCACGTATGGGGCTCGCATGTCGAGAACCTCGAGTGCCCCGACCAGATCGTGTTCGACTTCGACCCCGATCCATCGCTGCCGTTCCTCAAGGTGATCTCGGCGGTACGTCTGATGCGCGAGGTGCTTGGGGAACTCGGCCTAAGAAGGAGTTTCGTGAAGACTACGGGCGGCAAAGGTCTCCACGTCGTGGTGCCGGTCGCTCCGGTGCTCAGCTGGGAGGCCGTCAAGCCTGTCACGAGGGCGGTCGCTGAGGCGCTGGTGCGTGCTGATCCCGCCGCATACACGATTAGCACGTCGTTGCGGCGGCGCACCGGGAAGATCTTCATTGACTACTTGCGCAACGGGCGCGGAGCCACATCGGTCGCTCCCTTCTCGACTCGCGCAAGGCCGGGTGCCCCAGTGGCGACGCCGCTTCGTTGGGACGAGCTGACTCCAAGCCTGAGCGGCAAGCGCTACACGGTGAAGAACATCCGTCGCCGCCTGGCTCAGCTCGAGGAAGACGCCTGGCTGACCTACGCCGAGTTGGACCAGCAGATCAGCGCGGACATGGCCGAAAGAGCGCGAGGTCTGTTTGTTCGCAACACTCGTGCTTGATGCGCTGCGGCCGGCAGGCGCAGCCATCGCGTCGGGGAAGGGCGCAAAGTATGGCCTGAGCATCCGCGTTGCTGCTTCGAGTCGCGGGTCGGTACGCCTGCCGTCTTGGCGCGACGTCAATGTGAATGCGTTGACGACAAACGACGAGGTCGATCCGGCAAGCGGATTCTCTGCGGTGAAAACGATGTCGGTCAACGTGCGTCGAGTTGACTCCATCCAAGGCTGAAGGATTGGACCGCCAACGAGGTTGTTGGCATACTCAGACCCTGCGATCGGCTGAGAGCGGCAAGGCGGTGTGATGTCTGAGTCACGGGAACACGATGAACTCGCCGGGGGAGCCCCACTCGACGATCAGGTCGTTAGTGAGGCTATTGCATCTCCGTCCGGGGTGCGCCCGCACATGTGGCGTCTCTACTGGCGCCGCCTCCTGCGTCGTCCGGCAGCGCTCGCGGGCACGGTCATCTTCGCGGTGTTCGTTGTGCTGGCCGTCTTGGGCCCATGGGTTGCGCCGTACGATTTCGAGAAGCAAGACGTGAAGCTCCGCTTGCAGACGCCGACGCTCAGTCATCCATTCGGCACTGATCAGTTCGGTCGCGACATCTTGAGTCGAGTGATTGTCGGCACTCGAAACATCTTCTTGTTGGGGGGGCTCGGCACGCTCATCGCCTTGATCATCGGCACGACTATCGGTCTGGCTTCGGGATACGTCGGCGGAGCGGCAGATGAGATTGTGATGCGCTTGCTCGACGTTCTTCTCTCATTCCCCTCGCTCCTGCTCGCCCTGGTGCTACTCAGTACGGTGGGGCCATCGAATGTCAACATCGTCCTTGTCGTGGCCGTGTTGTACGTGCCGATGGTGGCGCGCGTCGTGCGCAGCATGGTGCTCGATCTGAAAAGCAGGGAGTTCGTAGAGGCCGCGCGAGTGAGAGGCGAAACGAGCCGCTACGTGCTCTTCCGAGAGATACTGCCCAACGCACTGCCGCCGCTCTTGGTCGAGGCCTCGATGAGGTTCTCCTACTCGATCTTTCTGGTTGCGTCGCTGGGCTTCCTGGGCCTGGGAGTGCAGCCACCGTCGCCCGACTGGGGACTGCAGATCAATGAGGGGCGCAACTTCTTCGCCATCGCTCCGTGGGTGCTGCTGTTTCCGGCCTGCACGATCGCAGTTCTCGTGATTGCGACAAATCTGATGTCAGATGGACTACGACAGGTCATGCTGCCGGGCGGCGGGCGTGAGTAGCGTGCAGCCAGCGGCCTCGTCTGGTGTCTCGGCTGTCGCTCAGCGATCCGTCTTCGAGGTGGAAGGCCTGCGGATCGAATACCGCACGGAATTGGGCGTACTTCCAGCCGTACGCGATGTCTCGTTTCGCATTGGGGAGCACGAAAGCTTCGGGCTTGTGGGAGAGTCTGGTTCCGGCAAGTCGACGCTTGCCATGGGGTCCATTCGCTACCTGGCCAGTAATGGGCGCATTGTAGATGGCAGCGTGCGGCTCAACGGGGTCGAACTGCTCTCGCTCTCGCCGCGGCAGCTACGTGAGCACTGGGGTGCGAATATCGGCGTGGTCTACCAGAATCCCTTGGGCGCGCTCAATCCTTCGATCCCCATTGGGCGGCAGCTCGCCGAGGTGGCTCGCCAGCATCTGGGCATGTCCAAGAGTGAGTCATTGGGACGCGTGCAGGAGATGCTCGCCAAAGTTGCCATGCCCGACCCTGAGTCGGTCATGCGCCGATACCCACATCAGCTATCCGGAGGCATGCTCCAACGCTGCGTGATCGCTATGGCACTAATGACGAACCCGGCGCTTCTTCTTATGGATGAGCCGACCACGGCGCTGGACGTTACGACGCAAGCCGTCGTTCTGGACCTGGTCGCGGAACTGAAGCGCGAGTTCGACTCGGCCATTCTGTACATCACGCACGATCTTGGTGTGATTGCCAGGATCTGCGACAGCGTCGGCGTCATGTATGCGGGTGAATTCATGGAGCAGGCACACTTGCGCGATCTCTTCTCGCGACCGCTTCATCCCTACACGCTCGACCTTCTCGGGTGTGTCCCGCATATCGAGTCGAGCGGGACGAAGCGGATGCTGGTGACCATTCCTGGAGCAATTCCGCGCGTCGACGAGTTGCCGCCGGGCTGCATATTCGCGCCGCGCTGCACATATGTAGACTCGGGGTGCACTGTGACGCGACCGCATCTCCACGAAGTCGCGGCGAGCCATGCGACTGCGTGTCGTCGCTGGCAGGACATACCGTCTCTCCAGCAGCATCTACGAACTTCCCGGGAGGAGTTACATCCCCCGGTCGAGTCGGTCGAGTCGGGAGTACTGATCGACGCTGCGCAGGTGGAGGTGCACTTCAAGTCCTCGCACGGCCTTCTGGGGCGACGCGATCGCCGCCCCATCCGGGCCGTCGATGGTGTCGATGTGCGCGTTCGCGAGGGTCAGACCCTTGGGGTCGTGGGCGAGAGCGGCAGCGGTAAGACTACTCTGGCGCGGGCGATTATCGGTCTCGCGCCGCCAACCGCCGGTCAAACCCTCTTGCGCGGTCGCGAGCTCGAGGCGAAGACAAGCGCCAGGCCGCGCATGGCATTGAAGGCGATCCAGATGGTGTTCCAGAACCCAGATGCGTCGCTGAATCCCACACGCAGCGTCGGCGATGCCATCATGCGCCCTCTCGTGTTGCTGGGCGGACTCGGACGAACAGCGGCGCGAACTCGTGCCGAGGAGCTTCTGGAAGCCGTGAACCTTCCCGCGTCCTACTTTGCTCGCTTGCCCCAGGAGTTGAGTGGCGGCGAGAAGCAGCGTGTCGCTATCGCACGCGCGTTCGCCGCCGAGCCGGACGTGATCTTGTGCGACGAACCCATCTCGTCGCTCGACGTCTCCGTGCAGGGGTCCTTGATGAACCTGCTCATGAAGCTACAAGTCGAGCAACACACATCGTACCTGTTCATCTCGCACGACTTGTCGGCGATTCAGCACCTGTCCGACGCCATTGCCGTCATGTATCTCGGAAGGGTTGTGGAGAGCGGAGACGGCAGACATGTCTTGTCTCCGCCATTCCATCCGTATACTGAGGCGCTTCTGTCCGCGGTGCCTTTGGCGGACCCGGACGCTGAGCAGGCTCCTATCCGTCTTGGCGGGTCAGTACCGAGTGCGATGGATGTGCCTCCGGGGTGTCGGTTTCATCCGCGCTGTCCTCGATACATAGGAGACATCTGCCGCGAACAGGAGCCGCCATGGCGCTCGCGAGAACACGGCCATCGCATCTGTTGCCACCGCGAGCTAGACGAACTCGCCCGCCTTCAGCAGGATGATTTGGCCCTTACGGGAGGCGACTGCTAGTGGGCAGATTCATATTCCGGAGGCTGGTGTTTGTCGTCTTCACCGTGGCTCTCTCGTCGATCATCATCTTCTGGGCGACCACAGTACTTCCGGGCGACGTAGCGACGATGGTGCTCGGCCGCTTTGCTACCGAGGAAGCGAAGGCGGATCTTCGCACGGAACTGGGTCTCGATCGGCCACTCGTGGTGCAGTACGGGAGTTGGCTGGGCGACTTCGTTCGTGGTGACTGGGGCAACTCCGTGAGTACCAACACTGAGGTACGGCCGATCGTGCTTCAGCGCCTCAAGAACTCCTTCATGCTGGCAGGCGTGGCGTTTCTCATGTACGTGCCCCTGGGAGTCATTCTCGGATTGATTGCGGCGCTGAGAAAGAACACCTGGGTCGATCAGACGATCTCCGTTGGATCTCTCGCGTTCATCGGGCTTCCTGAGTTCGTGAGCGGCGTCATCCTCATTTCGCTCTTTGCGATTGAGCTCGGGTGGTTCCCGTCGCAGTCCGCGATATCGCCCGATGCGTCTTTTTGGGAAGCGCTTCCCTACCTCATCCTCCCCGGCGTCACAGTCGCGTTGACGAGTCTCGCGTATGTGGTGCGCATGACGCGGTCGGGAACGGTCGACGTTCTCCAGATGGACTACGTGCGAACAGCCAACCTCAAGGGGCTCTCGCCTTCGAGGGTGCTCTTCACGCATGTCCTTCGGAACTCACTCTTGCCCACGATCACGGTTGTGGCCATCGGCATCGGCTGGCTGATCGGCGGGCTGATCGTCACTGAGGCGGTCTACGCCTATCCGGGTATCGGGCGCCTGCTGCTGTTCGCGATTCAACGTCGTGATCTGCAGTTGATCCAGGCGACGGCGCTGCTCATCGTGGTTATCTACGCCGTCGCCAACCTCATTGCCGACGTGCTCTACGCGGTTCTGAACCCCCGGATCCGGTACGTGTGAGCGGGGTAGTAGTGCGCATTGACGAGGAACCGGTCGGCGCTCGCGTTGTGCCTGCTGCCGACGGATCGTTCGCCGGGCGATCTTCTTCAGTCGTGAACGGTCTTCTCGTGCACGAGCTTTCCTGTGCGCCGTTCCATGTGCAGGGCGGCGGCTGAACAGCCAGTCGCGCAGACGCCGCAGCCACGGCATTCGGCGTTGTTGATCACGAGTCGTCGCTCGGGTGAACGCTCGATTCTCAGAGCTCCGAACGGGCAGCGCTTCACACAGCGGCCGCACAGTGTGCAGGCATCGTCGTCGACAACGGCAACGTGGCGTCGCACCGGCCAGACATCGGCGGCCCCAAGTCGCTCGCCGGCCAGGATCGGGAAGCAACAGTCGCTGCAGCAGTTGCAGACGCCGTGGTGTCCGTGGGAACTGGATAGGTAGGCCGTGTGCATGAGGCCTTCCTTGTCACACTGGCGGAGAATCTGAATGGCACGCTCCGGCGTGATCTCCCAGCCGACGTTGCGGCTGTTGTCGAAGCGAAGACAGACGGTCTGCGACTTCTCGCACCTTCCGAACATGGCGCGGCAGTTACATGGCCACAAATAGATCGAAGTGCGGGTTCGCAGGAGCTCTTCGGCTTCCTCAAGGAGCAGATACGTGTAGTCGGCTTGGTCGCTGTCTTCACAGCGCTCGTCGGCAAGCGCCTTGATTCCGGGGCCGACTTCCTCCAGGTAGAAATTGAGTTCCCACTCATTGAGGAGTTCGCGTATCTCGTGCGGGATGTCCGCCCAATGTTCATAGAGCGCCCACAGCTCGTACCGAGCATGAAAGGACGATGGGACGAATCCGCCGTTCTGTCGGTCGAGGACGGCGCGCCGCACTGCTCGCTCGAGTTCTGTCTCGCCGTGTGTGCCCGGCAACAATCCGGTCGAGGACTCGAGGACCAGATCGATGTCATCGTGTGAATAGATACGATCGAGCCAGCGCGTCATGAACTGCGGCGCGCCTGTGATGGCAGTGAGCCTTGCCAGGCGCGCCTTCTTCGTTGCGTCCTCCGAAGCGCTGACGGTGCCCACGAGCTCACCGTTTGTCTCTCCACTCGGTGTCTGCGTCCGGCCTTCTTCGACGCGGGTGTCGTCGTCGGCTTTGCTGGTGAGGTTCTCGGTCATCGCGTCTCCGATGGTTGTTGAAGCGGAACCGCGTTCGCGCTCCTGGGATGTGGAGCGCATTTGCGGGGCCTGCATGACTCGCCTCGAGCTGGACTTCGGGCGGGCACGGAGGAGTTACGCGTGGTAGAGAGGCTCACTTGTCCAGCACATGCACCCAGCCCGCCAGCGCCTCGCGAAGTCCAGTGCCAGCATGGCGGCAGTGGGCGCGGCGACCTCGTGATGCACGGGACTTCCTTCGGGGTGGTCAGAGCAGATGGTGAGCGTGGACGATGATAGACGGCGGCGACATGAGCTGCAAGAGTCGCCTCTGCAAACGGTCTGCTTCGCCGCTTCCGCCTGAGCCGTTGCTCAGAACTCTGCTGGCAGCGTCTTCATTTGGGCAGCCGTGAAGACAGGTCCGTCCTTGCAGACATACACAGGACCAATATTGCAGCGGCCGCACTTGCCGAGGCCGCACTTCATGCGATTCTCGAGCGTCGTGAAGATCGCGTCGTCAGCGAACCCGAGCTTCCCGAGCACCGGCAACGTCAGCTTGACAACGATTGGTGGCCCGCAGAGGACGGCAATGGCGTTGGAGGAGCTCGGAGCCGTTGCTTCTACGATTGGCGTTACGTAGCCAACTTGACCTGTCCAGTCGGGTGCTTGCCCGCCAGGGTCGACAGTTGTGACGAGTCGGACGTCGTCTCTCGCCGCCCACTCCTCCAGTTCGCGCTTGTAGACGAGGTCGTCGACAGAGCGCGCGCCGTAGATGATCGTCACGTCGCCGAATTCGTTGCGGCGATCGAGCACGTTCCAGATGACGCAGCGCACGGGGGCAAGGCCGATTCCGCCGGCGATGAACACGATGTCGCGCCCACGCCACTCATCGACGGGAAACCAGTTGCCGTACGGGCCGCGGAATCCGACGGTGTCGCCGACGCTGACCTCACGTAATGCCGCTGTGACTTTGCCAATCGCCTTGAAGCTGCACTCGATGAAGCCCTTGCGTGTTGGTGGGCTCGCGATGCAGAACGTGGACTCGCCGGCTCCGAACACGCTGTACTCGCCGAATTGGCCGGCGCGGAAGTCGAACGACTCACGCAAGTCCGGGTCGGCGAACTCGAGGCGCAGCGTCCGTGTGTCGGGCGTCTCGTCGATCACGGCGGCGACGGTCATGAGGTGCGGCTGGTAGATGTTCACGGCGTGGCTCCCGGTCTGCGTGCCGCAATATCAATGGCGGCGAGGATCTCGACCAGATCCTGCCCGGCATGGCAGACACGTGTACACCTGCCGCATCCAGTGCAGAGGACCTCGCCGAATCTCAGAGGGTAGATCGCGAACTTGTGATTGAGCCGTTGACGGTAGCGGGCTCCCTGGGTCTCTCTTGGGTTGTGGCCTGACGCGTGCAGCGTGAACAGTCGGGACTGGCAACCATCCCAGCAGCGACGTCGAGTGCCGCGGCCGACCCCGGTTTGCTCGTCGATGATGTCAAAACAGTGACATGTAGGACAGACGGAGGTGCACGCTCCACAGCCGTTGCAGCGTGCGCCAAGGGCGGCGAGGAGCGGATCTTCGAAATGTGTATCGATCCAGTCGCGCACGGAGGCAGGGTCGATCTCGAGGTTGGCGGCAACTCGCGCCCGTGCCGCGGCGCGTTCGTCCTGCGCTTGTCGGCTGCGGTGCTCCTCGCCGCCGCAGCCGCTCGCGAAGTGCTCCTTGTGTGCGGCTGCGAACTCACGCCCGCGCTCAGTTGAGGGCTCGAAGAGGTAGCCCCCATCGACGGGCGTAAGCAGGCCGTCGGCACCCTTGGTGCTGTCTGGCGCTAGGTCGACCGCTGTGCAGAAGCAGCTTTCGTCGATTGAGGGGCAAGCCAAGTTGATGATGATGGTGGCGGCTCGGCGGCCATTCCAGAGTTCGTCTTCGTGGCCCCAGTTCATGACTTTGTCGACGATCTCGAGCGCAGCGCTGTCGCAGGGCTTCGCCGCGAGTACAACGCGTGGGGCGAATGTCGTCGGCACCGGATTGATGTCGATGCGTGTGCCGTGCTGCTCCCAGCAGAAGAGCGCTTCGTGCTCGGGAAGGAAGTATTCCTTCAATGAGAGCACCGGCAAGCCGCGGCTGACGTCGAGTTCAGCGGAGTCGCCGAGGCGACGGTACTCAATCTCGACGGGAGCTTCTCCAGGCATTCGGCAAGCGGCGGACGCGATCGCCGAAGGTGAGGCGCAGATGTCGACTGCTACGGGAGCAATGACCTCAGTGCCGTGCTCAAGAAGGTCGGCGGTGAGAGCGCGGAGACCGGCCTCGCTGATGAAGCAACGTTCGCTCACTTGATGCTCGCCGTGGGTGTCCGTCGATTGCGTCACTTGATGAACTCCTGCTGATCGTCGAGTCGGAAGTCGCCGATCGGGGCCGGCTTATCGGGATCGTCGCTGACGACGTAGTCGAAGCGCTTGCGGACGATCTCTTGGAGCTTCCGGTTGATCAAGGTGAGCGGGATGCCCACAGGGCAGAAGCGCTCACACTCGCCGCAGTCGACACAGCGTCCGGCGAGATGGAGTGCGCGCGTGATGTTCCAGGACAAGTTGCCCCGAGCGTGGGACGCTGGCTCGATCCATTGCGGCCGCGTCTTGTCGGCGACGCAGAGCTCGCAGACGCACAACGGACATACTTGTCGACATGCGTAACAGCGCACGCATCTGCTGAACTGCTCGGTCCAGAAGGCCCAGCGCTCTTCGCGCGGCAGGGCGTCGAGCTCGGCCACTCGCTGTTCGATGGTCAAAGTGGGCTGCGGCGGCTCAGGCTGCGGTTCCCCGAGAAGGTGGTCGACCACTGCGGGTTCGCGATTATCGCACCTGTAGCATCGTGGCGCGACGTTGTCTGGCGTGAGTTCGAGCGGGTTCGGGATCTCGGCTTCCTCAAGAACGCCGCCGCACCGGATGCCGATCAACACCACGTCGTCTCGGCGGATCTGGAGTTCGCGCAAGAGGCCGGCTGCTGCCTTGGCATCGCATCCCTTGACGACGATGGCGATGCGGCCAAGGTTCAGCACGTCATCGCGCCGAGGATCGAGATACGTCACGAGGTTGTGGGCGCAGCGGGTGTCGAAGATGAGCCTGCCAGCCTGATCCGGGTCGGTTACGAAGACGGGACGGGCGCCGCGACGGGCATTCTCCCACCCGATGACAACGCGAACAGTACCGTCCGAAAGGATCTGGCGCGCGAGGTCTTGCAGTTCCTTCATGCTTCGTCACCTGCCTCTTCCTCGGCCGCAGCGAGGATGCGGTCTATCTCGTCGACGACCGCGGGAGGTTCGGGAGTGAGCGCACGGTAGTCTGTAAATGGGCCCGCGGCGCGCACGTTCGCGACGGCCTCGTTGACGATGTCGCGCCACTTCGCGCCCTCGCTCGCCGAGACCCAGGAGAACGTCATGCGTCGTGGGTCCACGCCAACGAACTCCATGAGGTCGCGGAACACGCCAAATCGGCGACGAGCGTGGTAGTTGCCCGATGTGTAGTGGCAGTCGGCAGGATGGCAGCCGCTGACGATGACGCCATCGGCGCCTCGTTCGAAAGCCTTGATGATGAACAGTGGGTCGATGCGTCCGGTACAAGGAAGCCGGATGATGCGCACGTTGCTGGCCATGTGCAGGCGACTCGTGCCGGCGAGGTCGGCGCCGGTATAGGTGCACCAGTTACAGACGAAGGCGGTGATGCGCGGTTCGAACGTGTCAGCGTTCGTGCCGGGTGTGGCGCTGCCTGGTGTGTGGACTGTGTCGCTCATCCCGAGACTACTCCCAAAGACAGAGTGCGTTGATCTCGCTGTAGACCTGCTCGTCGGTGAACGTCTGAAGCTCGACGCTCTTGCTCAAGCAGATTGCCTGGCACGTACCGCAACCCTGACAGACACCAGGATTGACGTAGGCGACGTTGCCGCAGACGTGCCCGTCGACGGCGCAGATCTCGCGCTTTTCGATTGCGCCGTAGGGGCATGCACGAGCGCAGTTCATGCAGCCGATGCACGTGGCTTCATTGACTACGGCAACGGCGGGGTCTCGTTCGAGCTCTTCGGAACTGAAGAGCGACATGACTTTGGCTGCCGCCGCGCTCGCCATCGCCACGCTATCTGGAATGTCGCGCGGTGCCTGGCAGGCGCCGGCGACGTAGACTCCGGCCGTGTTTGTCTCGACCGGGCGCAGCTTCGGGTGCGCCTCGTTGATGAAGCCGTGCTCGTCGAAACTGCAGCCGATGACTTGGGCCAGCTTCTTCGCATCGGGCTGTGGGCGTACCGCCGTCGCGAGGACCACCATGTCCGCGTCGATCACGACCTGTTCACCGCTCAGCGTGTCGAAACCCCACACTTTGACGACGTCGCCATCGCGGAAGATGCGACTCACACGTCCGCGGATGTACTCCGCGTGGTCCTCCTCTATGGCGCGCCGGCTGAACTCGTCGTAGCCCTTTCCGGCGGCGCGAATATCCATGTAGAAGGCGATTGCCCTCCCATCGTGCACCTTGTGCTTGTAAAGCATGGCGTGTTTGGCGTTGTACATGCAGCAGATCTTGCTGCAGTACTTGATTCCCTTCTCCGGATCGCGGGAGCCCACGCAGTGGACGAAGACCACCGTCTTCGGCTCCTTGCCGTCAGAAGGACGTCGAATTGCGCCGGCGGTTGGACCAGAGGCGGAGGCTAGTCGCTCGAACTGCAGGCCATCGATGACATCCGGCACGTCGCCGTAGCCGTACTCGCCGTACCCCTTGAGCCCCTCTGGTTGTTCGCGGCCGATACTGTAGAGCTGATAGCCGGTGGCGACAACGATGGCGCCGACTTGCTCGTCGACGAACGTGTCTTCTGTGTCGTAGTCGATTGCGCCCTTGAGGCACGTTTCCTTGCACTTGCCGCAAGCGTCTTTGGCGAGGCCTTTGGCACGCCCTTTGAAGAGCGAGCAGTTAGCGCGGTCCAGGACCGGGATGTTCGGGACCGCTTGGGGGAAGGGCACGTATATCGCCGTCCTCATGCCCAACCCTGCTTCGAACTCGCTCGGTATGCGCTTGGCCGGGCAGACGGCAAGACAGTCTCCACAGCCGTTGCAGAGGTTCTCGTTGACAGTTCGGGCCTTCTTGCGGATCTTGACGTTGAAGTTGCCGATGTAGCCGTCGATCGACTCGACCTCGCTCCATGTGTGGAGTTCGATGTTGGGGTGTTGAGCGGCCTCGACCATGCGCGGGGTGAGGATGCACTGCGAGCAGTCGAGCGTCGGGAACGTCTCGCTGAGCTGGCTCATATGGCCGCCGATCGACGCCTCCTTCTCGATCAAGACGACCTTGTGGCCGCCGTCGGCGATGTCCAGGGCGGCCTGAATCCCGGCGATGCCGGCGCCGATCACCAGCGCCTTCTTCGTGATGGGGATCAGGATGGGCTCCAGCGGTTTGTTGTGCTTCACCTTCTCGACGATCGTGCGGGCGATATCGGTCGCCTTCGCCGTTGCCTCGGTGCGGTCCTCGTGAATCCACGAACAGTGCTCGCGAATGTTCGCCATCTCGCACATGTACTTATTGAGGCCGGCCTGGTCGGAAGCGCGGCGGAACGTCTTCTCATGCATGTGCGGAGAACAGGCGGCGATGACCACGCCGGTGAGGTTGTGTTCCTCTATGGCTTTGCGTACCAGCGCTTGACCGGGGTCTGAGCACATGTACTTGTAGTCTGTGGTGAAGGCAACGCCGGGATGATCCTTGAGATCCTCTGCTACCTTGGCCACGTCGACGGTGCGGGCGATGTTTTCGCCGCAGTGGCAAACGAAGACGCCAATGCGACTCATGCCGGCTCACCTCCTTGAGGAGCAGCGGCCTTTTCGGCGCGCGCCGCTGCCTTCGCGGCCGCTTCGGCGCGTTTGCGCGCTTCCTCGGCCTCGCGGACGACGGCGCGCTCCTCCATGCTGGTCACAAGACCTGCCGTTGGCACGAAGTGGCGATCGAGTCCGAGTTGCGACGGCGGGATACCCAGGGCCAAGCCGACGAGTTGAGTGATGAAGAGCACCGGCAGGGGCTCCTGGCCGCGTTGGGCCATGGCCTTCTGGCGAAGGTCGAGGTTGGAGTGGCACAGAGGGCAGGCGACGACTATGGCTTCGGCTCCGTTGGCACGTGCGTCACTGATGATCGATCGCCCAAGGCGCACGACGGAGGCTGTGCGGCTGAACGAAAGCGATGCTCCACAGCACTCCACCTTCATGTTCCAGTCGATGGGATCAGCTCCGCAGGCACGGATAACCTCGTCGATGGACGACGGATTCTCCGGGTCCTCGCCGCCTGCGATCGCCGCAGGGCGCACGAGCAGGCAGCCGTAGTACGCCGCGAGTTTGACGCCAATCAATGGGTTGGGTTTGCCACGAGCGGCCACCCGCTCCCGGATCGTCGTTGCGGCGTCGCGCAGGAGTTGGTTGGCGTTGACGACTTCGACGCTGTTGCGGAAGGGGCGGCCGAGGACCTCCGGTATGCGCTCGGCGAGCTGCGCATCGCTGGCGATCTCGTGCTGCGAAGACGCGAGCCGGTTGTAGCAGGCGGCGCACGGAGCAACGACTTGTTCGAATCCTTCCGCCTCCGCCAGCGCAAGATTGCGCGCCGGCAGGGCGACGCCGAGGAGATGGTCTGTCATGTGGCCGCTGCTGGCTCCGCAGCATGACCAGTCATCAATCTCATGAATCTCAATATCGAGCGCGGAGGCTACCGCGCGGAGGCTCTCGTCGAACTCGCGCGATGTGCCGGTCAAGGAGCAGCCCGGGTAGTATGCGATGCCTTCTCGCCGATCTGTCCGCGGGCCGCTCATGTTCCCAACCCGCACTTCTCGAAGATGCGCTTCATCTCGCCTATGCCCTTGATGCGGTGAGGACGCAGGCTGAGCTTGCCGCGGGTAAACATCGGCGCGGCGTTGGTCGCGTCCTTCATGAGATCCCCGCTGCGGAGCTTGTACTCCATGACGAGGCCCATCTCGTGAAGGCGGCCGTTGGTCCGTACCTGCTCGAGGAAAGCGCGGTGGAACGCTTTGATGTTTCTCGGCGTCTGTGACACACCCGCGACGAGGCTCATCTCGCGCAATGCGTCGATCACACGCGCGGGATCGCAGCCGTTTGGACAGCGCTCCGAGCACGTCTCGCAGGTGAGGCAGTACCAGATTGTGGGGTCGCTCAGTGCTCGTTCGCGCTTGTCCTGCATGACGAGACGCATAACGTTGTGGGGACGGAGGTCTGAGTCGGCCGCCATGGGGCACCCGGCTGAACACTTGCCGCATTGGTAGCACAAGGCGGCGTTGGCCCCGGTGTTGGCAGCGATCTCCTCGGCGAGGGTGCGAGACGTTCCGTTCATGCTGAGTCGGCTTCCTGCCCTTCTTCGGGACGGGCGACGTTGGGGATTCGTCGCGACGGCTGGTGCCTGCGTGGCGACGATTGTACTACGTTGCACATTGTACGGCCGACCCTCAAACAGGGCAACTCAAGTCCGAATTGCGGCTGTCTCGCCTGAGGCGCCGATGCGCCCCGCAGGCTGCGGAGGGCCGCACCGTGGGGTTTCGCACGTGGAACTCACGACGCCAGAGAGCGGCGCACCATTGGTTCGCCTGCCAGCATGACCGTCGCCGCGATGAAGGCCATGCTCGCCCCGTAGGCGAATGTCACCCAAGGGGCGAAGACCGACCATAGGACGCCTGCCACTGTGGACGCGGCGAAGGCGGCGAGGCCGGTTGCAGCAGAGTAGAGACCGAGCGCCGATGCGCGCTCTCCAGTCGCAATTGTGCGTCCGATCAACGCTCGGCTCGTGCCCTCGGTCGCGGCGATGTACAACCCGTAGACGGCGAAGAGCGCGATGACACCGGCCCCGGCCGAGATTGCGAAGCCGACGTAGATGACCGCAAATAGGAGATAGCCGGCAAGAACGACAGGGTACTGCCCGATGCGGTCACTGAGCCTGCCGAGTGGTAACGAAGAGGCCGAGTAGACGGCGTTGTAGAGGACGTAGACGAGGAGAACGGCAGAGGTGCTGAGGCCAGCATCCTGGGCTTTCAGCAGGAGGAACATGTCGCTCGAGTTCCCGACCGCGAAGACGACTGATCCAAGGAGCAGCCAGCGAAAGGCCGGCGATGCGGGCAGCCTGGGTCTGAGGGCCCCGCGTTGCGGCTCGCTCCTGTGTTCGCGGACGAGCCGCAGAATGAGGAACACGCTCACGAATCCGGGGAGTGCGGCGAGCCCGATGATCCAACGGATCGGGATCTCCGCTTGCACCAGGGCGAGGCCGACAAGTGGGCCCAGCACGGCGCCCATAGTGTCCATCGCACGATGCAGCCCGAAGGCGCGGCCCTGTTGACTCGGAAGTGTCGCGGCGGCCAAGAGATCGTCACGCGGCGCGGTGCGCATGCCTTTGCCGAGGCGATCCACTATCCGACCGCCGAGGGCGATGGGCCAGCCGGTCGCCAGGGCGACAAGGAGCTTGCCTAACGCTCCGAGCCCGTAGCCGGCAAGGACGTACGGTCGTCGCTTGCCGGTGCGGTCCGCAAGTTGGCCGAAAGGGTACTTGGTGAGGCTCGCTGTCGCTTCGGCAATCCCCTCGATGAGTCCGAGGAGTGCGGCGGGCGCGCCGAGTACGCTGGTGACGAAGATCGGGAAGAGTGGATAGGCCATCTCCGAGCCGAGATCCGTGAGCATGCTCACCCAGCCGAGGCGTCGGACCTGTGGACTGAGACCGCGAGGGTCTACGGGACGACGCGCGCGATGGGCCATGTAGCGATGCTATCACTACCGTTCTGCTGTTGATTGGGACCCTGTAGTCGCGATGATTCGTCGACGACGCTGTAGACTGCGCTTGTGAACGGATTCTCCACTCCAACCGAGGAACGCGTTGTTGCGGCCGCTCTCGGCGCGAGGGACGACGTACTCGGGCTGCTCGCCGAGATGGTGGCGTGCGACACAACAGCACGCGACCCCGGCGATCCTGCACGTGACGAGGAGAAGCTGCAGCGCCTCTTGAGCTCGCGCCTGCGCTCGATCGGCGCATCGTCTGTCTTGTGGGAGCCAGAGCCGACGGGCGCCGGCAGTCGGTCTCTGCCGGCCGGACTCGACTTTCGCGGCCGGCCACAGCATGTAGCTCGCTTGGAGGGCGCCGGAGGCGGACGCAGTCTCTTACTCAACGGGCACATCGATGCCGTCGATCCTGGGACGCGCACGGACTGGGTGAGCGATCCGTTCCGGTTGGAGGTGCGGGACGGATGCGCATACGGTCGAGGCGCGGCCGACATGAAGGGCGGGATCGCGGCCTTTGTGGTCGCTCTCGAGGCTCTGCACAGGCTCAACGTGCGGCTCGCAGGTGACGTTGTGGTGTGCACGAACACTGACGAGGAGTCGTCGGGGGCCGGTGGGCACATGTGCGTGCGGCGCGGCATAGCTGCTGACGCCGGCATCGTCGCCGAGCCAACGGGCTTCGACGCATGGGTGAGCTGCCGCGGGACGCTGACGCCGGTGATCACGGTGCCCGGGCGCGCCGGTCATGCGGAGATGCCGCAGCCTGACTGGCGCGATGGAGGTGCGGTCAATGCCATCGAGAAACTCGCACCTCTCCTCGACGGCATCGGCAAGCTGCGCGAAGAGTGGCGGATGCGGCCCGATCACCGCCATCCCCTGCTGCGACCAGGTGACATAGTTCCTACGCTGGTCAACGGCGGCACTTGGGTCGTCACCTATCCCGACCGCTGCGATCTCACCTGCAACATCACGTACTTGCCCACACATGTCGACGCGGAAGGAACGGGCCGACCGGTGGAGCGAGAAGTGGCAGTTCGCCTCAATGAGGCCGTTGCGGCGGATCCTTGGTTCCGTGAGCACCCTCTCGAGATCCGGTGGACCGACGACGTGGTTCCGGCAGAGATGGCCGGTGATCACCCTCTTGTGGGACTGGCGCTCTCGTGTGCTGCGGTTCTGGGTCACAGGGGCGTACCGGCCGGGCTGGATAGCTGGCACGATGCGGCGACGTTCACACGCGCCGGCATCCCGACGTTCAGCTTCGGCCCGCAGGGGATCGAGACGGCACATGCAGCCAACGAGCATCTCTCTGTCCAGGGGCTTCTGGACTACGCCGCTGCAATTGCCCTTGTTCTCGTGCGGTGGTGCGGGGTCGTGGGCGCCTCGTAGGCCTCTTCTCCGGGCGGCGCTCGCACCCCATAGGCACTTCTGCGAGGATGGCGCCGATGGCCACCCCGACCACGCTGACACACCGTTCTCGCTCGATGGCGCTATTCGCCGACGCGCTGCTTCTGACCGTTGCCGTCTTCTGGGGCAGCAGCTTCGTGATCGTGAAGAAGGTAGTCGAACAGACGAGTGCGGCCGTCAGCGACGTGGCGCCCAGTGTTCTCGCGGGGACGTTTCTCTATCTTCTCCTGCGATACGTGGTCGCCGCCGGAATCTTCGCGGCGGTACGTCCCCGGAGTTGGCTGCGCGCTCGGGGACAAGACTGGGCGCGCGGCAGCTTCTTGGGCGCGGTGTACCTCACCGCGCTCATTATGCAGACGATCGGTCTTCAGTGGACCACGCCGGGAATCTCGGGCTTCATCACCGGCATGAACATCGCTATTGTGCCGTTCTTGTACTGGGCCGTCGCCAAGCGCTCTCCCGGCAAGTTCCAGATCCTCGGGGCGCTCATCGCCACTGCCGGTCTGGCGGCGCTGTCCTTGCGCGGCGACCTCACAATGAGTTGGGGCGACGTCCTCACCCTCCTGGGGGCATTTCTCTACGCCGTGCATATTATGACTACTGGCTTCTTCGCTCCCAAGGTCGAAGCGTCCACGCTTGCCTTCACGCAGATCGCGTTCTCGGCTGCTGCCCTCCTCCTGATTACCCCGTTCATCACGCCCATCCGTCTCGATCTCGGGTGGGGCTTCTGGGTCATGACGATCTGGACTGCCCTGAGCGGCACCATCTATGCATTCTTCATCCAGAGCTGGGCGCAGAGATACACGACTTCCACGCATGCGGCCATTCTGATGGGCTTCGAGAGCGTCTTCGCTGCGGTTACGGGGGTGATCGTGGGCATGGACGCTCTCACGTGGCGCTTGATGCTCGGCGGTTCGCTGATGCTCACGGGCGTGCTTGTAGTGGAACTGCTGCCGTCCTCGAAGGCCATCGAGCGAGAGATCGACGCCGAGAGGGGCTTGGAGTAGCGGCTTGGCGGCGTGCCTCACCTCGCGGTTGGAGGGCCTGCTATCCTTTCGTGCATCGGATCGGTTGGGAGGCAGATGCTCGACGCGCCATACGAAGATGTTCAGATCACGGGCCACCTGATCGACTCGCTCCTGATGGCTCAGATCATGGACGCAATCATGGATCTCGACGGCGACTTCGAGGTCCTGAGCTTCGCCGTCGGCCGGATGAAGACCGATGCATCGCACGCCGTCCTGCGTGTGTTTGGGCGCGACATCGAGCATCTCGAGACGCTGCTCACGACCATCACCGAATACGGCGCCGTTGCTGTGAATCCGCACGACGTGCAGCTCGTTCCCGCCCCTCAAGACGGCGTCTTCCCCGAGCGCTTCTACTCGAGCACGAATCTTGATACCTACGTGCGCCTGAGTGGCGACTGGGTCAGGGTCGAGCATCCCGAGATGGACTGCGGGGTCCGCGTAGACGTCGCAACCGGCGAGGCCCGTATGGTGCCGATGAGCGACGTCAAACGCGGCGAGCTCTACGCCGTTGGGCGTCGCGGGATTCGTGTACAGCCGTTGGAGCGACCGCGCGAGAGTCAGCCGTTCGAGTTCATGGCTTCGGCAGTGAGTAGCGAGAAGCCGAAGGCTCAGATAGTACGTGAGGTGGCGCGCCTGCTCGCCCAGGTCCGGAGCGATGGCAAGCTGACTATCGCCGTCGCGGGTCCTGCGATCATCCACACGGGTGCCGCACCGCACTTGGCCCGTCTTGTCGAAGCGGGCTTCATTGGAGCGGTCTTCGGGGGCAATGCCGTAGCCACGCACGACATCGAGGCGCAACTGTACGGCACATCCTTGGGCGTCAGCCTGAACGAGGGCAGACCAGCCCCCAGCGGACACGAGCACCATCTCCGTGCCATCAACGCTATTCGGGCGTGCGGAGGCATCACGGCAGCGGTTGACCAGGGCCTTCTCACGGGCGGTCTCATGCACACGCTGGTGACGACCGGTACGCCTTTCGTGCTGGCGGGGAGCATTCGTGACGATGGACCGCTGCCTGACGTCATCACCGACGTCATGCAGGCGCAGCGAGCCATGCGAGCCTACGTTGAGCACGCGGGGGCGTGTCTCATGCTGAGCAGCATGCTGCACAGTATCGCGGTGGGCAACCTCCTGCCCGCGACGGTGCATACTGTGTGTGTCGACATCAATCCTGCGGTCGTCACCAAGCTCGCCGACCGCGGCAGTTTTCAGACCGTTGGGATCGTGACTGACGTGGGGCTGTTCCTGGAGCAACTGGCGGACGAGCTGGATCGGCAGACGTTCCGCGATGTGGGAGTGTGATCAGCATGAAGCCGCGGCAAATCGTATCTGGTGTGCATCTCATTGGGTCTGTGGACTGGGATCGACGCTTGTTCGACGCCCTCATTCCGCTTCCGGACGGGACGAGCTATAACGCCTACTTCGTGCAGGGTAGCGAGACATGCGCGCTCATAGACACAGTGGACCCGTCTTGTTGGCACACGCTCTCCCGCCAACTCGACGAACTCCCGGCGCCCGACTACCTCGTGATCCAGCATGTTGAGCAGGATCACTCGGGATCGACGCCCATGCTGCTCAAACGCTTCCCGGACCTCACGATCGTCTGCAACGAGAAGGCGCGCGGCCTGCTCATCGACCATCTGCACGTGGAGAACGCTCGCTTCCATATAGTCGCTGACGGCGACGTACTCGCGCTCGGCGGAAAGACTCTGACCTTCCTTGCCACGCCCTGGGTGCATTGGCCGGAGACGATGTCGACGTGGCTCGCAGAGGATCGCATGCTTTTCAGCTGCGACTTCTTCGGCTCGCACTACGCCACCAACGATGTGTTCGCCGACAAGCACGAGGTGTATGACGGCGCCAAACGCTACTACGCCGAGATCATGATGCCCTTTGGCGCTCAGGTGACGAAGAACATCGAGAAGGTGACGCGGTACCCCATCGCCGTCATCTGCCCGAGTCATGGACCCGTGTACGACGACCCCGCTTTCATCGTGGCGGCGTATCGTGACTGGGCCGCCGGAGACCCACAGAACATCGTGTGTCTGCCATATGTCTCAATGCACGACAGCACGCGGCTCATGGTCGACCACCTCACGGCGGCGCTCACCGACCGCGGTGTGGCTGTCGAGCGTTTCGACCTCACGTCGCTCGACGCTGGTGAGTTGGCGAGCTCGCTGGTTCACGCGGGCACGCTCGTCCTGGGTACGTCGACGATACTGACGGGACCGCATCCGCTCTCAGCGCATGCGGCCTTTCTCGCCAATGCTCTGCGGCCGCGCACGAAGTACGTTGCCGTGGTGGGCTCCTACGGATGGGCAGGAAAGACCGTGGAGACTCTCACAGGGATGATGTCCAAGCTTCGCGTCGAGTTCCTCGATCCTGTGCTTGCCAAGGGCAGACCACGCGCGGCCGACTTCGCTGCCCTCGACGCGCTGGCCGATACGATCGCCGAGAAACACGCAGGGTTGGCCGCACGCCAGTTTGCCGATCTGTCTGTCTGCCATTTCGACACGTGAGCGACGCCTAGATCGTCATCAACGAAGCAGCCTCATAGAAGACGACGAGGGCGAACAGTACGGTGAGCATTGCGGCGGCGATGAGTGACTCGCGGAATCGACGTAGGCGCCAAAGGAGGAGCACCCCGATAGTGACGATGCCCACTTTGAACGCCATAGCAGGCACCGTTCCCTGCTGAAAGAAGTAGTCCATGATCCAATTGGACTCCTCCGCGAGGCCGCTCCAGAGTGCGTGGCGGGTGAGCAGGAAATCGGCGAGATTCAGGATCCATAGGTAGACCAGCAGCAGGAGGAGGACGCCCTGCCCAAACTGGCCGACACCCACCGGGTGACGAGTGATGCGGAAGACCATGCTGGAGCCTCCCTACCGTGCCCTGCTCTCTCTTGCGTGGAGCGCCCTGGCGCCGCCGAAGGTAATCGTGATGTACCCGCCGGTGGGCTGTTTGCAGCCTATCACGGTTACGATCGCGGCAGCTATTGGGGCGTCGGCAGCGAAGTCTCTGCGAGGGCTGCGTAGTGCAGTTTCCGGAGCCTAGTCAGGAGTCCTCATGGCGGTACGAGGTGAACGGCTTCGATCCGTTCCGCGAACGCGAGGCAGAGACGCTTCTCACCGTTGCGAACGGAGAGAGCGGCACAAGAGGTGCTCTCGAGGAGGGGTCTCCTGTTTCCACGCCGGCGACCTTTGTTGCTGGGGTGTTTGGAGACGGAACGAGTGAACCGCGCACTCGGCAGCCGGTGCCTGCACCCGACTGGATCGACTTGCGGCTGCTTGTGGAGGGAGTTCCGCTCCACTTCGCACATGGACGAGTGCTGGACCACCGACGGGTGCTGGATCTTCGGAGCGGCGTGCTCTTCAGGTACTGGCGCCAACGCGACGGCGTTGGGCGAACGATTGCCGTGCGGACAGCACGGTTCGCGTCGCTTGCAGACAGGTCGATCATGGCGTTGCGGGCGGAGGCTTTGGCCGAGGACTTCGCCGGCCGTCTCGATTGGCAGGGTGCGATTGCCGTTACGCATGCTGGTGGACCTGTGCAGGAGACCGAGATCAGGGACCTTGGCGAGGGCACATTGCTGGCGCGCACGCGTGGACGCGGTGGCGGAGGCCACTCTCTTGCGCTCACGACACGACCAACAAGAGGCGGTATCGCGCTGCGCGTCGTTGAGAAGGGCCGCGACCTGATTGGCGCCAATCTCGTATCGGGAGGGCGAATCGCCGTGGACCGACTTGCGGCGGTAGTTTCGGCGCGTACCCGTGTCCCGTCGTCGGGTTCTGCGCTGCGGAGCCTTCGGCATGCGGAGCGCGTCGGTTTCGACGCGCTCCTCGAACGACATCGTGCGGCGTGGGCGGAGCGGTGGCGTGGCGCCGATGTTTCGCTGAGCGGAGACGAAGCGGATCAGACGGCGCTCCGCTTCGCCATCTTTCATCTGATCGCCAGCGCTCATCCGGAACGGGTGGGGGCGTCAGTCGGTGCCCGTGGCCTCAGCGGCATGTCGTACTTCATGCATGTGTTCTGGGACACGGAGGTCTTTGCGCTGCCGTTCTACATCTACACGCATCCACCCACGGCGCGGACGCTTCTCACCTATCGCTATCGCCATCTCGCCGGTGCGAGAAAGAAGGCGCGGCAAATGGGGCACCGCGGCGCGCTGTATCCATGGGAATCCGCGGATACAGGGGACGAGACAACTCCGCCGTACTCGTTCGGACCCAATGGCGAACTGGTCCCCATTCTGTCGGGCATCATGGAACACCACATCTCGAGCGATGTCGCCTGGGCGGTGTGGGAATACTGGAAGGCGACTGCCGACGATGTCTTCATGGCCTCGATGGGAACGGAGATTCTGCTTGAAACCGCCAGGTTCTGGGTCTCGCGGACGGCGCTCGATGCTGAGGGCCGCGCGCACATTCGAGGCGTTGTGGGTCCCGATGAGTATCACGAGGACGTCGACGACAACGCATATACCAACGTCATGGCACGTTGGAACATCCATCGAGCTATCGACGCGCTCGCCTGGCTCGACAGGGTCGATTCGGGCTATGCCGACGAGCTGCGACTGCATCTCGGTCTGGGCGACGATGAACTGACGGCGTGGCGGCGTGCAGCAGAGCGGCTCGTGGACGGCTACGATCCGAGCACGCGCCTGTACGAGCAGTTTGCCGGCTTCTATGAGCTCACGGATGTCGATCAAGAGCGTTTGAGGCCGCGTCCAGTGGCGGCCGATGTTCTTCTCGGACGAGAGATCACGCTCAATGCCAAGGTGGTGAAGCAGGCCGACGTCGTCATGCTGACGCATCTGCTCTCGGGTGAGATAGCCGATGATGTGGCCGACGCGAACTACTCCTACTACGAGCCCTTGACGGTGCATGGCAGCTCACTGAGTCCCGGAATGCATGCCGCTGTGGCAGCTCGCCTTGGACGTCTGGATGATGCCGTCGCCGACTTCAAGATGGCAACGGCCATCGACATGGGCGACGCGATGGCCAACGTCGCCGGGGGACTGCATCTCGCCACCATGGGCAGTTTGTGGCAAGCGGCCGTGTTCGGCTTCGCCGGCCTTCGTCGACGCGGCGAAGCCCTGATGCTGGATCCGCACCTTCCGCCGCAGTGGACATCGTTGCGTGTATCACTGTGCTTTCGCGGCGCGAGACTGCGATTTGACTTCACGGCGCGCTCGGGTGAGCTGGAGGTGGGAATAACAGTTGAGCGTGCAGCCTTGAGGCTCCTGGTGGGTGGTTCCGAGCACGAGTATCGTCCGGGTGATGCCCACCTTGTCCGTGACGGCTCCGGAGCTTGGAGGGAGGTTGTGTGATGACGATGCTCATCGTCATCGGCCGCACAGACGCGACGAGCAACGAGCTCATCGATGCGGCCGAGCAACTGGCCCGTGCGGGGGACTGGTCGATTCGGACCGTGCTCCTGCAGGACGACGGCCTGAACGCGGGCGGAGATACTCTTCCGACCACGCCTGTCGGTGGCGAGACGGAAACTCTCAGCAGCGACGCCGTCGTCTCGCTCTCGTTGGCCACGTCGTCATCGGGTGTGACGTGCGTCGCCGCGGGCGTCGACGCGTCTGGCGATCCGGATTCTTTGGCGCTTCGTCTCCTTGCGGCTCCATCTGTCCCTCTGCTCTTGGTGAGGTCCGGTTTGCGCTCACCGCGGACCTTGCGGAGCCTTCTGGTTCCACTGAAGGGATCTCCGCGCGCATCGGCCGCGATGCTGTTCGTGGAGTCGACGCTGTGCGGGCCTGATCGCGAGATCGTGGTGCTGGCAGTGGCAGGCGGCGCCTTGCCCAGCGAGCCGGGTAGCTTTCCTGTTCCGCGACTCATCGACCAGGAACAATATGAATGGAGTGACTGGCGAGACGAGTTTTCGCGACGCTTCACTGGGTCGATGGAGGGCTGCGAGCATCGCGTCAAAGTCGCCATCGGCGAGCCTGCGGATGCGATTCTCGAGGAGGCGCGAGAGATTGATGCCGACCTAATCGTCCTGGCTTGGCGCGGCCGCTTTGTCGGCGGACACGGAGAGACGGTGCGACGCTTGATCGCGGTGGCACCGTGTCCCGTGCTCGTCGTGTCGCCTGACCTGGCGAGTGACGTTTAGTTCTCTCCCGGCTAGGAGCTGCGACTGCGGTGGGCCAGCTCTGGCGGTCGGTGCCAGAATGCGAGAATGAGGACGGTGCCGACGACGGCGCTTCCGATCGCAAACCACTGCGGCTGCGTGAGGCCCGCCAGCCAAACCGGGTTGCGGCGCACGAACTCGACCGCGAAACGTTCCAGGCCGGAGAGGACGAGGAACCAACCGAAGGTCCACCATCCCGAATGGTTTCGACTTGCCAGCCACCAGAGCGTCACGATGATGGGGATCATCAGGATGATCTCGTACACCGGCGTGGGGTGCACCGTGACTCCGGGAGCCGTCGGCACGGTGCCGTTTGGGTAGCCCATTGCCCACGGAAGATCCGATTCGCGTCCGTAGTCGCCGTCGCCTGCGAGCTGGCAGCCGATGCGGCCAATCGCGTAGCCAGCTGCCGTAGCGACGGCCATGGCGTTGGCGACCACACCGAGTGGCACTCCGCGAATCAGCGTCCACGCCACCACTCCGACAAAGCCGCCGATGAGACCGCCGTACCAGGTGAATCCGATGCTGGAGAAGGCGGCGCCGAGGACGTCACCCTGGATGTCGTTCCAGTGCTCGGCGAGGTAGTACAGACGAGCGCCGAGGAAGCCGCCGATGCCGGCGGCGAAGATGAGCTCGATAGAGAACTCGGGATCCACCCCGCGACGTCTGATGAGCGGCCGAACGACGAGAAGGCCGGGAAGAATCAATGCCAGCGCCGCCATAAGGCCGAAGCTGTACAGGGTGAATCCGCCGACTTCGAAGAGCTCTGGTCTCATAGTGCCAAGTCTAGTGGGCGCCACCGAGGGAAGGAAAGCGCACCGGTCGCCGCTACTCCGCGGTTTCTTCTACTGGGAGCTCCGGCTGACTGTCACGTGGCCTTTGCCGTTGGCAATACGCACCTGCGTTCCTAGAGTCGCCGAGTAAGTCTTCACGCGTTCAAGGATGCTTGCCGCCACGGCGCCGGTCGCGATCGATGGTTTGCCGGAGCTCGCGATTTGGACGGGAACGAGTGTGGCCTCGATCCGTGTAGGAGAAATGCGAGTTGTCACGAGGACGGTCTGCGCCATGGGACCGGTGCAGTTGTCGAAGACGAGATCGCCGAGACTGTAACAGATGAGCGCACCGTTGTACGCCTGCACACCCTGCAGGACGTGTGGATGGTGGGCGAACACGACATCGGCTCCGGCATCGACTGCGGCTCTGGCCTCGCCTGCCTCAAGGCTTGTAGGTGCGGTCGCGAATTCGAGATTCCAGTGCCAGGCGACGATCGTGAAGTCGGCTTGGCATGACGCGGCTGTGATCGCTGCGGTGACGGCGACGAGGTCGGACCGGCCAGGCGACGTGCCGGGGCTTACCGATGTAGCGCCGTAGCCCTGTGGCAGGACGTCGCTGAATCCGAGGAACGCGACTCGCACCGCTCCGCTGCTCTTGAGGAGCTTGGCGCTTTGTGCCTCCGCCAGGGTTACACCTGCGCCCACGGCGGTAATGCCACTCTGGGCGCAGATCGCGAGTGTGTCGAGGAGTCCGCTGTCGCCTTGGTCGCCGGCGTGGTTGTTGGCAAGCGTCACGACGTTGATTCCGCTCGCTGCCATCGCGTCGGCGAGTCGCGGGTCTCCTTTGAAGACGACGTCCTTCCACGTCTGCGGTTCACCGGCGGTGGTCAGTGGAGTCTCCAGGTTGACGAAGCCGAAGTCGCTCTTGTTGAAGATCGACGCGACTCCATCGAACAGGCCCGCTCCTTCTCTCGCGAGCACGGTGCGCACGGAGCGGTCGCCAATCACGTCGCCGCCGCCGGTGACGGTTACGGAGAGAGAATCATCGGGCGAAGCGGCGGGTGTGGGGGAGGTGCCTGCGGCGCGTACGCTTCCTTCGCTCGGCGATCCAGACGTCGACTTGGCGGCGGCAGCGCTGGGCGAGGGCGACGGAGAACCGCCCACGGAGTAGTTCGGTTCTTGCTGCGTGCGTGCGCTTGCGGTCGCGCTCTTGTCTATCCACGGTTGCGTCATTGACACGAGAACGAGGAGAAGCGCCGCGATCACGGAGATCGCCAGGATGAGGATGCGTCGACGACGCCTCGCCGCTCGGCGACGTCGCCGGCGCTCACGTGATTGCCGGAGCCCTTCGGGTGGGGCGAAGACGGTGTTCGACGCGACGCCGCTCTGGTAGAGCGTGTAGGGCTTGCGGCCCTGCGATCGACAATCCTCCATTGGGCTTCCAGGGTACACGCAGTCGTCTGTTCGTGCCAGGCGCCGTCGCCGTGCGACGTACAATGGTCAGTGATGTGGCGAAGAGGACGAACTTCTCTCCGGTTGCTTCTCGTGGCGGCTCTCACGATGCTCTGCGCGGCAGGCGGCGGTTGCTCCGGATCAAGCGCCGTGTCGCCGCAGGCGACCGGATCCGAACCTGCGCGTGATGGTCCGGCGGAGCTTGCCGAAGTGCAGGCCGCACTCGACTTGGCTGCCCACGCGCTGGTGGCCGGCGACCGTAGCGAGTATGAAGCCGCGCTGCCTGCGTACGGAGCCGAGGCGCGTAAGGTCACTGCGGCGCTCTATCGACGGCTGGGCTCGCTGCCCTGGAGACGCTTCAGATTCACGGCCACGGCAATCCCGGGTCACCAAGGCCGGTATGAGGTCCAGGCCTCCGGCCGGCTGGCGCGCGTTGGCCCAGACGATCGGCTGGCCGCAGTTCGCGTTCTCGACTTCGGCATCCGCGCCGGTGTGCTGGGCGTCGTGGCCGATGAGACGCCCCGTGATGTGCGTCGCCAGTACTTCATGGCCTTCAGTCGACCGATTGTCGTTCGTCGTCAGGGACTCGTTGTGCTTACGGACGCGAGCGACCGCCGCGCCGCAGAGGCCATCGCGGCGGTCGGCCAGGAAGCCAGACAGCGCCTCGCTCTGCTGCGCGTCGACGCAGACGATCCGCTCTTCGTCGCCGTCTACGAGTCGTCGAACCAGGCGGGCGTTTCGCTCGGTGGCGCCTTAACCAAGAGTGCGCCGGCGTTCGCCGTGAAGGTGGATCGAGTCAGCGGTGAGCCATGGCGCCTGCTCGACATCGTCGTCATGGGGCAGTATGTCGCGCAGGGGGACTCGTGGCTGCCGCGCCTGCTGGCGCACGAGATGGCTCACGCGTACACATCCCAGTGGTTCGCCAGTACGAGGCATCGACCGCCACTGCTGCTCGAGGGGCTGGCGACGGCCGTGGAGGGTGGTCGCAGCTTTGCTCCGCTGAGAGCGGAGATTGCCGCCGGCAACCATGTGTGGCCGCTCGTCGATGCACTGTCCGTCGGCGATTTGTGGATGGGCAGCACAAACGAAGAGGTTGCGGTTGCCTATCTGGAGGGCGCCGCACTCGTGCTCTATGTCCTTGACGAATGGGGTTTGGAACGGCTACGGCCTTTCGTCGTGGCTATTGCCAACTCGGATCTGAGCCGTGACGGAATTGATGCGGCGTGTCGCGACGTCCTAGGAGTGGGCTGGGGTCGCTTCTACAGTGGTTGGCGGGAGTACGCCATGACTCTGCCGTAGAGCCCCTGCAGCGGGCACCGGACTATCGGCGGCGCGGACGCTCGACTCGGACAACGTCTTCTTCTCGTCCGCCATTGGCCTTACGCTGGGATGTGTACGCGTAGTCATAGGGAGGGAGGGTCTCTTGAATCCCGTCGACGAAGGCGTTCCAAGAACGATGCGCGCAATGCAGTTGCTGGCATCGGGGCCAGTGTCCGAGATGCCGCTGCGGCTGGTCGAGTTGCCGGTGCCTGCGCCCGGCGAGGGCGAGGTTGTTCTCCGTGTGCTGGCGTGCGGTGTCTGCCGAACCGATTTGCACATTGTAGAGGGAGATCTACCGCTGCATCGCTGCCCCATCGTGCCGGGCCACCAGGTGGTGGCGGAGGTGGCGGGGTTCGGTCGTGGTGCGGACGAGATCCTGCCCGGGGGCGATGTCTCTTCCGTACCGCTCAAGCTTGGGGAGCGCGTCGGTGTGCCGTGGTTACACAGGACGGATGGAACCTGCCGGTACTGCCGTCGGGGTGACGAGAACTTGTGCACCCAAGCGGCGTTCACCGGCTGGGACGTCGACGGCGGATTCGCGGAGTACATGGTCGCGCCGGTCGCCTTCGTCTATCGTCTTCCCGACGCGATGGGCCCTCTCGATGCGGCACCGCTGCTGTGTGCGGGGGTCATCGGGTATCGCTGCTTGCGCCTCGTCGGTGTCGTCGGGCAAGCTGACCTCCCTGGTGCGCATGCGAGCACGTTTCATGATCCCGGCTCGTTCGTGGATGGGCCGCCTCGAGGCGTCGCATCCGCCGGCGCGCCTCGTCTCGCCATCTACGGCTTCGGGTCGGCGGCGTCGCTCTGCACTCAAGTCGCGCACTGGCGTGGATGGGACGTCTACGGTATCGCCCGCGATGAGGCGCATCGGGCGATGGCACGCGAGTTGGGCGCTGTTTGGGCGGGCGAGTCCGACGAGGATCCCGGCGTTGTCTATGACGCGGCCATAGTATTCGCGCCGGTTGGTGATCTTGCTCTCGCCGCATTGCGCCGTCTCGACAAGGGCGGCATTCTGGCGCTGGGAGGCATCTACAGCACGCCTATTCCAGCCATTGAGTATCCGTGGATCTATCACGAACGCGTGCTGCGAAGCGTTGCCAACTCGACGCGCCGCGACGCTCGCGAGTTGCTTCGTGACGCGGCTCTCATCCCCATTCGAAGCCGTGTGCAGGAGTATGACCTAGTGGAGGCGAATCAGGCGCTTCTCGACCTCAAAGAGGATCGTGTGCGCGGATCGGCGGTCCTCAGAGTGTCTGCGATGTCGGGATCCGTGTCCTGACGCCGGAGGCCTGCGTCGCAGCTTCCTAGGCGATCATCCGCTCCACGGCGCGGAGCGCCGCGGAGCGGATGTGCGGCGGCACGGTGACTTGGTGCTCGAGGACGTTGTCCCACTCGTCATCCAGAGTCGCTACGCACTTCTCAAGCGTCGTCAGCTTCATGTTGGGGCACACGGCCCTACGTGACGCGGGCACGAACGATCGCTCCGGATATAGGGCGGCAAGACGATAGAGCAGGCCCGTCTCCGTGGCCACGACGAAGGTCGTCGCGTCGCTTGTCGCCGGGTAACGCAGCATGCCCGATGTACTCGTCACCACATCGGCGATCTCGAGCACCTCTCGGCGGCATTCGGGATGTGCCATGAGGACCGATTCCGGATGCTCCGCGACAATTCGGGCAATCTCGGCGGCGCGGAAGTCGTCGTGAACATGGCAGTATCCTGGCCAGATGATCATGGTGTCGGCACGGCCGGTCTCGCGGGCAACGTAGTCGCCCAGATTGCGGTCTGGGACGAAGATGATCTTCTGGGCCTTCGGAAACCTCTCCACTATCTCAACGGCGTTGGCACTCGTGCAGCAGACGTCGGTCTCGGCTTTGACTTCAGCGGAGGAGTTGACGTAGGCGACGACGGCGGCGTCAGGGTGCTCACGCTTGAGCGCTTTCAAGTCGGCTGCCGTGATCATGTCGGCCATCGGGCAGCCGGCGCGACGATCAGGCATGAGCACCGTCTTCTGGGGTGACAGGATGTGCGCCGTCTCAGCCATGAAGTGCACGCCGCAGAAGAGGATCACGCTGTGATCGTCCCTGGCGGCGATTCGTGCGAGCTCCAGCGAGTCGCCGACGTGGTCAGCTGCGGCTTGCACCTCGGCGCGCTGGTAGTTGTGCGCGAGAACGATGGCGTCGCGCTCGTCTGCCAAGCGGCGGAGTTTGAGTTGAAGACCGTCCAGTTCGGGCATGGGAGACTCCAAGTGTTGTGCCTCGGGAAGCCGATGGTCGCTGTGGGCGGCCGGCCGGCGTCGCCAGTCATCAGAGTATAGCGTCCGCTGTCCGTTGCTCCGTCGCAGTGCTGGACAGCCGTCGACGGCAAAGCCTCACGCTTCGCCCGGCGGATTGCCGTCCGTGTCGCCCTGGCGCTGCACTCTCGCCTGGTTCTCCGCACGCAGCGGAACTCTTGGCTCCAGCGATCGATTCACTTCGACGCCGACAAGTAGTGAGATGTTGAGGATCCACGCCCAGACGAGTGAAGCCACGGCGGCGCCGAGAGTTCCATACACACGGTTGTACGAGCTGAAGTGGACGAAGTAGTAGCTGAACGCGGCCGAGCAGATGACCCAAAGGATCAGGGTGCATATTGCGCCTGGAAGCAAACGGTAGAGGCTGGGTTGACGGCGCGAGGGCGCATACTTGAAGAGTAGGGCGAGGAGGATGATCGCGACGATACCGATAAGCGGGGAAGATGCGCGTGACCACCACAGGAGCGAACTGTCGTCAATGCCGAGCGTGTTCGTCAGCCGACCTCCGAGCGGCCCCAGGACTGTGGCGATAACGGCGGCAGCGGCAAGGATGGCGAGCAGCATGAGCGCCAAGCCAAGGCGAATTGGGATGCCAATCCAGAAGGGACGGCGTGTCTCGGGCCGGTAGATGCGGTCCGCCGCCCACATGAAGGCTCGTACATACGCAGAGGCGGTCCAGAGCGCAATCCCCAAGCTGATGCCCAGGAAGATTCCGGTGCTCGATGAGTGGAGGACGTTGCTGAGGACACCGGAGGCGACGTCGACGGCCCACTGCGAACCTGTACGGTCGCCTACCTCAGAAAGGAGGTCGGCGAGCGTCGAGGCGGGAAGACCAACGATCCCCAGCAAGGCGACCACGATCATAAGCGCCGGGAAGACCGACAGCACCGTGAAGTACGTAAGCGAGGCTGAGAGCTGCGGAAGATCGTCGCTCAGTGAGCGACGTGCAAGGGCGAGGATTCCGCGCCACCCGGCCTGGGCGCGCTCTCGGAGGTGCTCACGCCGAAACTCAAGCCGCACAATCTCCCACCTGTTCGAGCAGCGCCTGAAGCCTACCGCACTTCGGCGGTCAGTATTCGATCAAGCTTCGGGATGCTGTTCTCCGGTGGCTTCGACGCCTTCGCGAACGGCGCGCAGGCGCTCTTTGAAGCCGGTGGCTTCCATGATTGCCTGGACTTCGGCGACAGCTGTCTCTGGCGGATAGAGCTCGCCGAGCCCAAGTTCCTCGCGGATCTCCAAGAGGTGGGCCATGTACTCGACCCAACGCTCTCCCCATGCGTCTCCGATCGCGGGAAAGTGAAGGTGAGGGTCGCCACCCATCCCGCGGTCATAGAAGGCCGCGCACCACTCCGCGAACGGTCGCACGTGATGATGCGCCCGGCCGCTTTCCACCTGCAGACCGCGAATCACCTGGTTGATCACCGCGACGCTGTTGTGGCGAGGGCAGCGGCTTTGGCAGGTGTAGCAGTAGTAGCAGGCCCACAGCGAGTCGTCGGTCAGGAGGGTCTCATCGCCATCTAGCGCGCGACGGGCAATCTCTCGCGGCGAGTAGTCGGTAAACCGGGCGGCTGGGCAGCCGGAGGTACAGATGCCGCACTGTATGCAGCTCTGAAAACCGTCGCGGTGATCGTGCATGCGCGGGTCGTCGAGGATGCGGCGAACAAGATCGGGGTTTCGTCGCACGGTTCTGCAGAAGCTGTTCTCGGCGATGATGGCGTAAGGGTTCGTTTCATCAGTCATCAGTGGGATCCTCCCGGCGTGTCTTGGCGGCTGTGAAGAACTCGGGCCAGAAGTAGATTGGGACGCGACGGTGCAGCTCTCGCGTCGCTGAGCGTAGGTTGTCCGCGCATAGGGAGCAGGGACTCACGATGGGCGCATTCTCCGCGGCGGCGAACGCGAGGAGCCGCGCCGCCGCCTTGGTTGCGCCACGGTATGTGCCACCAAGGGCGCCACAGCAGCCGCTGTGGAGGCTTGGGTAGGAGGTCACGTCCTCAACTCCAGCGAGTCCTGCTGCCTTCGAGAGTGTGGCCAGACTGTGGGTGCGGTCGCCGAGGCAGCCGACGTACGGAACGAAACGCGGCGCGGCGGCGTGAAGTCGAAGGCCGCGCCGGCGAGCGCTCTCTGTCAACGTGTCCCACAGTGACACGGTGGAGGTGCCCGATTCATCGAGGCTGCGCTCGCATGCGGGGCAGACGGTTTGAATCTGGCCATCCGCGGCAAATTGGCTCGCCACGACGCCGCGGCTGGGGTGCCCACAGCAGCCGGCATCTGGCGCCGCTTCGAGCTCCACGCCCAGCCCGCCAGCGACGTCGTGGACTAGGCGGAGGAGATCGCGGTTCTGTGCGAGAGCGCAGCCCGCGTAGAAAGGCAGGCGCACGCTGACGCCAGGAGCTTCGGTCTGTGCCTCGGCGGTCTGGTGAGGCTCCGGCCTTGCGCGGTGTCGGCTGTCGAGGGGCGTCGATAGCTTGGCCAGCCGTGCTGCGGTGGACACGGCGCCCAGCTTGTTCTTGGGTACGTGTCCGCGGGTCGCCATCGAGAGGCCGAAGCGCAGCATGTCGAGCTGGGAACGGTGCTGCAAGGCGGCGGTTGCTGCGTCCGCCGCGGAGCGCTCCGGGCAGCGGATCGCGTCACCGTGATCGCGCTCGAGCGCTCGTAGACGTCGCAGGATCCCTGCGACGTCGATCTCCATGCGACAAACGTTGCTGCACGTGCCGCAGTCTGTGCAGCGCCACAAGTCGTCGCTCTTGAGCGTGGCCTCGATATCGCCGGCGAGAATGAGGCGCACGAGGCGTCGCGGCCCTCTGTACAGCTCGCGCCCGCTGGGACAAGACGAAGTGCAAGTGCCGCACTGATAACAGAGATAGCATTCACGCGCGAGGCGTTCGAACTCCTCGACAACTTCTGCGGGATACCCGCCGTGGTCAGGCGAAGCCGTGTCCTTATCTCTGCTCAATGGCTACTCCCTGACAGTGTTCAGAGACGCAGGTTGGGGCTACTGAGCCAGTGAGCGACATCGGGTCGGTGTCGATGCTCTCTGCAGCGGATGCACCGGCAGCCTGGGCGCAGAACGTGCGAATGCGCTGGCCCACGCTGTGACGGTCGACGGCACAGAGGTGCCAGAGCTCAAGAGGCAGCGGTATGTCGGCGGCCGCGAGCAGTTCCTCAGCGATGGCGAGCTGTTCGCGCGCACTCGTGTCGCCGCTGCGGTACTGGCAGCGACCCTCGGCGCATCCCGCGAGGAAGACGCCGGCGGCTCCCAGGTGAGCTGCTTCGACGATGTGGAGGGCGCTCACGCGTCCCAGACAGGGAAGTTCAATGAGCCGTACTCTCGCCGGATACACATCGCGTCGCTGACCGCTCAGCCCAATTGCCGCTCCCGCGCACTCCTTGCAGTAGAAGCCCACGATCGGCCGCTCGATGTCCGCAGTCATGAGCGCGAGGCGGCCGAACAGGGCGTCGTCGCCCAGATTGTGCGCGATTGCCATCTCGGGGCAGTTGGCGACGCAGATGCCGCAGGCGCGGCAAGTGTCGGGGTCGACGACCGCCAGTTTGCCGTTGCTGCCGTCTGCCTTTGGATGTGGCGCGTCGCTCGGCCGATCGGCGAGCGTGATCGCTCCGAATGGACAAACGGTGATGCATGTATCGCAACCCACGCACTTCTCGGGCTCAACGCGTGAGGCGGCTTTGCCCCGTCTGCCGGCTGAGGCGAGGAAGTTGTGGATCTCGCTCGCTACCGCGGATGCCTCGGTGTTGACCTCGATGAGCGCTTTGGGCCCTGCGGCCGAGCCGCAGACGAATACACCTTCAGCGCTCGTCTCTGTAGCACGGTTCTTGCGGTCGAGAATCTCGATGAATCCGTCGGTGTCGCGGGACACGCCGAGTGTGCCGGCGATCTCTGCCGCATCGTCCGTCGGCACCATTCCGGTGCTGAGGACGACGAGATCCGGTTGCAGCACGCGCTTTCGCGCTGCTGTGACATCCTCCACCTCGATGACCGGGCGACCGGAAGCATCGAACTGAACCTCAGGTGGTGTGCCACGGAGGAACTCGACGCCGGCGGCGCGTGCCGAGAGAAACCAGTTCTCGTAGCCCACGCCGGCGGTGCGCATTTCCAGGTAGCAGATCACCACATGCATCGCGGGAAACAGCGTGCGCAGGCGAATCGCATGCTTGAGCGCGATCATGCAACAGAGACGTGAACAGTGCGGCAGATGACGGCGGTCGCGCGAGCCCGCGCACTGAATCATGACCAGCTCTCGTACGGGCATCCGTCCCAAGTGTGCTTGCGTCGTCCACTCGTCCATCATCTCGGCGAGCTCAACCTGAGTGATGACGCGCCGGCGGTCGTACCCGAGGTAGGCGAAGTGTTCCTCGGGAGCCGGCCGGCAGCCGGTGGCGGCCAGGATGGCGCCGGCGCGAACGGTCTCGCGACGCGGAGACTGGGAGAAGTCTATCGCTTCCACCGGACAGGCGGTGACGCACTTGCCGCAGAACGTACAGGTCTCGAGATCCACAGTGCGGACGACGCGGCCATCGTAGAACTCGCTGAAGATGGCCTTCTTACCTGCTTGAGAGGACTCAACGGGGCAGGCGGACTCGCAGGCCCCGCAGTTGACGCAGTCTTCGGTCACGATGTTGGGCAGGCTTCTGATCGTCACGGCGAACTCGCCGGGGCGACCTTCGACCGCCTCTACTGTCGAGCGGCGACGAATCGACAGATTAGGGTGGTCTATGGCGACGTTGCGATGGAAGCACTTACGCGTGCCGGCCTGGGCGTCCGTAGTCGGCAGACACTGGCCGCAGTCGTTGGTGGGGAACACCGTGCCGATGCGTGCTGCGCGTCCTCCCAGGAAGGGGCGTCGTTCGACGAGTTCGACGTGGTGGCCCATCTGGGCGAGTTCGGCGGCGGCTTGTGTTCCGGCAACGCCGCCGCCGATGACGACCACGCCGTTCTCCCGCGTTGCATGGCTCATGCGGTTTGCCGGTGGGTCCGGATAGGCGAGAGCCGAGGCGACGATGCATTCGGCCTTGCTCGTCACGCTGTCTGCATCCTCGCTGTGGACCCAGCTGCAGCCTTCGCGAATGTCGGCGATCTCAAGCTTGAGTCCCCGTTCGATGAGCGGATGAAATCGGCGCGCGGCGAAATCGGTAGTGCAGCCCGCGAAGACGATAGGTCGCTCCCCTTGAGACTCCATGAGCTCAAGGAGCTGAGCCTTCCCTTTGCGGTTGCACCAATGAAAGCCTCGGCGCACATCGGCGGATGCCGCGAAGCGGTGTTCGAGCCGAGCGAAGTCGACGTTGCTCATGGTGCCGGCGCATTCGCAGAGGAGCAGGAGCGGTCGGGCTGCCTCGTGTGTGTCTGGCACGCGCGTCACGATTGCCCAATCTCAGGGATCCTGGCGAACGCGCTTTCCTCGCGGCTGTGCGCACACGCCGGCATCGCTTCAATGGCTCTCACGGGACACGTGCGTGCACACGTGCCACAGCCGAGACATAGGTCGGCGTCGTAGCGGATCGTGCGGAAGACAGTCACCCGTGGCGGCACCACGATAGGCGCGGCAGGCGCATGACGCATGATGCGCCGGAGTGCGTCGCCAAGCAGTGCTCGCCGGCTGCCCTCCGGCGCGTCGAGCAGTTGCTCGGCCGCGAAGGTGTCGCCTCGCCATGTGGCACCGGACGGACAGGACGCGGCGCACTTGCCGCAGCCGACGCACTTCTCTTCATGACGCACGATCTCACAGCCGAGCCCAGCAGCCGTCACTGTAGTGTTGGCTGGAAGGCGGCTCACTAGCGCTCTGCCGCGTTCAGTTAGGGCCATCAGACGGCACTCCTGCGTGCCGCATCCGAGGTGGAGCGCTCGAGCGGCGGTAGAGCACGGATCGCGCGGTCCATCTCCTTGACCGCAGCGACGAAGCGTGGCGGCTCGCCCGCGCTCATTGTGAACATACGGCAGCGATCGGCTTCGACGCCAACGCTCTCGAGGAGGCGTTGGACGAACTTGACGCGGTCGATGGCGTTGAAATTGCCTTCACGGTAGTGACACTGTCCTTCAAGGCAGCCTGCTACCATGACGCCGTCGGCTCCCTCGGCGAGCGTCGTCAGCAGATGGAGCGGGCTCACTCGACCGGTGCACGGGAGCAGCACCAGGCGAACGGTCGCTGGCAGTGGCGTGCGCGCGTTGGCGCTCGAGTCGGCAGCCGCGTACGCGCATTCGCGGCAGCAGAAGGCAACGATCGAACGATCCACTAGACCGTCGCCTCGGCGAGGACTTCGGCGTCGCTGTAGCTGCCGAGCTGCAAAGCCCCAGTTGGGCACTCAGCCGCGCAAATCCCGCACCCTCGGCATGTGTTCGGGTCGACCACCGAATGGGCGCCGGCGCCACTCATCAGCGTGATGGCGCTCTGCGGACAGGCATTGACGCACACGCCGCATGCGATGCAGACCTGAGGGTCGCTGGCGGCCACTTGGGCCGGAGTCAGCGCGAATCCGCTCGAGAGCATTGAGATCGCCCGCGCCGCAGCGGCCTTAGCTTGCGCAATCGACTCCGGAATGGTCTTAGGCCCTTGCGCGGTGCCGGCAACGAAGACGCCCGTGCGTTGCGTGTCGACCGGACGGAGCTTGGGGTGGTATTCGCGGATGAATCCGGCCGCAGCGGTCTGCAGTCCGGCGATCTGGGCAATGTCCCGTGTGCCTTGCGAGGCCTCGAGACCGGCCGAAAGGACGACGAGATCGAAGATCTCCTCTCGCTTCTGGCCGGTCATCGTATCCTCGAGGCGAACGCTGAGGCTGCCGTCGCGCTCTGCCGCGACTTCGCCGACGCGGCCACGAACGTAGCGGACTCCGCGGCTCTGAACCAGGCGGTAGTACTCCTCGTGGGCCTTTCCGGGCGCGCGAAGGTCGGTGTAGGCAACAGTGACCTCGCATTCCGAGTCATACTGTCGAATGAGCGAGGCATGGAGTGTCGCGAATAGGCAACATACTGCCGAGCAGTGCTCGTTGCCGCTGGCGGTGCAGTCGCGAGAGCCGACGCACTGAAGCATGAGGATTCGCTTGGGATGAGTGCCGTCTGACGGCCGCACGAGTTCTCCTGCTGTCGGGCCTGAGGCGGCCAGGAGGCGCGACAGCTGGCTCTGGGTGATGACATTGTCGTGGCGGCCGAAGCCAAGAGGGGTCTTTCTTGTCGCGTCAAACTCCTGGTGACCGGTGGCGAGAATCACGGCGCCAACTGTCACATCCTCGATTGTCTCCTGCTGACTCCAATCGATGGCGCCGGCTGGGCAGGCACGTACGCACGAGTCGCATTCGCCGCACAGCGCGCAGTTGAGGCATCGCTGCGCTTCTGCCACGGCCTCGTCTCTGGTGAAACCGCGACTGACTTCCTGCCAGTTAGCGCTGCGCTCGAGTCCGTCGACGACGGTCATGGGCACCCGCTGTCCAGGTTCGATTGTGGCGAGTTCCTCGGCACTGGGTCGCGCTTCAGCGACGGCAGTCGGCCAAACGGGGAGGAGTTGGGCCCCTCGTAGGTAGTTGTGGATGGCGGCCGCGCCACGGCTTCCCGCGGCCACGGCTTCTATCGCCGTGAAGTAGCCACCAGGAGCGGCATCGCCGCCGGCAAACACACCGCTGCGGGTCGTCATGTGAGTCTCGCGGTCGACGACGATCTGGTTGCCGTCGAGCGTCAGTCCTTCACAGCCGTGTGCGAAGTCGTCCACAAGTGCTTGGCCGATGGCGAAGACGACCATGTCGGCAGGCAAAGAGAATCGGGAACCCTCAACAGGCACAGGTGAGCGCCGCCCTGACGCGTCGGCATCCCCGAGTGCGCAACGGATGAGGTCAACTGAGGCAACGGTCCCGTGGTCCCCCGCAAGGCGCTCGGGTTGTGCCAAGAATTCGACCTTGAGGCCTTCGTTGAGGGCCTCCTCAACTTCGTGGGCATTGGCCGGCATCTCGACCTCGCTGCGATCATAGACCAGTGTGACGTCTGCCTCGCACCCTGCCTGCCTCTGCAATCTGATGATGCTTCGCGCGGCGTCGAGCGCTATGTCGCCACCGCCGATGATCACGGCTTGCGATCCGACGTTTGGCTTCCTTCCCAGGTTGAGTTCACGGAGGAACTCAACTGCGCGAGTGATCCCGATCAGGTCGTCGCCAGGCAGGTGCACGTCGTCGCTTTTCTGGAGACCAGTGGCGAGGAATACCGCGCCATACTCTCCGTCGAGCAGGCTGTCGATGGTGAAGTCGCGGCCGGCGCACTGGTTGAGGCGGAGGTCGATGCCAAGCGCGAGGATCTGATCGATCTCGCGCTGAAGAACGTCGTGCGGCAGTCGATAGTCTGGGATGCCCGTGCGCAGCATTCCGCCGGCTACAGACTGTGCTTCGAAAACGGTGACACGGTAGCCGAGGTTCGCGAGATCGCGGGCGCACGTTAATCCGGCTGGCCCGGCGCCCACGACCGCGACGCGCTCGTCATGCAGGATTGTCGGCTTGATGACGGGAGTCACGGGGCCGACCGTGTCGGCTACGAAGCGCTTCAGGGCGGCTATTGCGATGGGCTGGTCAACGTCTCCGCGTGCGCAGGCCGTCTCGCACAGATGTGTGCATATACGCCCGCACACACTGGCAAAGGGGTTCGGCTCGGTGGCCACTCTGTACGCATCCTCGAGGCGACCTGCGGCGACAAGTGCCACGTAGCCCTGGGCGGAGGTGTGCACAGCGCAGGCGCTCTTGCAGGGGCTCCATCCCTTCTTCTCGATCGCGAACGTGGCCGGTACGGCGCCACTGAAAGGTCGCGATACTGCCGTGCGTGTCGCGACGCCGAAGTCGAAGTCGTTGGCGTAGGACACCGGGCAAGCCGCCGCGCATGCACCGCAGCCGACGCACGCGTCGCTGACGTAGCGCGGCTTGTGGCGGAGCTTGACACGGAACTCCCCCGGCGGACCGCTGATTTCGTCGACTTCGGTGAGAGTGTGTACGGTGACGCGACCGTCGAGCGCTGTGCTGGTGAGGCGCGGAGCGAGCGAGCACATCGCACAGTCTTCTGTAGGAAATGTCTTGCTCAGGCGCGCCATGTAGCCGCCGAGCGATTGTTGGCGCTCTACAAGGTGGACGTCGATCCCGCTCGCGGCGAGCTCCTCGGCGGCGGTCATCCCAGCGATGCCGCCGCCCACGACCAGGGCTGCTCGGTGAAGGAAGGTTCGGCTTCGCGGCAGGTCGCTCTGGTGTCGCGCGCGGGCCACGGCGCCTTCGACGATTGTTCTCGCCTTCTCCTGCGCCAACTGTGGTTCGTGGCGATGGACGAAGGAGCAGCCCTCGCGGATGTTGGCGAACGAGACTGCGTTCTCGCCGAGGCGCAAGTCGCGTGCGATGCGCTCGAATGTCGGGCCCTGAAAGCGCGGTGAACAGCTGGCGACGACGAGATGATCGAGACCGCGTTTCTCCACCGCCGAGGCGATGCGGTCGTGTCCGTCTGCGCCGCACATGAACTGGCCGATGGCAACGCTGACCACGCCGTCGAGCTTCCTGACATGCTTTGCTAGCGCAGGGAGGTCGATCACGCTGCTGATGTTCCCTCCGCACTGGCAGAGGAAGACTCCGGCCCTCACGTGGTGCCCTTCTTGGCAGATGTCGGTACCGCGCCGTGAGCGGCGCTCGACGATCGTTGCCTGGCGCCGATGCGTTCGAGAAACGGCTCGACGTCCTGCGAATGACTCTGAACGCCGACGTGCTTCTCCGGGTCAGCGCCGAGCGCCAGTGCGAGCAACTGTTGCACGTGTAGGTGAATGAACGGGTAGTCCTCTTCGCGTGAGGCGGCGATGATGTCGTGATAGCGGTCGTACTGCACATGGCAATTCGGGCACATGTGAACCAGCACGTCGACCTGTTCTTGAGCCAGTCGTCTCAGCTTCTGATGCGTGACCGCAACTGAGATGGAGGGATTGACGAAACGGTTGCGGAAACCGGCGCCGCAATGCAGCGTCTTCTCGTTGTAGTTGCCCGTGGGGGTGACCCCTGCCGGCTCGAGCAGCTCCTCGGGCACGACGAAGTTCTCATTGTCCCCAAGAGTCTCTTCCGGAAAGACCTTGCAGTAGTGGCACGCAGGATGTGTGGCTACCTTCACTCCGTCGAGGCGGCGCCGGACCAGCTCCGGAATGGACTCGTGGACCCCCCACAGCACGTCGAGCGTGTGTTTGTGCTGGACCTTGGCCGCAACCTCGTCGTCGTACATGCGACCGATGCTCTCAAGAACCGCATTCGTCTGGCTGCGGTAGGCATCTACCGCGAGGATGTTACGAGCCTTCTTGTTGACGGCGTAGCAGGTGGAGCACAGATAGCACATTGTCGGATGTCCGTCGTTCACGGCCACACATGCGTTGCGCGCGGCGAGGCCGACGGTCGTCTCTATGGGCATGAGATCGGAGTAGTATCCGAGGCCGGTACAGCACGTCTGCTCCGGATGGATCGTGTACTCGATGCCGAAGCGCTCGAAGAGCCATTTGGTTGCTGCCTCGACGCCGGGGTACTCGGCTGACACAAGGCAGCTACGGAAGAGTAGTACGCCGCCGTCTATGCGGGGCACGTCCGGCGTTCTCTTGTAGCGTTTGCCCATGATCCCCCTTCGGTCGGCGAACTCTGCGTATTCTGCATAAGACATGCTACTTGTGCAAATGTAATGTGCTAATGCATGCGAAGACGCAGATAAGCCATTCTGGTTTGCGAGCACGATGCGAAGGGCAGACTGTAGTCTGGTTAGGCGACGCTCTTGCGTCCTGAGGAAAGCGGGGAGTTCATGCTTGACTCCGTGCCGTCACTACCTCACTCGCGCTGCGCTTTGCGTGCGCTTGATCGGCCGTACTTGGTGCATCGCCGGCAGTCCGGCGAGTTGACGTCCGGCGCAACAACGTGTGCCTTGTGCGGGCGGCCGCTGTCGACGGAATCGCTGCGGTACCGGCTCGTCTCCCCGTGGGACGTAGGAAGGCACCTTACTGTCTGTCTCGTGTGTCGAGCGGCGGCGCTGGGTGAGGGCTACCGACCTGCATAGTCGCGGTATTGCGGCAGTTGGCGCTTGAGTCGGCCAGGAGAACGCGGTCAGCTAGTCCGGAACTGTCGAGGCAGTGATCGGGCAGTGTTTGGGCGTAGGTGGCGGCGGCGAGGGCCGTCTTGGCCATCGCCGCCGCCACTCGGGGTGTGGTCTCGCTATCTGCCGCCGTGCGTCGCTTGCATCAGCGCACTTTCACCTTGGTTGTACCGGTGTACGCGCCCCAGTACCACTTGTCGCCTGGGTAACGAAGCACGAACGTGCAGGTCGCACGCACCTTCAGTTTGGGACTCTTGAAGCGTCCGAGGCCGTCTGCCTTGAACGACGCCACTTTGGCCCAGCCGAGGGTCGTGGGGTTCCATTTCGTGGGGACTTTGGCGCTTCCGGCGTGGACATAGAGCGTGACGGTCTTGGAGCGGCCAGCTTGTTTGCCCCAATGCCCCTCCGTCGGCACGACGCCGCTGAGTGTGATCGTGCTTCCGCGCGAGATCGTCGACTTGCTCGGCTTCAGCGTGCACACTTGGTAGAACTCGTTCAGGACGAAGTCGTTGAATTCCCATAGGTCGTCTGAGCGCCAAACGTGGGGCAAGAAGGTGTAGCCAGGTGTCGCCCATTTCGGCACCTTCATGGAGACCGTTGCGTCTTGACCCTTGGACGTCCACTCGCCCGTGTAGTCAGCCCACGGCACCTGAGGAGTGTCCATCTCTCCCCAGAACTGGGCCTTCTGTCCGGCCGGCCAGTTTGAGAGCAGGAGCTTGATGGTGGCGCCGGGCGGTCCCGAGGCCCAGTACGGACTCGACAACCACACTCTCTTCGCTTTCGACTCGTCCGGATGGACGGCGGACGCCGACGTTGCTCCCGCGGCGCACGCGATCGGGTTGGCGAAGTACTGGTCTTCCGTGCCCTCATTGCTCCAGAAGTACGTGGCGACGTAGTCTAGTGACGGAGGCATGGCGTGGGCCTGGCCGGACGCGCCGCTGATTGCTGTGCCTGCGCTGCCGCCTCCTCCGTAGCACGCGACCCACATGGAGTCCCATTGGTTCCACGAAGAATCAGTTGATCGCGACGCCTGGATGGTGACTTGGCCTGGGCGGAGAACGTAGTAGTTGGACCCCGCTGCGAAAGTGAGATTGTACAGACCGTAGTTGGTGCCGGAGCGCCATGTCCAGAGGGCGCCATCGGATGTGATCGGTGCGTCGCTGAACAGGAAGCTCCCGTCTCCGGCGGTGGTGGTCAAGAGATCTGAGGTGTATCTACTAGCATCGTAGTGACCAAGCTCCACATCGACGCCGGCGACCGGGAGGCCGGCGAAGTCGCGGACGACGCCGCTTACAGCGCATGTGCCTATGACGTCGCGGACTACGACACTTGCTGGGCGTGAGAGCGCACCCGGCCCGAGCTGGTTGTTGTGCAGGCTGTTAGGAGTGTGGCTGGTGCGACCGACGAAGGCGCTTCTGTCGATGCTCTGGCGCGCTGGTGACGCGCTGGTGTTGACGCTGGTGTCGATGCCGGCTGCGGCGGGACTCGCCGTCCACAGCAGAGCGAATCCGACAGCCAGCAGCGTTACTAGTCGGTATCTCCTCATGTCTGTCCCCCCCGGCGATTGCCGGCTCCGCGATGTGCGTGAAACCCTCTAGCTGAGTATCGGCCAAGAACGGGTGGGGCTCAAGAGCGCGCTCGGCGCAGCTCTGCACGGAGCCCAGACTACAGATGAATGCGCGATGTGTCTGGTAAGCTACTCGTTCACTTGACGAAAGGACCACGACTCATGAGCGAGTATCGCTTGGATGTCGCGCTCGTCGGCGAGGGTGGTCCGAGTGGACCCGACGACCTTCCGCGCTTCCTTCACTGTCTGGACAGCGCTTCGCTTGACGCGGGGGCCGCCTTACGTGCCGCCACGCAGCGATACCCGGAGCCTGCCGCAGCCTGGTTTCAGGCCGGACAGTTCGAGCGGCTTGCAGCAGGTCTGGAGACACGTCTTTGTGAGGAGACGCAGGGACCTGTGCGTGTGCGGGCGGGCTTCCGCTGCGCCGAGCCGAGCATCGCTGCCGGTGTGAGTGAACTCGATGGTAGTGAGGTTGTTGCACTCTCGCTGATGCCGTTCGCGTCGCGAGCAGTCGTGGAACGGATGCGTTCGACGCTGCACGCCGCGGAGAGTGCCGAGGCGGGTGGTCGCGGGCGCGACGTGCCCCTGCTTGATGCATGGTATGCCGACCGAGGATTCGCAACTGCGGTTAGCCGAGTCATTGCGGAGGCGCTCGACTCACGAGTGTCTTCAGAGTGGGCGGTGCTGTTCGCTGCTCAGAGCCCGCTTGAGGACGAAGCAGACAAGGCCGACCCCTGTCTCGATCTGCTTCAGCAGGCTGTTGCGCAGGCGGTGCCGCTTGTGTCCCCGGGCGCCTGGAGTCTGGCGTTCCTGGGGGGACAGAATGATGCTCGATGGCTAGAACCCGGACTGGCAGGCGCTGCCCGTGCCTTCGCCGGGCAGGGTTGGCGCCAACTGCTGGTGGTGCCACTCGGCACGGTATGCGAAGACCCCACGACGCGATACGACATGGACGTTGTCCTGCGTGATCAAGCGGCGGCTCTGGGTCTCACGTACCGCCGCACGCGCACTGTCATTGACACGCCGCAGTTCGTCGCGGCGATGGCCGAGGCGATAGTCCACTACCTTGTCTTGCGCGGAGATGGGCCATGCGGAGATGAGTCAGGCCAGCGCGCCCCTCGAGAGGAAGAGGCGGCTTCTGCGCCAGGTGCCTGACGATATCCAGCGGATGTCTTCGGCGGCCGATGCTGCCGGTCTGACTGGTGTATTGCGCTTTGCGGGCAGTCGCGAGGCGGTGTGGAGCGCGCATTTCGCCCTGGTCTCCCTGGGGGAGCTTGCGGTGGGCCCGTTGGTGGCGTTCCTGCGTGACGATCTCACCTGTCGCAGTCAAAGAGCCTGGTGGACGTTGATTCGCATCGGCGCGCCGGTGCACGGACTGCTCGCGGAGTGCCTCCATGAGCAGTCCGTTCCGCCGCCGGCGCGTGCAGCTGCGGCCTGGATACTCGGGCACGTGGCCGAGCGCGCGGTGGATCGCGATCTCGTCAAGGCGCTGAGCGATCCGGACGATGACGTGAAGCTTGCCGCGGCACTCATGCTCGGCTTTCGAGGCTGTCGAGAGGCTGTGCCCGGGCTTCTCGGGATCGTGACCAGGGGAAGCCATCGTGACTCTCGCGCTCCCCACCCTGATCAGATGTCACTTCGGTTGGCGGGTGTCGAAGCCTTCGGACGCGTGATCGACGAAGACGAGGTTGAGGGTGACCCGTGTTGTCCGCTTCGGAAGGGGCAGGGAGGCGAAACGGGGAGGGACATGGCCGCGTGCTTGCCGACGTTCGGCGAGCGCGGCCTTGCTGACGATGTTGAGGTACTGCTCGAGATCGCGGGACCGGAGTTCGTAACCGTGGACTTTCGTCCTTGGCGAGAGCCGGACGTCGTAGCGCCGTCTTGGGTGACTGCGCCGTGGTGTCACTGGGATTGCGCGCAACTTCGCGAAGCGGCCGTGCTCTCTCTTGGGCGCATCGGTGACTCGCGCGCGGTTGAGAGCCTCATATGCTGTGCGGACGACGAGCGTGAGTCGCCCGATGTGCGACGGTTCGCCGTTGAGGCACTGGGTTGTATCGGCGACGCGACTGGGTTCGATCCCGTGTTCGCAGCGTTATCCAACGATGCATTGGTGTACGAAGCGCTTTCGGCGCTCGGGGGCTTCTGCGACAGGCGTGCTCTCGAACCGCTGGTACGCGCGGCGATGTCCGACCAGGTGACGCGGTTCGATGCTATTAGCAGCCTCTCTACTCTCGCCGACGGATCGACTCTACCGCACCTCAATACACTCACACGCGACACGGATCCGTACATAGTAAGGCAAGCGTTGCGTGGTCTCGCAAGGCTCGGATCGCAGGCGGCGCTCGAGGCAATCGTGCCTCGCCTTGTGCACGGCGATCCTGCCATCCGCAGGCAAGCGGCAGCCGCTCTCCGATGGGCTCAGCTCGGTGACAAGGAACTCGAAGGCGCTGAGGACGAGTCTCTTTGGCATCCCTGATGCTCTAGAGTCGCGAGCGGAACCTCTTTGTCTCGGCCTTGTGCCAATCACCAGCGTGGTTTCTGGCGCCCGTGTAGTCGAGGAAATGTGGAGAGCCATCCGCCATGGCGTGGCCGATGACGTTGGCTCGTTCGATCTCGAAGCGAAGTCGCAGGTAGCGCACAAGCCGGAGGCCTGCGCGGACCTGTCGTTTGCGCGCTAGGATCTGCTTGTCCATCCAGTGGGCGTCCTTGCCGTCGCGCGGTTCTTGCACAAACTCGATGCCGATCGCGGTCCAGTTCATCCCGATCGCGTGGCGTCCGCGGAGGTTCAGCGGAAGACACTGATAGATGGTCCCGTCTTTGCCGATGATGAAGTGAGCAACGACCCCCGGCAGTTCGTCGTTGTAGGCGGTGTTGTTCTCAAAGGTCCACCAGGCGCTCTGCCAGGTTGATCCGCCGGTGTGATGAAGAACAATGACCTTCGGCTTGTTGAGCTTCGCTGTGTGCTGGTGATAATGCCGCTTGCTGTAGTCCGCCATTTGCGCCTTTCGAGCGGTGCCGAAGGCGATGTACTTCTTCACGATCGGCGGTTTGATGTCTGCGGCGGAGGTCTTGGCGGCCGCGGTGGTCGTATGCAGGAATGTGGCCACGATGCAGCTCGCCAACACTACGAGCGCTACCGCGACCGCCGGCTTCGAGACAAGCTTGAGTCTCACCAGATGCTCCCCTGTTCAGTACTTCCCGATGAGCTTCCAGATGACCCTGTGCGGGGAGTGCAGACTGAGGCCGTCGAGGGTGTACATCACGGCGCAGTGCCCGGTGATGGTGTGCAGTCCGCGGCGCTTCGCCTCGGCCAGCGCCTCCGGGGTATCGGTCATCTGATGAATCCAGATCTCACGGATACCCGCGTCGGCTGCCTTTGCGACCCATTCGGCCGTCTCGTCTTTCGGTAGCTCGAGGATCGCCGCATCGACGGGACGTGGCAGGTCCTCGAACTCCCTGTACGCGGGATCGCCCTCGATCTCCGGGCTCTCGGGATCGACTGCAAAGACGTGCATGCCGCGTCGCTTCATGCCTGCGTACGTGACGCGAGGGAAGGCGCGTTTCGCCTGGTGGCCAACGATGGCGTAGCTGTCGTGGTTCCAGAATCGTTCGGACTCGGAAGTCATGTGACGCCCCCTATTCCGCGATGCTTTGCAGCGCCTGGCGGGTGGCGCTGACGCTCATGCCGTTCTTCATGTTCGAGGAGTACATGATGCGGATTGCGGCACGGTCGTTCTGGCTCCAGGAAGTTCTCGAAGCCGCGTAGAAGAGCACGCTTCGTGAGCGCTCGCGCGGCGCATGCAGGTGACCCTTGAAGCCGATCGCGTGCGTGAGTTCGTGGATGACCACGGGTTTGCGTTCGTCTACGGTGGGGAGTGCTTCGGCGTCGACGCGAATACGCGCAGAGACGAGGCCGGGTGGTCCGTCGTAGAAACGGGTTTCGCAGTTACCGACGGATTTCTCGCCGACGCTGACGACGTAGTCCGTGTGGGGGATGAACTCAATGGTGATGTCGGCGCCGCCCTCGACGACGCTGAAGTGAGTTGCCGACTGCATCTGATTGAGGCGCCGAGCGAGATGCCGAACGTACGCATCCATACCCGGGCCGCCGTCATTGAGAACGTCAATGCGGACTTGGCGTTTGTCCCACTTGGTCAGTCGGCCGCTGTACGACGTCGGACCTCCTTGATCGCTGAAGACGATGCGCATGAAGTTGTGCTGAAATGACTTGTCGCCCGCCGCCGCTCTCGTGTATGCGGGCAGCGATTCTGGCGCTGCAAGAGTCGCAGGGATCTGGTCGACGATCCGTGCGAACTCATCCAGTTGAACGTACCTCGCCAGGTGCGCGCCAATGTGCAGCGGTGTCGGATCGAGGAGACTCGTGAGGGCAGCCGCCGTGATCACCACCGTGAGCACGACTGCGAGTTGGCGCAGTCTGCTCACGGGGTATCCCGGTCAAAGTTTTCGATTGCCAGCGGCGGGAGACCGTCCGCCGCTTCCACGTCGAAGACTCTACTGAAGAACGTCAGCACCGCCTCCTGGGCCGTGACGATGTTCTCTGCCTTGCGGAAGCCGTGCTGCTCGTCGGCGAAAGCCACGTATGCGTACGGCAGCCCTTTGCGCCGCAGTGCGGTGACGATGAGCTCTGCTTGAGCAGGCGGCACGATGGCGTCTTCCAGGCCCTGAAGTACGATCACTGGGCAGGAGATGTCGTCCACATGATGTAACGGCGATCGCTCGTGGAGCACATCGGCGGCCTCGGGGTACGGTCCGACGAGGCCGTCGAGATACCGGGACTCGAACTTGTGGGTACCGCCGCTTGCGAAGAGCTCAAGGTCGGCGAGGCCGAAGTACGAGGCACCGGCAGCGAAGAAGCTGTGGCGCGCGAGCGCGTTGAGTGTCGTGTATCCGCCGGCGCTGCCTCCCTCGATCGCCAGCCGTTGGGGATCGGCCGCACCGCGGGCAACGAGATAGCGGGCGGCGTTGATGCAGTCCAGCGTGTCGACGACTCCCCAGTTGCCGCGCAGACGCTCGCGATAGGCGCGGCCATAGCCAGTTGATCCCCCGTAGTTCACGTCAACCACTGCATAGCCACGTGACGTCCAATACTGAACGTCGAGACTCAGGATCGTCTCCCTTGCTGAAGTTGGGCCGCCATGACATAGAACGATCAGTGGCGGCAACTCGTACTCTGTGGCGACGAAGTCTGGGTTGGTGGGCGCGTAGTACAAAGCATGAGCGTGGAGCTCGGGGACGGCCTGCATCTCCTGCACCAGCGGACCGGTCACGCTGACATCAGGGTACGACGTTGGGAAGGTGATGGACTCCGGTCGCGAGAGGTAGGAGGGATCGACGGCCAAGGCGCGGCTCTCACGCAACGGCGTGACGTCGCCGGAATCGATGTCGATCAGAGCGACCGTGGAGCTCTTTCGGGCGTTGCCGCCGATCACGGCGACGCTGTCGCCGGCCACGACGAGGCTGGAGAACGTCGTGAATTCACAGGGAAGATCCTGAATGCCGGGGGCACCGGGGGTGATGAGCCCAATGTGGTCGATGCCTTCGGAGCTGTAGATGCACGCAATACGCCCTTCGCGAAGGAAGGCGTAGCTCTGCAGGCCGAACACCCACGGTGGCTTGGCGAAGTCGGCGGCGAGATGTACCAGGGGCATGGCCGGAGCTGGATTCGTCGCGGATTCACCGAGCAGCGTATCGAGGTCGCAGCAGCGGTAGACATTCCACCATCCACTACGGTCGCTTATGTAGTGCAGCGAGCCGTCGGCGCTCCACGACGGTTGCACAATGCTCTCGGTGGTGCCGCCGGCGACGAATTGCGGGGTCCCAAGGGCGTCAGCGAAGAGCTCGGCGACCCACAGCCGGGTTCCGTCCCACGGCATCTGTGGGTGGTCCCAGCTCAGCCAAGCCAAAGCGCGGCCGTCGGGACTTATGCGCGGTGCGGCGTAGAAATCGTGTCCGGACGCGATCACCACGGGTTCGCGGTCGTTGGCGGCAGTCGAGAGCGCGACCAGCTCGTTGACGACCTGACCGAATTGGTGGCGTTCACGGACCACGATGAGGCGCCGGCCGTCCGGCGTCACACGACCGTCGGCATACCGCAAGGCGCGCGGAACCTCCGGCAACCGCGTGAGAGGCCGGCGCGTGCGGGAAGGGACGTCGTCGTCGATGTCCTGCAGGTAGAGGCGCTGGTCGGCGAAATCGCTGGCTACGACCGCGCGACCTGTGTGGCGGCTGAATGCTACGTAAGAGCCGCCGCCATACTCGTGAACGAGTGTTCGTGCATTGCCGTCAGCTGGTGTCACGTCGCGGATGGACCCGCTTGGAGTCCGCTCCACGATTGCTGAGCGACCTTCTTCTGCGGGCCGCATTTCGAGCCAGTAGAGGTGCTCGCCGGCGGCCTGGAGTCCGCCGAGGGCAAGACCTCCATGGGCGAGGGAGCGCGCGGTGATCGGCGAACGCCACGAGCCGTATGGAGCTGTCGTCACTGACGGAGTCACGGCTTCTCTATCGTACATCGGCCCTAGTGTGATTACAGGGAAGAGGCGCGATGCGAACACCATCGCGCCTCTCGCGCCGGGGGGTCACAGCGCGAGCCACGCGTTGCTGCGGCGCGCGGCCCTATTGTTCTCCCTACCCGTTCGCTGCTCAGTGAAAGCCGTTCGTGGCTGGTGGTCAGCGCGTGCGGTTGTCTGCTTCGATGCGAAAGACGTGGTGTCGATTCGCGGCGCGCGCACAGTCGAATGGCAGGGTTGCTCGCGAGAGATCCTTCACGTGGAGATCGCCGAGATGGCTTCGTTCAAGTTTGAATCCGCGGCGGTTGGTTGCGAAGAGCAGGATTCCGCCGGGAGCGAGGAGTCGACGGGTGACGAGACGCAGAAGGTCAGCGTGGTCGCGCTGGACATCGAAAGTGGCTTGTCCCATGCGCTTCGAGTTCGAGAAGGTTGGAGGATCGAGCCAGATCAGATCGTACTGGTGCTCGGTCTCGGTGATCCAGCGCAGGCAGTCGGCCTGGATGAGCTCGTGGGCAACGGACTGAGAGTGTGCTTCGCCCTCGGGCAGCAACGCTGCCGAGAAGCCGTTCGCGGCGAGATTGCGTTGCGCCCATTCCAGGTAGGTAGCTGACAGATCCACGCTTGTGGATGCCGGCGCCCCGCCCGCGAGCGCGTTTGCCGTCATTGTCCCTGTGTATGCGAAGAGGTTGAGGAATCGTCTGCCGCCTGCGAGCTGGCGGACCGTGCGTCGCGTGAGTCGCTGGTCGACGAAGAAGCCGGTATCGAGATAGTCGGTGAGATTGACGAGATAGGTAAGCCCGTCCTCGGTGGTTGTTGTGGAAGCACCTCGGGTGGCGCGGCGCTCGTACTGCTCGGCGCCGCGTTGGCGCCGCCGTTGTTTGAGTACGACGTGATCAACGGGCACGTCGAGCACGCTGGCGGCAATCTCGACTGCTTCCTCGAGTCGGCGGCGCGACTTGACTGGGTCGATTTCGGTTGGGGCGGCGTATTCCTGAAGATGAACCCATGGTCCGTAGATGTCGATGACGAAATTGAACTCGGGAAGGTCGGCGTCATACAGTCGGTAGCAGACCAAGTCCTCTCGCCGCACCTGGCGCGCGAGGTGCCGGCGGTTCTTGCGTAGGCGATTGGCAAAGTGCTCGGCGCCGCTGTTCAGAATCCGCGGCGACGTTGCCGAGTTGGGAACTACGTTCCCGGGAGAGGGGGCCGGGATCGACATGGATCTCGCCTGCGTCGCTCCCGGCGCTGAGCGCGCCTCTGCGCGAGGTGAGCGAGGTCTCCGTGCGCTCGATTGGTCAAGCGCGAAGAACGCAAGCGTGCACGGGAGCGGTCCGTTGCGCAGCGGGGTTGAGCGCTTCGGCGCGATCCCCAGGAGTTCGATCTGCCGCTGATCCCCTGCGAGGATCGCGGCGTGCCAGCCACCGAACAACTCGCGCAGGCGGTGACCGAGCACGCGATAGAGTTCGTCTGCTTCGTCTTGTCCGCCTAGTCTGGCGCCGTATGGCGCGTTTGTCGCCAGGAGCCCGGCGATGCTCGCCGGGCGAATCGCCTCAAGATCTCCTCGTTCGAGCGTCACGATGCCGCGCAGGCCGGCTCGCGTAACGCTGTCATCAGCAATGCGCAAGGCCACTGCGTCGTGATCCGAGCCGCGAATGACGAGTGCCTCCTTGGCGGCCAGACGTGTGAGGCCGGCGACGCGTCGCTCTCTGGCTTCGGCGAGGAGAACGCGCCAAGTCGCCTCGTCGTGTCCTCGCCAGCGTCCGAAGCCGAAGCCAGCGTCGCGCTCGGCACGGAGCAGACCCGGGGCGACGTCCCCGGCCATCCACGCTGCTTCGATCGGAATCGTGGCGGAGCCGCAGAGCGGATCCAGGAAGGAGGCCGAGGCCTCAGCTTCACGCGGCCAGTTCGCGAAGCGCAGCACTGCCGCGGCAAGATTCTCCTTGAGTGGTGCGGCTACCTGGATCTTCTCCCGTCGATAGCCGCGCCGATGAAGGCTGTCGCCGCTGAGGTCCACGCCCAGCGTGACACGATTTCGCACCAGATGGGCGCTCACGCGAATGTCGGGCGAGGCAGTGTCGACCGACGGTCGTCTGTCGCCGTACCGCGAGCGGAACTGATCGACAATCGCGTCCTTGACGCGCACCGCTGCGAATCGGGTATCGCGCAGGGCTGGATTCACACCAGTGAAGTCGACCGCCAGCGTATCGGCGACACTGAGGTGCTCATCCCAATCGATTCGAGAAGCGGTTTCGTACAGTTGAGCCGCATCTGCCGCGGCTCCCTCCGCAAGGCTCAGGATGACTCGGCTGGCGAGTCGCGACCAGAGGCAAGCTCGATAGGCATCAGTCAGGCTGCCGCGGAAAGCTACCCCGGCGCGTGCGGGCCGAAGATCGCGCAGCCCGAGCTCCCTCAGCTCTCCGGTGAGAAGGGATTCGGTGCCGCGTGGCGCGGTCACGAAGAAGTCGTGCATCATCGTTCAAGGCTACCATGTCGCCGGCGCCGCCAATGGAATGGAACTGTGCGGCCAGCGGGCGAAATGTCCGGTATGCTTCTATAGAGGTCGAGTGGTCGCGGCCGGGGGACAAGGGGCAGGCAGAGTGAGGCGTCGGTTCAGAGCGAATCACGTGTTGCTTCCGGTGGTGCTCGTGGCTGCTGCCGTCGTCATCATGTTTGCAGCCACTCTTGTGTCTGGGGTAGGCCGGGGCGTCGCGCTGGCCTCCGCTGAACCAGAAAGTCAGAAGGTGCAACCGGCACCGACCGTCTCGAATTCGCCGTCGCCTTCGGCCAGCGCCACGCCCACGGATACTGTGGCGCCGCGGACCATCGCTCGTGGGGCGGATGAGAATTGGCATCGCCTGGCGGTCACTGTGACGTTCTTGGCGACGGACGAAGGCTCAGGGGTCGCTTCAACCCAGTTCACGCTTGACGATGGCCCATGGCAAACGGGCACGGAAGTCGTAGTTCCGGCGCCGCGTAGTCATGCCAACGACGGTGTTCACACGCTGGCCTATCGTTCGGTCGACTACGCGGGCAACTACGAGTCCGAGCAGTATGCGCGCGTGCGGATTGACACGAAGCCTCCGAGCGTGAAATGGCTCGGTGTATCCCCATCGGTTCTCCACAAGGTGCAATCCGTGCGGCTGTCGTTCAGGATCAGCGATGCCAGCGGGTCTCCGGTGAAGGTCCAGTGGCAGGCCGTCGACCAGTATGGATACATCGCGAACACTCGCGGCGGCTACGCACGCACGCCTGGTTCCGTCTCGATCTCGCTGTCGCCGCGCTACAAGAACGGAAAGCCGTTCACGCCTGGGCTGTACCGTATCAACTTGCGGCTTGTTGACGAGGCGGGCAATGTGGCGAACTCTAAGACACGCATTGTCCGCAACTATCGCTCAACTCAAGCGCGGGTATGGCGGAGGGTGAGCGGGGCCGGCAGGAGGGTTGCGCTCACGTTTGACGATAGCGGTGCGGCGGCCTGGCGCAGCATTCTCAATACGCTGAAACGGTATCGAGCTCACGCAACCTTCTTCCCTCTCGGTCCCGCAGTCGCCGCCTCTCCCGATCTGGCGCGGAGGACGGTCGCGGAGGGTCACGCGATCGGCAGCCACGGCTGGACGCACCGACTCATGACGTATGAGTCGTCGGGAGGGATCGCCACGGAACTGTGGCGCAGCGCTGCTCCCTGGTGGAGTTCCTCTCGTGCGACTCCTGTTCCCTACGTGAGGCCGCCGTACGGCGGCTACAACTCCGCCACGGTTGCGGCGTGCGGGGCGCAGGGATTCGAGCGCGTAATTCTGTGGGATGTCGACCCTCAAGACTGGGCCAGCCCGGGTGCCTCAGTCATCGCTGCACGCGTACTGAGTCATGTGAAGCCTGGCTCGATCGTCGTGTTGCACCTCCGTTCGCAGACTGCTGCGGCGCTACCCGCGATCCTTCGCGGACTCGAGGCTCGCGGCTACAAGGCGGTCTCCTTGCCAGAGCTCTTCCGCGCCGCTGGCTATCGGTGAGGTGCGGTTGCGTCTCGGATGACCGCTAGGAACGCGTCGCCGTAGCGCCGCATCTTGGTTGCTCCCACCCCAGTGATCGTCAGGAACGCCGTATGGGTGGTAGGTCTGAGCGTCGCCATCTCGAGGAGTGTGGCGTCGTTGAAGACAATGTAGGCCGGTACGCCCTGTTCCTCGGCGCAACGCCGGCGCAGGGCGCGGAGGTTGCTGAGCAAGGCGGCGTTCGGGCCGTTGAGCTCAGTGGGGAGGGCGGTTGCAGCTCGGCCGACGCTTCTGCTTGAACGCTCGCCTCGTGATAGGGAAACGCGAGTTCGTGGGCGCGCGAGCGTGATCCTCTCCTCGCCGCGGAGAAGTGGACGTGCTCGCTCGGTGAGCTGGAGAACCGAGTATCGGGCAATGTCCTGACGGAGGTAGCCGCGGTGAACGAGTTGTCGGGCAAGGTTGATCCAGTGCTCACGGCTCTTCTGCGCGCCGATGCCATACGTAGACACCGCGCTGTGGCCGCGGGTGCGAATCTGGTCTGACTTGGCTCCCACCAAGACATCGGCGACGTATGCCGCGCCGAAACGCTGCCCCAAGCGGTGCACGCAGGACAGCACCATCTGGGCATCGATGGTGGCGTCGTACGTCTCCGGAGGGTCGAGACAGACGTCGCAGTTGCCGCAGTCTGTGTCGACGTCCTCTCCGAAGTAGCCGAGGAGCGCTCGGCGTCTGCACGTGGTGCCGTCCGCAAACCCGATCATGGCGTTCAGTTTGCGGAGGTCGATGCCAACACGAGCGTGCTCTCTCTGGCTGTTGTTCTCGCTGCGACGGATGAGTGCTCGCGCGACGGCGGCGTCGGCGCGCGCGAACAACAGCAGTGCCTCCGACGGTCGACCGTCGCGCCCGGCACGTCCGATCTCCTGGTAGTAGCTCTCAATGGTCTTGGGGAGGTCGTAGTGGATGACGAACCGCACGTCGCCCTTGTCGATGCCCATGCCGAACGCTACGGTGGCCACGACGACGCGGATGCGGTCGGTGGTGAAGGCATCGTGGATTCGGTGACGGTCCTCCGCGGGGAGCCCTGCGTGATACGCGGCTGCGGAGAAGCCCGCGGCACTGAGCTGCCCCGCGATCTTCTCGGCACGCTCTCGACTTAGGCAGTACACGATCCCTGTCTCGTCCTGATGTGCGGCGAGGAAGCTTGTGAGTTGACGAAGTGGATTGTGCTTCTCGACTACGGACAAGCGGATGTTGGGACGGTCGAAGCCGCCGACGAAACACGGCGCTGCGCTCAGGCCGAGCTTGGCCCGCACGTCGTCGCGAGTCTGAGGGTCCGCCGTTGCCGTGCAAGCAACGAAGGGGACTCGCGGGAATGCTCGCCTGAGCTCACCTAGGCGTACGTACTCGGGACGGAAGTCGTGGCCCCATTGACTCACGCAGTGAGCTTCGTCCACGGCGAACAGCGCAAGACCGTGCCTGTTGGCGACGGCGTCGAGCCGCTCGAGGAACGACTTCGTCATGAGTGTCTCGGGGGCTACGTAGAGGAGATCGAGCTCGCCGGCGTGGAAGCTGGCCAGCGCGGAGCGCGCCTGGCCAGGTGCGAGCGATGAGTTGTACATAGCCGCCGCCACGCCGTTTGCGACGAGTGCGTCGACTTGATCCTTCATCAGCGAGATCAGCGGTGACACGACAATGGCAGTGCCGGGGCGCAGGAGCGACGGCAGCTGATAGCAGATCGACTTGCCGCCGCCGGTGGGCATGAGCACGAATGCCTCACCTCCGCCACACACGTGCTGGACGATCGCTTCCTGCAAAGGACGGAACTGGGTGAAGCCGAAGACATCGCGGAGAAGGTCGCGGGCCAGCGACGGACCAGCGTTGCTGGGTGTGCGCGACTGCACTGTGCCGGGCAGGTCGTTCTTGGCGGACATTGCCCGAGTCTAGCAGGGCGCAGGGACGACGCACGTGTGGCGACAATCGCTGCGCAGGTCGGGACACGGAGGGTGAAACGATGCGGTATGCACGTGCGAATCTGGGCCGTGTGCTGGTCATACGGCTGGAGGACGGTGACGTTGTGCACGAGTGCGTGGAGGAGGCGGCGCGCGCTGAGGGAATCTTGCGAGCTGCCGTGCTCCTGCTCGGCGGCGCGCAGGGTGGCAGTCGTCTCGTGGTCGGACCCGAGGACGGACGCGCTGCTCCCACCATTCCCATGCAACAGGTTCTTCACGATGTGCACGAGATGGTCGGCGCCGGCACCATCTTCCCGAATGAGCTGGGCGCGCCGGTGTTGCATCTGCACGCGGCATTTGGTCGAGATGATCAGGCGGCGACCGGTTGCATACGAGCCGGGGTTGTCACCTGGGTTGTGGCCGAGGCCGTCGTGATGGAGCTCATCGGTAGCCAGGCAACGCGGCGCCTCGATCATGGCACTGGCTTCGAGCTCCTTGACGTGTAGATTCGCCTTTCGTGCACACCCTGCGCCGCTGTGGTGCCGGAGGTCGTCAGCCGTGGATCAAAGGCGGTAGGCAGCGGGCGCAAGCCCAGAGGCTCTCGCCTTTGAGACGGCAGGGGAAGAGCACGCCCTCATCTTCGTCTCGTCCGCAACGGAAGCAGGTCTGCTTGATGCGAACGCTAGAGGCGAGTTTCGCCGCCATCTGTTCGGCAGCGGCGTCTTCGTCAAACGCCGGGGCGTCTCGCTTCTCGATTGTGAGGGCTCCGACTGGGCACACCGCGAGGCAGAAGCCCGCACCGTCGCACAGTTCCTCTTTCATCACCTTTGCTTTGCCATCGATGATCTCGATTGCTCCTTCCGCGCACGGCGTCACGCAGAGGCCGCATCCGTTGCAGAGGTCCTCGTCGATGCGCACGATGCTGCGAACTGGCATGAGGGTCTCGCTTTCTGAGAAAACAACATGTGTACAGTGCAAAAGCCTAGCGTATCCGTTGAGTTGTGGCTATTGACGTCCGTCAAGATCTGCCACAGTCTCTGGTGCGGGGCCGGACGATCGTTCCGAGCTGTTACCGCGCCGGCGAAGTGTGATCGCCGGCGTGTTCGAGCACGCGCTTTCGGGCTTGCGGTCCCTGGGTAGAAAGACATCTATGGGGTGACGGGCCGAGAGGTCCTCTTCTTCGCGAGGCTCGTGCGGGAGGTGCTATGGACTCGTTTTCTGTGCTGGTGGGAGGCAAGGCGGGTGACGGTATCGCCGAGGCCGGCAGAATGATTGCCTATCTGCTGAATCGTCTGGGTTACCGCCTCTATGAGCACATCGATTCGCCCTCCCTTATTCGCGGCGGCCATACGTTCGTCATCATTCGGGCTCATGGCCGACGAATCGGCGCTCACCAGGATCGCGTCAACGTTCTGATCGCCCTCGACTCAACCACGGTTGAAGCTCACTCGTGGCGTCTCAAGGGAGATCACGTGACTCTGTACGACGCCGATTCGGTGACGGCCGAGAGTCTGCCCCCGGACACCGCCGGCCACCGAGCGGGCGTCGCATTGCGTTCGGTTCTCGCTGATCTCGGTGCCCCCACAGTTATGCGCAACGCCGCGGTATTGGGCGCTCTTTGCAGGACTCTCGGCATTCCTTGGTTGCTCCTTGAAGACGTCGTTCGTCGTCACCAACCGAAGCAGACTGATCTCAATGTCATGGTGGCGCGCCGCGGGTACGATGCTGTGGGCGAGCGGCTAAAGGTGCACCCTGTGGAAGGTGCGTCGCTGCCGATCGTGACCGGCCTTCAGGCCGCCGGACTGGGTCTTCTCTCCGGCGGACTGAAGGCGTACGTGGGCTACCCGATGACGCCGTCGTCCGGATTGCTGCACTTCCTCGCGGAACAAGCGCTCCGCTTCGAGCTCAAGGTCTACCAGCCGGAGGGCGAGATAGCCGCAATCCTGATGGCCTTGGGGCACGCCGCCGCCGGCGAACGGGTTGCTGTTGGCACTTCTGGTGGGGGCTTCGCACTCATGGCAGAGGGCCTCAGTCTTGCAGGGCAGGCCGAATTGCCCCTCGTCGTGATGCTGGGTCAGCGCACCGGCCCGAGCACGGGTTTGCCCACCTACACGGGGCAAAGTGACCTTCACTTCGCGATGCACGCCGGTCACGGCGAATTTCCGCGTGCGGTGATAGCACCTGGAGACGCTGAGCAGATGTTTGCGTGGAGCCGCTTGGCTCTGGATCTCTCGTGGAAGTACCAGCTTCCTGTTATCGTGCTCGGCGACCGGACATTGAACGACAACAGCCAGAGCTACGACGAGACTTCCGTGCCCGCTCTGCCCCGCTTGTCGCACTCAGCTTGGGATGAAAGGCCGATGGCGGCGGAGGTAGGCAGGGCGTACCTGCGCTATCTGCTCCGGGAGGACGGCATATCGCCGTTCGCGCCATTTGGCCGATCGGGCGCTATCGTCAAGGTCAACTCATATACGCACGACGAGTGGGGTTTGACCACTGAAGATCCTCTGCTCACCGCCCAGATGCAGGAGAAGCTGCTCCACAAGGATCGGGCAATGGCCGACGAGCTTGCTCGTCTCTCCCTAGTCAACGTGTACGGCGACCCCCGTTCATCGCGCGCGATCGTGACGTGGGGCTCGCCGACTGGCGCGCTGCGCGAGATCGGCGAGCTGGCCGGCGTACGTGTTGTGCAACCGGTTGTTCTTCGGCCGTTTCCGGTTCGGCAACTGGCGGACGCGTTGGTCGCTTGCGACCGTGTTGCGGTGGCAGAGATGAACGCAACTGGTCAGCTCGCCACGCTCATGGAGCAGCATGGGCTTCCTGTGCACACACGGCTCAGTCGCTACAACGGTCGGCCATGGGCGGTTGGAGAACTGCGACAACATGTGGAGGAGGCTCTGGCGTGAATTCGCTGGACACAACGGCGATCAACACCTGGTGTCCTGGGTGTGGCAATTTCAGCATTCTCAACGCCATCAAGTCGGTGTTGGCCGCTCTGATTGCCGACGGATGGCGACACGAGGACATCGTCCTCGTGTCGGACATCGGCTGTAGCGGGAAGATCATGGACTACGTCGGCGTAAACAGCTTCGACTCACTCCATGGACGCGCCGTCGCCACGGCGGTCGGTATCAAGGTGGCCAACCCCGATCTCAAGGTGCTCGTCCACATCGGAGACGGCGGCGCCTATGCGGAAGGTATCGAGCATCTCGTGTTCGCAGCACGGCGCAACGTCGACCTCACCGTCATTGTGCACAACAACGGCGTCTACGCGCTGACGGTAGGGCAAGCTGGGCCCATGACGCCACCGGGATTCGCCGGTCGTTCGACGCCATTCGGCAGCGAGACGCTGCCACTCAATCCCCTCGAACTGCTCCACGTATGTGGGGCGTCATGGCTCGGTCGCGGCTACACGCATGGCATCGAGCTCCTCAAGCGGCTGTACCGTGAGGCACTTACACATCCTGGCTTCAGTCTCGTCGACACCCTCCAGGTGTGCGCGACGTTCCGCAATATGTACGCCAACTACAACGCGCGCGTGTATGAGGAGTCAGAAGGTTTCGATCCGCGCGACGAAACGCAGTCGTTGGCGCGAATACGGGAGTGGGACTATGCGTCGCCGACCGGTCCGATTGCTCTCGGGACGCTCCTCATCCGCGACCTTCCGGCATTTGGGGAGAAGTACTTGAGCTACGGTCGTCAGCCGGTCGACGTCGAGGCTGGGGTACAGGAGGTTTTCAACAGTCTAGTCTAGCGGTCTGGTCTTGCGGCGCTACTCTTGCGCCAAGCGTCGCAGCTTCGCCACATCAACTATCTCGATCGCGTTGTCGTCTCCCGCACGCAGTACTCCGCCACGTTTGAGGCGATCCAGTGTTCGGCTTAACGTCTCGGGCACGGTTCCGAGGCGCGCCGCAAGTTCTCGTTTGCTCGTCGGCAGGCGTACTGGTCCATTTGTGACGGCCTGTTCGTCGGCGAGAGTGAGCAGGTAGCGTGCCAGGCGCGCCGGTACGGGCAGCAGGAGTTCTTCTACGCGTCGGTTCAAGAGAGCGAGGAGTTCTGCCATGGCCTCGAGGAGATTGACGGCGATCTGCGGTTGGGTCAGCAGGAGGTCGAGAAAGCGGCGTGTGTCAAAGGAGTAGAGGCGGCACGGGCTCATCGTCTCCGCGCACGATGGGTAGGTGTCTCGGAAGAGCGCGGCTTCGGCGAACGTCTGCCGTGATCTGACGTGGCGGATCGTCGCCGTGCGTCCATGGGGCAGCAGCTTGTACACCTTGACACGGCCGTCCGCGAGTAGGTAGAAGGCCAGCGCGGGATCGCCACTCAAGAAGAGCGTGCTGTCTGCGGGAGCGTCGACGCGACGGGCGATGCGAGCGACTTGTGCGAGCTGATCGTCGTCGAGGCGGGCGAAGAGCTCGGCGGCGCGCAGGTCGGCCATCATCTCGGCGGCGTCAGTCGGCATTGGAGTCAGTATAGCCGGAGTCGCGGCAGCCACAGGTGCGACGATTGACGTGGCCGGCTCCGCGGCGTAGCCTCTCACGGCAAGTCTCTGAGCTGTCGGGAAGCCGGTCGATGCCGGCGCTGCCCCGCAACTGTGAGCGCGGACGATCGCCGCGAGAAAGCCACTGCCCCCACGGGCGGGAAGGCGCGGCCAGTAGGATGAAGCGCGAGCCAGGACACCGTCGCTAAGGGAGCATCGCACAGGGGCCTCGAGGGAGGACTGCGGTGGCACGTCGAGGTCGACTCATTCTTGTCACGGGCGGCGCGCGTAGCGGCAAGAGCACTTACGCGGAGCGGCTGGCGGCACGGTTGGCTGCGGAGCGCGCCTCGTCGGACTTCACATGGCGCGGGGTAGTCTATGTCGCTACCTCTGAGGCCAACGACGCTGAGATGACTGCTCGGGTAGCAGCACATCGTGCCGCGAGACCCGCCGATTGGCGTACCGTCGAGTGTCCATTGGCCGTGGCGGATGCTGTTCGCGGAAACGCCGAAACCGGCGCGGCCGCGGTGTTTCTGCTGGACTGCGTGACCTTCTGGGTGAGCAACCTCATCTTTGCCAGCGGCGATCTCGGCGGCACGGACCCCGGAGACGACTTCAACTACGACAAGTCGCTGCTTACGCATGCTCAAGAAGAGAGCGCAGCGCAGCGAGTTGCCGCGGGTGTCGGCGAATTGCTCGTCGCGCTTGACGAAACCGGCGCCACGCTGGTCGCCGTGACCAACGAAGTCGGCCTGGGGGTTGTCCCCGAGTATCCGCTTGCGCGGCTCTATCGCGACCAGTTGGGCTGGACGAATCAACGTCTCGCGGCTGCTGCGGATCAAGTCCTCCTTCTCGTCGCAGGACTTGCGCTCGATCTCACGGCCCTTGCGGCCGACCATCAATCGCTGTAGTCGAGGAGTAGTCAATGACGTTGCTGGACGAAACTATTGAGCGCATTCGGCCGCTAGACGCCGATGCCATGCGTGCTGCGGAAGCTCGGCAAATGCAGTTGACAAAACCTCCAAAGGCGCTTGGCAGACTGGAGGCGCTCTCCATTCAACTGGCTGGGATCGAGGGGTCGATGCCGCCGCGCATAGAGCATAAGGCGATCGCCGTCATGGCGGCGGACCACGGTGTGACGGCCGAGGGCGTGAGCGCTTTCCCGGCCGAGGTGACGCCGGCGATGGTGCAGAACTTTGCTGCTGGCGGGGCGGCCATCAACGTCATCGGCCGTCATGTGGGAGCTCGGGTTATCGTGACTGATGTCGGTGTCAACGCCGATCTCAGTGCTGCGACAGGAGTCCGCCATCGTAAGATCCGCATGGGTACGGCCAATATGGCGAAGGGTCCGGCGATGTCGCGCAGCGAGTGCCTCAAGGCGGTGGAGGTTGGTATCGGTGTCGTAGAAGAAGAGGCGAACCATGGCCTCGATATCGTTGCGACCGGCGAGATGGGCATTGGCAACACAACGGCAGCCTCGGCTGTGATCGCAGCGCTGACGGGTGAACCGGTGGCGAAGGTCACAGGACGCGGCACCGGTATTACTGCAGACGCTCTGCCGGCCAAGGTGGCGGTGATTGATCGGGCGCTGGCTGTGAACCGGCCGGATCGAAGTGACCCAATCGACGTGCTTGCCAAAGTCGGCGGACTCGAGATTGCGGCCATGGTAGGCGTCTTCCTCGGTGGTGCTGCGAGGCGCGTGCCGGTCGTCATGGACGGGTTCATCAGCGCCGCGGCGGCGCTCGCTGCAGTGCGGCTCTGTCATGATTGTGTCGACTACGTGCTGCCCAGTCACGTCAGCATCGAGATTGGGCACCAAGTGGTGCTGGATGAGCTTGGTCTCACGCCGCTCTTCGACATGCAAATGCGACTCGGTGAGGGCACGGGCGCGGCATTGGCGATGAGCATCATCGAGGTGGCCGCCCGCATCCTTTCTGACATGGCGACGTTCGAGAGCGCTGGGGTTGCCGGCGATCCTTCGCTCGCCGACGCCGAACTGGGAAGGTAGCGCGAACGGTCTCATGCAGTCCCGTGGCCTGCGCCGGGTCTCTCGTCACCTTGCATTGGCGGTCACCTTTCTCACGGGCATTCCGCTGCCCATTGAGGGGGAGGCATCGCCGTCTGAGCTGTGGCGCAGCATGGCGTGGTATCCGGTTGTTGGTCTGGTGATGGGTGCGTTTGCCGTAGTCCTATTCGCCGCCGCGCTGGTCGTCTTGCCGTCTCTTGTTGCGGCGGCAGTTGTTGTCCTGGCGCTGGAGGTGGTTGCGCGAGGCCTCCATCTGGATGGATTGATGGATGCTGCCGATGGCCTACTCAGCGGCGCCTCACGCGAGCGCGCTCTCGAGATCATGAAGGATAGCCGTGTGGGGGCGATGGGTGTCGGCGCCGCCGTCTTCTGCATTGTCCTCAAGGTCGCCGCCCTGGGGAGTCTGTCGGGCGCCACTGCCGCCGTGCCGTTGCTCGTTGGCTGGGCGGCGGCTCGGTCGCTTCCCGCGCTTGCTGTGTACATATGGCCGTACGCTCGTTCGAACGGCACCGGGCGGGGATTCACCCAGGAGCGCAGCCTGGGGCCGGTCATTCTCGATCTCGCGTTCCTTGCTGTCATTCTGATTCTCGTTTCAGGCCTTGGCGCATCACTCGATACGCCGACGGGCGTCTTTGTGGGCCCCGCTATCGCCGCGGTCTCGATGGCGGTGGCCTTTGGTGTGCTGTCGCTGGCGGCGCGGCGGCTAGGCGGCCTAACCGGCGATCTGTACGGCATGAGCATAGAGATCGTCGAGGTCGCCGCCCTGGTAGTCGGCAGCGCGCTCGCTCGGTAAGATCGAGTGTCGGCGCTGATGCGGGAGACGACGTGAAGCTGTACCTTGTGAGGCATGGCGCCTCGACCGGCAACACGCCCGGTAATCTGCTGGGTCACAGTGATCATCCCCTCACGAGGGCGGGCGCATCTCAGGCGCGCGCCGTCGCCGCGCGGCTGGCGCCTCTCGGGCCGATGCCCGTGTACTGCAGTGATCTCGTTCGGGCTAGGGAGACTGCGCAGCACATCGCGCGGATGTGGGCGGGTACCTCTTCTGAGGGCCGGGCCGGCTCAAGCGCAGTCCCTGTCAATGACTCACGCTTGCGTGAGTTGTCGCTCGGCAGCTATGAAGGTCGTTCGTGGGACGAGTACTTGGCCGACGAAGATCTCAATGCTGCGATGATCGTTGATCCCCTTCACACGCCGATGCCCGGGGGGGAGTCGGTCGCCCAGATGCAGGAGCGTGTGCTCGCCGCAGTCCACGAGATCGTCGTGCGGCACGGAGGCAAGGAGGCCGCTCAGCAAGGTGATTGTGGCGCGTCGGTCCCTCTGGGCGCGCTGCAGTGCTCCGAAGCATCGGCAGCCGCATGCGTAGTCGCTCACGACGGTCCCATTCGCGCCATCCTTAATCACTTCTTGGGCGTGCGGGTCGACAGATGGTGGGCGTTGACGACGACGCATGGTGGTCTATCGTTGCTTGAGTGGTCGCACGGGTGGGTGAATGTGCGTTTCGTGAATGAGATCGGCCATCTCGAGGCGTTCCCCACGCGGAGCGTGCGTCGGACTGGCCGCTACAAATGACGCTGTTTCCACACGGCTGGCCTGTGGCGCTGGCGATGGTGCTAATCGCGGCAGCAATCGACATTGTCCTCGGGGAACCCCATCCTGCCTTCCATCCTGTGGTGTGGATGGGGCGGATCATCGGAGCGCTTGACGCGCGACGTCCACGCGGGAAACCCAGACTGGAGATCGTCTACGGCGCTCTCATTGTGGCGGTGCTCGTGGTCTTGAGCGCTCTGGTTGGCGTCGGGCTTCTCTTTGTGCTCGCGTGGTTGCCCGCTCCCCTTGCTGCGCTAGTCGGCGGAGTAGTCCTCAAGACGACCTTCTCTCTGAGAGGACTGGTGGCGGCGGCGCACGACGTCCGGCGCGATCTCGCTGTAGATCTTGTGCGTGCGCGCGTAGATCTGGCCGCTCTCGTCAGTCGTGACCGCGACTTGGACGCACCGCTGATCGTTTCGGCGACGGTCGAATCGCTGGCGGAGAACCTGGTTGACAGCGTCGTAGCACCACTTCTCGCCTTCGCCGTTCTTGGGCTGCCGGGGGCCCTCGTGTATCGCTCGATAAACACGATGGACGCAATGGTGGGCTACCGGGGCGACTACGAGTACGTTGGCAAGGCGGCAGCGCGCCTGGATGACGTCGTCAACTGGATCCCGGCGCGCCTTACGGGACTCTTGCTCGTGCTACTCGCCTCGCTGCACGGCACGGCGCAGCATGCTTGGACGACGCTGCGCCGACATCGGCACCTGTCGACCAGCCCCAACAAGCTGTGGACGATCGCGCCGATGGCCGGTGCGCTGAGGGTGCGGCTCTCGCGTCCGGGCTCGTACGCCGTTGGCTGGCCGGATAGACCGCTGACCGCAGGCATCATCAGGGAGGCGGCGGCGCTGGTCTGGACCGCGGGCGGCATCGTCATAGTTGCTGCTGCAGCGGTTGCCGCCATCGTTGCCTGGGCTGCAGGAGGCTGACGTGCTGCGCAGGGTGGCTTCCGCCGTGCACGGCGCCGTGGAGCCCAAGGCTCTGCGCGCAGAAGGCGGCGATCCCGCAGCGGTTATCGACTTCAGCTCGAATCAATCGCCACTGGGCGCCGCTCCGGCCGTCGCGGCGGCCGTCGCGACGGCAGTGGTCGACGCCTATCCCGACCGTTGTGCCGGCGCACTTTGTGAGGCGATCGCACGAGTCGTGGATGTGCCGTCGCCCTCGGTTGTCGCCGGGAACGGGAGTACCGAGCTCATCAGGCTGATCGCGCAGCTTGCGCTCGCCCCTGGGCAGCACGCGGTGGCACTAGGCCCTTCCTTCGGTGAATATGAGGTCGCGACGCTGCTTTGCGGGGCTCAGTTTCACGAGGTGCGGCCAACCCATTTTGGTTCGGGGAGCGGGTTCTGCCACGACGAGGCGATGCTCGCTCGGATCCTTGCCGGCGAACTGGTGCGCTTGTGCTGGATCTGCTCGCCGAACAACCCTACGGGGGGTGTCATCGCGCCGGGGCGTCTGGTGCGGCTGGTGCACGATCACCCGCGCACCCTGTTCGTTCTCGACGAGGCATACTGCGACCTGCTGGATGAGCCGCAGTGGACGCAGGGATCGCTCGCGGCCGGCAACCTCATCGTCTTGCGCTCGCTGACGAAGTCCTGGGGACTGGCCGGTCTTCGTCTCGGCTACTGCTTGGCGGAGGAGAGCACTGCCGCCGCGCTTCGTGCCGCGGCGCCTCCCTGGAGCGTCAACGCGTGCGCCCAATCGGCCGGACTCGCGGCGCTCGCGGATACGGACCATCATGAGCGCTCGCTCGCTCTGCTCCGTAGTGAGAGAGATCGCCTGATGACGGCGCTGCAGCGGCGTGGATGGGCGACGGAGCCTACGTGGGCGGGGTTCTTCCTCGTTCGTGTCTCGGACGCCACGGAGGTACGTATGAAATTGCTCCGGCGTGGCTTTCTCGTGCGAGATTGCTCTTCGTTTGGCCTTCCCGAGTACGTTCGGCTGAGCCCACGGTTGCCGTCGCAGAACGATGCGCTGCTCGCCGCGTGGGACGAGGCAGCGACTCCATGAAGCGGTTGCCGTGACGCCAGCCGCCGTCACGCACGCATCCGGAGAACTATGCCCGGCACTAATGTGTGTGGGCACCGCCTCCCACGTCGGCAAAACCGTTCTCGTTGCGGCTCTGTGTCGGCTGTTCGCGCGCCAAGGCTATCGAGTCTCGCCGTTCAAGGCGCAGAACATGGCTCTCAACTCGGGCGTTACGCCAGGCGGCGGTGAGATCGGACGCGGCCAGATGTACCAGGCTGCCGCGGCCGGCGTGGAGCCGTGCGTCGACATGAATCCCGTGCTTCTCAAACCGCACGCGGACGGGCGCAGTCAGGTCATTGTGCGCGGACGTCCCGTTGGGCACATGCGGGTACAGGAGTACCAGGAGTACCAGGCGGAACTCTGGCCGTTGATCCTTGCCTCTCTGGCGCATCTCAGAACAACAAACGACCTGGTGATCATCGAAGGCGCCGGGAGCGCGGCCGAGATCAACTTGCGTGAGCACGACATCGCCAATCTGCGAGTGGCTCGGGAGATTGGCTGTCCAGTGCTCCTCGTTGGCGATATCGACCGCGGTGGTGTGTTCGCTGCGCTTGTCGGCCATATGGAGCTGTTCACCGAAGACGAGAGAAGGCTGATTCGAGCCTTTGTGATCAATCGCTTTCGCGGCGAAGAACGGCTCCTTGCGAGTGGGCTGCGCCTCTTGACGGAGCGTACCGGCGTACCGACTCTCGGTGTACTCCCCGTGCTCGATGCCTGGCGGGGCGACGAGGAAGACAGCGTGGGGCTCGAGCGCTTCGCACGCAGCTCTGGCAAGCGTGACGTAACGGTGGCAATCCTCCGCCTGCCGTACATGAGCAACTTCACCGACTTCGCCGCTCTCGCCGATGAGCCGGACATCGAGGTGCGGTTCGCGGTGGCGCCGGGCGATCTTCTCGCCGCCGACTTGATCTGCGTGCCGGGGACCAAGAGTACCGTGGCCGATCTCAGCTGGATCAGAGCGGTCGGTTTGGACGTTGCTCTATCGACAGCAGTGGCGCGCGGGAAGTCCGTCATCGGCATCTGCGGGGGGTATCAGATGCTTGGCAACGCGCTCCGTGATCCGGATGGAATTGAATCAGAGCGCGCAGAGGTCGCCGGGCTGGGATTGCTGGACGTGGAGACGACGTTCGCGGCGACGAAGCGGACGACGGCGGTGACGGGGGAAGTGCTGGCCGGCACCCCGTTGGGCGAATCAGGCATGCTCTTCTCTGGATACGAGATCCACATGGGTCGCACGGTGCTCGGTGATCGTGCACGGCCGCTTCTGCGCATGAGCTGGCCTGACGGTACCGTCACCGAGGAGGGAGCGTGCTCCGCGGGGACAGCGCCTGGTGAAGGCCTTGTCTGCGGAACATATGTGCACGGCCTGTTCGATCTTCCGGAACTTCGCGTGGCGCTGGTTGAGTCGCTACGTACTGCTGCCGGCCTCTCTTCGTGCGGTGCTCGGCGGGTTCATTTCGATCAGATCGACCGTTTCGCAGACCATGTTGAGGAGCATCTGGATCTCCGGCAGCTACAGGAGATCGTAGGCCTGTCTCTGGGGTGTTGAGACTCAGGCATGAGCGCGGTTGACGGCGTGAATCACGGTTGATACTGTCTCTCATCCGTGGATGAGAATGCTTCTCATATTGATGACGTTCGAGCGGGGACTGCGGCGAATCCCGGCGATGCCGGATCCACGGAGATCTCAGCCGTCTTTCGTGAGAAGGGCATTCCCTTCACGCGACAGCGCCGGCTCATTTGGGAGTTCTTTGCTCGTGGTGACCGGGCAGCCACGATCGGCGAGACTGCTGATGCGTTGCGCGACGACGGAGTGGGTCAGGCGACTGTCTATCGGACGGTCACGCTGCTCTCGGATCTCGGTCTTCTCGCTCGCGTGCAGGACCGTCGCGGGGAGATCTGCTTCACGGCGCCGCCGCTCGGACATAGCCACCCGCTGATCTGCGGAGTCTGCCGGCGCGTCGTCCGTTTTGACGGGAATGGCGACGTTGCCGATCTTGAAGCGAGGCTGGCACGCGAAACCGGTTTCGCGATCTACGGGCACCATCTGGAGATCTATGGCATTTGCCCGTCCTGTCGGGCGGTTCGAGAGATGAGTCGAGATGAGTGAGGGCCTGCGTGAGTCTTGTCGGGGTCGGAGTAAGGATGCCGGGCGACCCTCAGACCTGACGAGTCTGGACGGCCGGCTCTTCGTGTGTTCGTGGAGCGGCGGCAAGGATGCGTACTTGGCTCTGCAGAGGGCTGTTGCTGCCGGCGGACGTCCGGCTGCGCTTCTCTGCATGTTGCACGAGGATGGGCGCTGTAGTCGTGGCCACGGACTGCCACTGGCCACGCTGGAAGCGCAGGCGTCTGCGCTGCACGTGCCGCTCGTCACTCACGCCACGACGTGGAACGACTACGAGGGCACATTTCTTGAAGCTCTGCGATCTCTGCGTGCGATTGGAGTGGAGGCCGGAGTGTTTGGCGACATCGATCTGGAGGAGCATCGCGAGTGGGTCGACGGCGTTTGCGCTCGGGTCGGGCTTCGCGCCTACTTGCCGCTGTGGCAGGCGCCCCGTGCCGCGATCGTCGATGAGCTTCTTGCGCACGGTGTGGAGGCCACGATCGTTGCGGTGGATGCTGGTCGACTCGATGCCACCTTCCTGGGGCGACGTCTCTCACCCGGAGTTGTCGCCGATCTGGCGGCTGCCGGAGTCGACATCTGCGGTGAGGAAGGTGAGTTTCACACTGTCGTGACCTTTGCGCCTCTGTTTGGCTGTTCCATCGCTCTCGCGTGGAGCGGATACGAGGAGCGCGACGGGCACTACGTGCTTTCGTATATCGCACCGTCCCAAACAACGATCTGAGAAAGGACTCGTAGCCGGAATGTCCAACACACACGACCATCGCGCCGGTGCAATGCGCGTTGCGGCGCGCCTTGCGCTGGCAGTTGCCGTCCTTGCGCTCGTTCTCGTCACTGCCGCCTGTGGAGGCGAGGGCACCGCTGGGAACGCGTCGCCATCACCATCAGAATCCGCCGGTCCGCTGAGCGTCGTGGACGACGCCGGCGAGGAGGTCTCCCTTGCTGCTCCGGCGCAAAAGGTTGTGAGCCTTGCGCCGGCGAACACCGAGATCGCCTTCGCCATCGGCGCCGGCGACAAGATGGTCGCCGGCACATCGTACGACGACTACCCGGAAGAGGCGAAGGCATTGCCGAAGATCGGTGACTTCTCCAACCCGAGCGTCGAGAAGATCATCGCGCTCGAGCCGGACCTGGTGCTTGCCTCGGGTGGCATCCAAGACGGTTTGCGCAACAAGCTGACCAAGCTCGGAGTCGCGGTCTACGTGGTCGATCCAACAACATACGACGGCGTCATCAGCGACATTGGTGAGCTCGGGCAGCTCTTGGGAGTCGAGGATCAAGCGGGCGCAGTTGTCGAGAACATGGAGACGGCCAAGGCCGACGTTGTGGCCAAAGTCGGCGCCCTCGAACGTCCGACGACATTCATCGAGATCTACTCGCAGCCGCTGATGACGGCGGGGAGCGGCTCGTTCATCGACGATATCGTTACTCTTGCCGGCGGGACGAACCTGGGCGCCACCGCAGGTGAGGGATTCCCCAACTTCAGCACCGAGGTGCTGATCGAAGAGGACCCCGCTGTGTACATCGCCATGTCGGGATCTATGGGCGAGCCTCAAGACATCGTCAAGAGATCCGGCTACGCGGATCTCAGCGCCGTGAAGAACGACCGCGTGTATGTGATCGAAGACAACATCATCGCTCGTCCCGGCCCGCGGTTGGCTCAGGGTCTAACCGAAATGGCGACGATGATCCATCCCGAGGCTTTCGCCACGCCGTGAGTCAGCGGGCGCGCAGCGTGGCGCGCCGCGGCATCGTCGTGGCGCTCCTCATATCGGGTGCGTGCCTTCTCGTCTCGCTCGCTTTCGGCCCGGCTTCGCTCCCGCTCGACCGACTGGTCGAATATGCGGGGGCGGGGCCGGGTACGAGCGAGCCGGGTGGTGTTATCTTCTGGCAGATCCGATTGCCGCGTGTTCTGCTTGCATTCCTGGTGGGCGCGGCGCTATCTGTCGCCGGCGTCATACTCCAGGACTTGTTTCTCAACCCTCTCACGGATCCATACGTGACCGGCGTATCGTCCGGAGCTGCCCTCGGCGCCACCATCGGCATTGCTCTTAGTCTCGCGCCCTTTCCATGGGTGACCATGCTGGCCCTGTCCGGCGGGTTCGGCAGTCTTGCTCTCGTCTGGGTGGCGGCGCGTCGTCGTGGGAGGATCGACATCTTCGTGCTCCTGCTCGCTGGCGTCACCATCTCGTATCTCGTCACGGCGGTGGTCAGCGTCGTCATGATTCGCGCTGGAGAGGACATGCATGCCATCGTCTACTGGCTGCTGGGGAGCTTCAGTGGGCGCGGCTGGGAGGAAGTCAAGATTGGCCTGCTGGCTCTCCCATTCATGCTCGTTCCGCTCTTCTTCACGGGCGAGATGGACATCATGCTTCAGGGCGAGAAGCGCGCGCTCGAGTTAGGTGTCGAAGTCGAGCGCGCGAAACGGATTCTCTTGATTGCTGCAGCGGCGCTCACCGCGATCTCGGTCAGCGTTTCCGGCGTGATTGGCTTCGTGGGGTTGGTGGTTCCGCACGTCGTGCGTCTGCTTGTCGGTCCTGCCCATCGCCGGCTCTTGCCTATTGCGCTACTTGGTGGCGCGGCGCTCATGGGGGTTGCGGATCTTCTATCGCGGACCATTGTTGCTCCTGCTGAGGTTCCTGTGGGCGTGGTGACAACGTTCGTCGGGGCGCCGCTCTTCATCTATCTTCTGCGTCGAGGACGTCAAGGACGTCAATGAATCACGCTCCACCACCGCTTGTCTCTGCTCGCGAGCTCGGCTTTGCGTACGACGAGCGCCCCGTGCTCAAGCGCATCGCTTTTGACGTGGCGGCCGGAGGCTTCGTCGGGGTCGTGGGGCCGAACGGCAGCGGTAAGAGCACGCTCCTCGACTTGATTGACGGAGTGCAGCGACCGACGTCAGGCGAGGTCATGATTCGCGGCAGAAGCACGCAGGAGTTCCGCCGGCGTGAGATGGCGCGCGAAGTGGCTCTCGTTCCCCAGCACTTCGCCCTCGACTTCGCACTCTCGGTTCGTGAGGTGGTGGAGATGGGCGCCTATTGTCGCGACAAGGGTGCTGCGACCCAAGACGCGGCGAGCACTCTCTCCAGGCTGGGTGTGGGGCATCTCGCTGAGCGCGCCTTCTCCGAGCTCTCCGGTGGAGAGAAACAACTCGTGGTGCTCGCCCAGGCACTCATGCAGGAGGCGCCGATCCTCCTGCTTGATGAGCCAGCCTCGGCTCTCGACGTGTCGCACCAACTGCGGCTGTTCGACCTTCTCAGAGACTTGAACCGTGACGGTCTTACGGTGATCTGTGTCCTTCATGACCTCAATCTCGCGCTGCACTACTTCGAGAGCCTACTCGTGCTGTCCGAGGGGGAGGTGGCGGCCTTTGGCCCACCGAACGACGTGCTGCGGCCCGAAATTGTGGAGGCGGTCTACGGTGTGCGGGCATTCCTGCATCGCCATGCCGGGCGTACTTACCTTACGTTCTCGCCACGACGCCGCGGTCGTCGCCTCGGTCGAATCCACGTGATCTGCGGCGGCGGTACAGGATCCGGCTTGATGCGCGAACTGGTTGACGCCGGCTGGGACGTCTCGGCCGGCGTCTTGAATGCTCTCGACAGTGATGAAGATACTGGTCGCGAACTTGGCCTGCCGATGGCGGTTGAGGCGCCCTTCTCAGCGATCAGCGACGAAGCTCACGCCGAGAACCTGTCTCTGATCGCGGGTGCGGATACCATCGTCGTCACAGCGGTACCGGTGAGTCATGGCAACGAGCGCAACATCTCTGCAGCGCTCCATGCGTTGGCTTTGGGCAAGCATGTCTGGGTCGCCGACGACTTGGTCGCCGCTGACTTCACGGGTGCGACCGCGCAGCTTGCTCCTGCCGGCGTACGCTTCTATCACGACATCGCCGAGCTCCGTGCTGCTCTCGGGCAACTGCCCACTCCCTAGTCGAGCATCGCACGCAACTCCTGCGCCGCTGTGCGCTCCTGTTGCGCCGTCTTCTTGAAGAGATTAGCCGCGTCGCCGAGTGCATCTGCGTATGCGCTCGCAAACGCTTCGTGGTAACGGGCGGCGTCTTCTTCGGCTAGGGCGAGTTGTCTGACCGCCGCCGGCCACGAGATCTCCGGTTCTGCTGTCAGGGTGCTGAGATAGTTTCGGCCATCAAGCGCCCGCGAGTGTGCCTGCCCCGTGCCGCGTTTGTCGGAGAGCTTCGCGACGCGGTCGTCGTGAGTGCATACGAGTTCCTCGAGTTTGGCTTGCCACACGTCGTCGGGTGCCAGCACGCCGGCTGCCGCTGCCAGATCGGCACAGGCGCGCTCAACCTCGATCGCGAAACTGAAGGCCGAGGAGTAATTGGGGGTTTCGGGAAACTCCCGTGTCACGATTGGCTCCTTTCTGTTGCGGTCGTTGCCGCCAACGTCAGATCGAGACTTCGGCTTCCTGGGCGCAGACGGGTCTTCCTCGCCTAGTACCCAATGGTCTGCATCACCGAATCCAGTCGGTGTCAGGGTCGTGACAAACACGTTGTCGAAACTGCGCCATCTGCCGAGTCACGCTAGACTGTGGCGTGAGCTCCGGAATCGACATGGAGCACTTCGCCGGTTACCGCGCGGGCGAGACCGCTGAGGAGGAAGACCGTGGCGTCCGCTACCTCTTCGGCAGTCACGTTCCGTCGCAGGGGAGTGTGGCTGGCGAGGAGATCCAGCATGCCGTCGAAGTCCTTGATGGTGCGCGCCGCCACGGTGGCGATAGGGCCGGCGGAGACAGCGTTGACGCGGATTCCGCTCGGCCCGAGATCTGCAGCGAGGTATCGCACCGCGCTCTCGAGTGAGGCCTTGGCCGGCCCCATGACGTTGTAGTTCGGCACCACGCGTTGCGAGCCGGCGTACGTCATAGTGACCACGGATCCGCCCTCCGTCATCAGTCGTCGAGCCTCCCTCGTGACGGCAATCAGGGAGTATGAGCTGACGTCGTTGGCGCTGGCGAATCCCTCGCGAGTGGTTTCGACGAAGCTGCCTTGGAGATCATGCGCCGGCGCCCAGGCGATGCTATGGACGAGACCGTTGAGGACCGGCGTGAATGTGGCCACTTCGTCGAACGCTCTGCGCACGGCGGCATCGTCGCCTACGTCGCATTGGATCATGGGCGCGCCGCCGAGTTCCTCTGCAAGTGCATTAACCCGTCGCTGAAGGCGTTCCGCCTGATAGGTGAGCGCGACGCTGCCGCCATGGCGCTGGATGGCAAGCGCGACCGCCCAAGCGATGGAGCGGGGGTTTGCCGCTCCCATGACGAGGAAGCTCTTGCCGGACAGCAGTGTGCTCAATCGTCTCTCCTTGGGTCTGATGGGGAAGCGGCCGCGGGCTTTCGGGCCACCAGCAGGAATTGTCGCGCCCAGAAATCTCGGAAGACATACAGAGAAAGGACGAGACATGCCAGGCGAATCGTGCGGTAGCGAGTGTAGTACGGAACGACGCGTTCGACGAGAAGACCTTGTTGCTCGAGCAGCGCGATCATGTCGTGCTTGGCGAAGAAGCGGACGTGAGTGCGGTCGAATATGCCGGAATCGCGGCGTGGCCACCGCTTCCGCAGGAGATTCAAGAAGACGACGACGTGCGCCACATTCGGAATCGATGCGACCACCAGCCCCCCAGGTTTGAGCTGTCGGAGGGCACGCTCGAGCACGATTTCGGGGTCATGAAGATGCTCGAGGACATCGCTTGCCAGTAATGCGTCGAACGGCTCCGGGCCGAAGACTGTCGGATCGAACTCGGCGAGGTCGCACTGCGCGACGACGTCTAGGTTGGCGCGCGCCATTGCGCACGCGTCGGCGTCTCGTTCGACTCCGGCTACCGAGCGTGCGCCGGCGCGCCGGAGGAGGGCGCCGTTGTGGCCACCTCCACAGCCCAGGTCGAGAATGCGGAGGCCGCGCGGGTCGATGAGTCGCAAGAGAATCGGCTTCGCGTCGCTGAAGTAGCGCTGGCGGGTAGTGTTCGCTGGGTGCTCCGTATCGTCGCGTCGCTCGTCGTTGGACGCTGCGATCATACCAGCGCAGTTCTCGATTGAGTGGTCTTGCGCACGCGGCTACGGCAGGACGATGTCGTCTGGATTCACGTCTGCGGGGAGTGGTATGAGCAGGGCGGTCTTCCCTGCTTCGTCGAAGACCAGCGAAGTGCTGCCGGCCGCCTCCTTCAGACGCGATGGCGAAGGACTCGGCCCCGCGGTTGAGGTCGCGTCGGTTGCCGGTTGCGGCGAAGACGTGCTGCCGGGCTCGATCGGAGCGTCGTCGGGCGTGAGGCACAGGACGTTAAGCGAGCCGGGTTCAGCGGACGCCGTTACAATTCCCAGGCTTAGGCCATCCGGCGCCTCTCCACGCAATACGCGAACTACGTCGAAGCGCTGCGCGCCATTGTGCACGGTCCGCGCGCGCACGACGAGTACGACTCCGTACGTCTCGGTTTGACCGGCGTCAAGAAAGCTTGCCGGTGAGCCGGATAGTCTTCCAGTGGCATCCTCCGCCGAACTGGGGGCCCTCTTCACCTCGCGCTCTACGAGGGTCTCGGTGGAGTTGCCCACACCAGTGTTGTCACGTGTGAGGACACTCGCGCCGACGGCGAGAACGGCGATTGCCGCAGCGACGGGTGCCACTAGGCGTAGCCAGCGAACGACGCGCTGGGGTGTCGCTCGATCTCTGCGTGGTCGGCGTTCCGCGCGCGAGAGCTCGTCGCGCAGGTAGCGCCAACGCTCGTCATCAAGGTCTGTGTAGTCGGCGTCAGGCGCAGGAACGATGCGTCGTATCCCCGCGACTATCGCGGCGACGTCGGCATCGACTGACTCGAGTTCCAGACTCGATTCGTCGTCGTTCTGCGAGGGCGAAGAATCGTCTTCGAGGCCAAGGGCACGCGCCAGGAGTCGGTCCTCATCGGGCTCTGGCGTCTGTGCGCCGGTGCGTGGCGTCGGATCAGTCATGACCGTATCCTGCCGCGATCAAGGAAGCTCGGAGGCGTTTCATGGCGGTGTGGAGACGTGACTTCACTGTACCTACAGGGACGTGTTGCGCGGTCGCGATCTCGTCGAGTGCGAGATCGGCGAAGAAGCGCAAGGCGACACATTCGCGTAGCTCGGGCGGAAGTGCCGCTACGGCCTCCACGAGCGCCGGATCCACGGGTGTCGTCGGGCCGTAGTCGACAGTCTCGGGCGCCACACGCTGCAGTCTCTCGACGAGGCCAAGACGGGATCGCCGCCGCCGCCCATGATCGCGACCGGTATTGAGAATGATGCGGTAGAACCACGGCAGCAGGGTTGCATGGGGCGGTATCTTGGCGCGAAAGACCTTGATGAACACATCTTGCACGGCGTCGTCGACCTCGTCGCAGTAACCTTGTAGGAAGAGAATTCGACGCGCCTGAGGCGCGTAGCGGCGGAAGAACTCGACGCGCGCCTCGGGCTCGCCGTTGGCGAGCCGATCTGCGAGGTCGTGCGGCAGGTCCTCTATCTCTTCCTCCCGTTACAGACTGAGAGACGCGGCCGCGGTCGGCGACGTTCACGACAGCGGCGATCGTGAGTATAGCGCGGTGTCTCACTCGCGCCCGAGGCGCCGCACCTCCTCGATGAGCTCGTAACGGCTGTAGGCGAAGACTCGGCGCTTGACCTCGGAGGCGAGGGCGTCAATGTCCGCTGCCGTGGCGCCGGGAAGAGCCACGAGGAAGTTGGCGTGCTTGGGGCTCACCTGTGCCTTGCCGAAGCTGAACCCCTTGAGTCCGGCGTCCTCGATCAAGCGGGCTGCCGGCAACTCCCGTGATGGATTCTTGAAGAAGCTCCCGCAACTGCTGACATCCAGCGGGTGCTTGCTGCGGCGGAGCTCTGCGTCGGCAGCCACTTCGGCGAGCAGCGCCTCCGCATTGCCGTGATGCAGCTGGAATGTTGCCGACAGCACCACGAGATCCGGGCGCTTCTTGAAGATGCTTTCTCGATAGCCGAACTCTAGTTCCTCGGCGGGCCTCACGTGCTCGGTGCGGCCGTCCATGTAGTGCACGCTCACGAGCGTGTCGCTGACCGACCGGCCGTAGGCGCCGGCATTGCCGACGACGGCACCGCCAATCGACCCCGGTATGTTGCCGGCGAACTCCAGGCCGGCGAGCCCGCGCGCCGCGAGATCCAAGACGAGCGACGGGAGTTCGACGCCGGCCTCAGCGCGTAGAGTCCTTCCGTCAGACGCCCAGGCGATGGAGCGCACCAAGACCGTCAGCCCATCGATGCCCGCGTCGGAGATGAGGACGTTGGTTCCTCTTCCGAGCACGGTGAGCGGGACGCCGTGCTCCCGCGCGGTTCTCACGGCGTGCACGAGGGCGTTCGTCGTTGCCGCGCGAAAGAGGTACTCTGCGGGTCCGCCCACGCCGTAGGCGGAGCACGGAGCGAGGGGAGCGGCCTCCTCGAGGCCGGGGAGCTCGCGCCTTAGGATGTCGTTGAGCTTGGGCACGTGGCCATGCTACATGAGTACGGTGCGCACGCGTCATCCGTGTGCGCTTCGTGCCTTGACGCCGATGGGAGAAGTGCCTAATATCCTGATTCCTAGTAGGAAGTAGGTATTATGACGTCGCTTTCGGCGAAGAGTGAGTACGCCATCAAGGCACTGGTGTGCTTGGCGCTGGCGCCCACCGAGGAACCGGTGCTTGGCAGAGAAATCGTCGCCTTTGCTGATGTGCCCCCCAAATACCTTGATCAGGTGATGCACGATCTTCGGCGCAGTGGGTTTGTGGAAAGTCGACGTGGTGCTCGGGGTGGCTACGTGCTGTTGAGGGATCCGGCGTCGATCACCTTCCTCGAGGTGGCCGAGACAATCGACGGGTCATGCGGCGGCAAAGGCCGAATGCGCCCTCACGACCAGGCCGAGGTTCTGGTCGCTCCGGTTTGGGACGAGCTGGAAGAATGCCGTCGAACCATTCTGCAGACGGCCACCATCGCCCGAGCGGCGGCTCGCGCGGTTGTGGAGCCGATGTATCACATCTGATTGGAGATGCCATGACTCGTGAGTCATCTGCGCTGGCCTTGGGATTCGAGACACTCGCCCTGCACGCCGGCCAAGAGCCGGATTCAGCCACCAACTCGCGAGCTGTACCGATCTACCAAACCACGTCGTACGTCTTTGACGACGCCGAGCACGCCGCCGACCTATTCGCCCTGCGGAGGCCCGGCAACATCTACACGCGCATCATGAATCCGACCAACGATGTCTTCGAGAAGCGCGTCGCGGCGCTTGAAGGGGGAGTCGGTGCGCTTGCCTTCGCGTCCGGATCGTCGGCGATCACCTTCGCGATTCTCAACATTGCTGGCGCCGGCGACCACATCGTCAGCGCGAATAGTCTCTACGGCGGAACGTACAACCTCTTTGTTCACACGCTTCCGCGTTTCGGTGTGGAGATCGATCTCATTGATCCTTCAGATCCGGAGAACTTCCGTCGAGCGATCAAAGCCAACACAAAGGCCATCTACGCCGAGACCGTCGGCAATCCAAAGCTGGACACACTCGATATCGAGGCGGTGGCTGCCGTGGCACACGAAGCCGGCGTGCCCTTGATCATCGACAACACACTCGCTACACCCTATCTGGTGAAGCCAATTGAGCACGGTGCGGATCTCGTCGTCCATTCCGCTACCAAGTTCATCGGCGGCCACGGAACCTCGATCGGAGGAGTTGTGGTCGATGCTGGGCGCTTCAACTGGGCGCAGAACGACAGATTCCCTGGCTTGGTCGAGCCGGACCCAAGCTACCATGGGTTGCGTTTCTTCGAGGCGCTTGGCTCTCAAGCATACATCACCAAACTCCGCGTGAGCCTGCTCCGCGACATTGGAGCAGCACTGTCGCCGTTCAATGCCTTCCTCTTCCTGCAGGGGCTAGAGACCCTGCACTTGCGCATGGAGCGACATAGTACGAATGCGCAGCGCGTCGCCGAGCACCTCGAAACGCACGAGCGCGTGAGCTGGGTGAGCTACCCTGGATTGTCGTCGCACGCAACGCACGCCCTCGCCCGTCGGTACCATCATCGACGTCTCTACGGCGCCATAATCGGTTTCGGCATCAAGGGAGGGCGAGAGGCTGGGCGACGCTTCGTGGAGAACACGGAGCTCCTTTCTCATCTCGCAAACATTGGCGATGCCAAGAGTCTGGTGATCCACCCGGCTACGACGACACATTCTCAACTCACTCAGGAGGAGCAACTCTCGACTGGAGTCACGGACGACTTCATTCGCCTCTCGATCGGCATTGAGGCGGCGGACGACATCATCGCGGACATTGATCAGGCGCTTGCCAGGGCGTAGGTAGCGAACGCTGACGTCTTGTCTGAGACGTTCGGCCGGACTGGCGCGTACAATGAAACGCGGCGGTCCTTGTCCATCGAATCCACCTCGGGCGCGAGTGATGAGCGAAGAACCTCTGTACACAAAGGAGATCGGCGATGTCGCCCTTGGTCTCGGCGATGATGCCGGATCGGCCGGCGTCGTCAAGACACGATCTGTGACGTTCGGTGCGCCCGATCAGCGCTTGAACCTCGAGGGCGGTGGCTCCCTTCTCCCGTTCACGCTTGCCTACGAGACCTACGGGACGCTTAGCGATCGCAAGGACAACGCCATCCTCGTCGAGCATGCCCTCTCGGGCGATGCGCACTGCGCGGGTCGTCACGCTCCCGACGACAAGCGCCCAGGCTGGTGGGACATGCTCATCGGGCCCGGCAAAGCGCTCGACACGGAGAAGTACTTCGTCATATGTTCGAATGTGATCGGCGGCTGTGGCGGTTCGACCGGTCCATCGTCGGTCAACCCACAGGTGGGCCTGCCCTACGGAACCGACTTTCCAATGATCACCATTGCCGACATGGTGAATGCACAGGTGATGCTCGTGGACCATCTGGGCATCGACAGGCTTCTCGCAGTAGTCGGCGGCTCGATGGGGGGAATGCAGGCCCTTGAGTGGGCCATCGCTCATCCGCAACGTCTGCACCTATGCGTTCCGATGGCCACGGCGGCGCGGCAACCGACGCAGGCCATCGCTTTCAATGAAGTTGGGCGTCAGGCGATCATGGCCGATCCCGACTGGCGCGGCGGTCACTACTATGGTGGTTCGTCGCCATCCAAGGGGCTCAGTGTGGCGAGGATGGTTGGGCACATCACCTATCTGAGCGACGAAGCGATGCAGGAGAAGTTCGGCCGCCGCTTGCGGGATATCCATGACTATTCATTCACCTTCTCAGCCGACTTCGAGGTAGAAAGCTACCTCCGGCATCAGGGACTGTCATTCACCGGACGCTTCGATGCGAACACGTATCTCTACATCACCCGAGCCCTCGACTACTTCGATCTTACGCGGCAGCATGGCAGCCTCGTGAAAGCCTTCAGAGACGTGCGCGCTCGATTCCTCGTGCTGGCGTTCAGCAGCGACTGGCTTCATCCCCCCTACCAACTCAAGGAGATCGTTGGAGCATTGCGTGCGACGCACAAGCATGTCAGCTACTACGAGGTTGCTTCTCACTACGGCCATGATGCGTTTCTTCTCGAGCGGGAGAAGATGGAGGGCGTCGTCAGCGCGTTTCTGGCGAGCGGGGCGCGCACGTTCGCGCCCGAGCTGTAGATCATGCGCCGCCTTGACTACAAGCTCATTGAGAGCCTCGTGCCTCGGGGAGCGACCGTTCTTGATCTCGCCTGCGGCGACGGCGAGTTGCTTGCCGAGCTTGTCTCGGGGAAGGGCGTGCGCGGGAGTGGTGTCGAGCTGTCGCAGGAGGCTGTCCAGGCTTGTGTAGGGCGCGGTCTATCGGTCTTTCATGGCGATCTCGACGAGGGCCTCGCTGATTTCGAGGACGGCTCGCACGATGTCGTCATCCTTAGCATGAGCCTGCAGCAGCTCCGTCGGCCGCGCATGATCGTTCGTGAGATGGCTCGCGTCGGGAAGCTTGCGATCGTGAGCTTTCCGAACTTCGCGCACTGGGGCGCGCGTGCCCAGCTGTGTCTCGCCGGACGTATGCCTGTTTCGCGCGAGCTTCCGTATGCTTGGTGGGACACGCCGAACATCCACCTCTGCACGATCCGCGACTTCAGGCATTTGTGTCAGGAAGAAGGGCTCGAGATTCGCCAAGAGCTCTTTCTGGGTGGGCTCGACAAGCGGCCGCTGCGTCGCGCCCATCTGCCGAATCTCCTCGCACGCGTCGCCATCTGCACTGTCTGCCGCAAGTAGGTCAAGCAAACTTTGTCGTGTCGTGCAAAGCGGCTACACTACTGATACATCCGTCGCCTCGAAGACCGGCGCGGGTGCGACAGCGAGCGCCATCCCCTCCCCCCATCTGTGGCGGATGCGCTGCGAGACAGAAGGAGACAGAAGTGCCCCAGGGTAGAGTCAAATGGTTCTCAGCGGAGAAGGCGTACGGCTTCATCGAGCAAGAGAACGACAACGACATCTTCGTGCATGTCACCGGCCTCGCGCACGGCGTCACGACTCTCGAGAAGGATGAGCTCGTCGAGTACGAGACCGAGCAGGGGCGCAAGGGGCCGCAAGCGACGAACGTTCGTCCGGCGAGCGCCACGTCGGCACCGGGCGAAGCGACTGAGGAATCCGAGCAGTAGGCCAGGGACAGAGCTCTATCGACGGGCCGGCCGGTCGGGACGATTCCCGGCCGGTCGGTCCGTTCTGGTTGGATGAGCGTAAGCGACGCACCTGCGCGGCGCGAAGGAGGAAACCATGATCGATGGACTTCATTGGCTCGGACATGACTCATTTCGCATCGACGGCTCGTGCGTGGTCTATGTTGATCCATGGAAGCTTCCGCCTGGGGCGCCGTCGGCAGACCTGATCCTCGTCACGCACGAGCATTTCGATCACTTCAGCATTGAAGATATCCGCAAGATCGCGGTGCCTGGTACGACTGTCGTGGGGCCGCAGTCGGTCGCCTCCCAGCTTGCGGGCGAAGAGATCCTCACGGTCATCGCAGTCTCCGCTGGGGATGTGGTCACGGCAGGATCTGCCGTCATTGCGGCGGTGCCTGCCTATAACGTCGACAAGTACCGCAGTCCTGGGGAGCTCTTTCATCCGCGTGAGGCTGGCGGGGTTGGCTATGTAGTGGACCTGGATGGACGGCGGATCTACCATGCCGGGGACACAGATGCCATTCCGGAGATGCGCGGTGTCGACTGCGACATTGCTCTCGTGCCCGTTGGTGGTACCTACACGATGACAGTGGAAGAGGCAGCGTCAGCCTGCAGCTTCCTCGACGCAGCCCTTGTGGTGCCTATGCACTACGGCGACATCGTGGGACGTCACTCGGACGCACTGCGCTTTGCGGAACTGTGCCGCTTGCCGGTCGCGATACTGCCGGTCGACAGGGCATGAGCTGACGCAGGCGATGTGTGTTGCGGACTACGCTCGTGTGGCACCGACATGCCTCGTCTGCGCGAACAAGGAGGAGAGATGCTGCAGTCGGGTGACAAGGCACCCGCCGTCGTGGGAACGTCGTACGACGGCCGCGAGTACAGTCTCGGCGCACCAGGCCGGCGCACGGTGTTGTTCTTCTATCCAAAGGCGAACACCTCGGGGTGAACGACTGAAGCCGTTGAGTTCAACGGTCTCCTCGACGAGTTCGCGCGACTCGATGTCGATGTGGTGGGTGCAAGCGTCGATACGCCGCAAGCCAATCAACGCTGGGCCGAAAAGCACGGGCTACGTATGCCTCTCATCAGTGATTCCGGAGAGCATGTCGTGGCGTCTGCTTTTGGAGTAGCGCGGCCTTTGGTCGGCGTCGCGAAGCGAACGACATGGCTGATTGATCCGGATGGTACGATTCGCCAGGTCTATCACAATGTAACCGTGAAGGGACACGCAGCTGATGTTCTTCGCTTAGCCAGAGAGATTTGGGTGTAGAGTCCGATATGACAAACATCGGGGAGTGCACTGGCCTCTTCAGCCCAGCGTATTCCGCGGGTTGTTCGCGCTAGGGTGACAGCCAACGCAAGGAGGGGCGCTGTGCGTGCAATTGAGGAGTACGTTGAGTTAGGTCAAGCGGAGGGGATCTTCCCTGAAGTCCGTGTGATCCAGGGTGCTTCAACCAACCCGATCGTGCGCGATGCCGACGGTCATGAGGTGATCCTCTTCTGCTCAAGCAACTATCTGGGGCTGGCTGGGCATCCCGAGGTGAAGTCGGCGGTGGCAGACGCTCTCGAGATCTATGGTCTTGGTGCCAATGGCTCACGTGTCATCTCCGGCACCACCGATCGCCACGTGGCTCTGGAAGCGGCCACCGCTCAGCTCAAGGGTAGCGAAGCCGCAGCGGCCTTCTCAACAGGGTTCATGGCGGCAGAAGGAAGTATTGCTGCTTTCGGGTACGTTCCCCATTTCGCGCGGATGTGTGGCGTGCCGCTGAGCACCAGCCAGAGCGCCACGGTCATATCCGACTCACTCAATCACGCAAGTATCATCGATGGCTGTCACGCGTCACGAGCCAAGACCGCGTACTACAACCACGGCGACATGGACATGCTGGCCGAGAAGTTGAAGCAGAATCGTGACCGACGCGTTCTCGTGGTAACAGATGGCATCTTCAGCATGGACGGCGACATTGCGCCTCTCCCGGAGATTCTCGATCTCGCTCGTCAGTACGGCGCATCTGTCATGGTCGACGATGCTCACGCCACAGGGGTGCTCGGTGCTTCGGGAAAGGGGACGCTGGAGCACTTCGGACTACAGCCTGCCGGTGACATCCTTCAAATGGGCACGTACTCGAAGTCGTTCGGAGCTATCGGCGGCTTCGTGGCGGCGAGTGACGAAGTGGTCGAGTACCTTCGCTGGGCGGCGCGTCCATACATGTTCTCGGGATCATTGCCGCCGTGCATCGTCGCCGGAATCATGAAGGCGATGGAGATCGCGGCGCGAGAGCCGGAAAGGCGACAGCGTCTTTGGGAGAACCGCGACTATCTGGTGCGGCACATGAATGCCCTTGGGTTCGATACGCTGGGAAGTGAGACGCCAATTGTCCCCATCCTCATTGGAGATGACGAGACGGCGGAGCGGATCTCGCGAGAGCTCTACGCTCGAGGCATCTTCGCTCCGTGCGTGAAGTGGCCGGCCGTTGCGCGCGGCCAAAGCAGGATCAGAGTGACGCTGATGGCGACTCACGAGAGACAGCATCTCGATCGACTTGTCGCGAATCTGGAGGATCTGGGACGCGCTCACGGCGTCATTTAGCTCGCATGCCCTCATGCTTCTCGGGACTCATGAGGATTGAGGTTTGAGCCGATAACCCTGTCGGCATCCCCTCGGGAAGTCGAGAGAGAGCATGGGCAGTCGTGGATGAAGTTGCCAATCAATCGATCACACGTGCGTCCGAGCGGGGAGACAAGAAAGGCCGCTGGCGAATGCTGGCGGCCGCGCGGCTTGGTGGCGTCTTTCTCTCCGTAGGCGGTTCAGATGTTCAGCGTCGAGCGCGGATTCTCACGTTGTTCAACGCAGCCCTGCTTGTTGGCGGAATCCCGTTCCTCGTTGTCGACACCTGGATGTGGCTCGCTCGCGATGTTGAGCATGGCGCCTACAATGCAGTCACGAGTCTGGTGTTCTGCGCTGCGATCATTGCGATTTGGTTAGTATGCCGGATGGGTCACGTTACGATCGCGGCTCTCCTCCATCTTGCCGTGATGTCCGTTGGGTTGGTGGCCTTCTTCTTACACACTGAGCCATCGCTCATGAACGTGCTCTTCGTCGAGCCGGCGATTGTCGCGGCGTTTGTGTTGCGACCATCGGCTGGCTTCATTGCTGCGGCGGTGTCCTCGCTCTCATTCTCACTTCTCAATGTTCAGCACGGCACCCCTTTTCACCTCGATCTCCAGATGACCTTGGGCCTATTTGGCGTCGCGATGATGTCGTGGATCGGTGCCAGCTACTTGGAGTGGACTGCGGCCGCGCTGAACACGACCACGGAGGATCTCGAGCGTGGACGCGCGGCGTATCGCCGAGCGGACAAAGAGAGGGGCCAGATCCAGGAGGCTCTGGCGGCGGCCGAGCAGCAGACTCGAGTTCTCTTCGAGAACGCGCCTGCCGGCATCATGCTGTTCGATACTGATTCCGTGGTCACTGAGTGCAACGAGCGCTTCGCGGAGATCTCGGGGATCGCACGAGACAGCATTGTGGGGATGAACTACAGCCTCGAGGGGGATCAACGGGCGAGAGCGGCAATGGAAGAAGCCCTGAGGGGAAACGTCGGATCCTTTGAGGGTTCTGCGCCTGGTCCAACCGGCAGTCGAGAGAAGTGGATCAGCTTCACGGCGTCGCCCCTCCTGGGTACTCACCACGAAGTCACTGGTGGCATTGGCGTCTTGACCGATCTGACGGATCGCAAGCAAGGGGAGGAACTCGTTGAACGTTTGGCCTTCTACGATCCGCTGACAGGTCTCGCCAATCGCAGGCTCCTGCTAGATCGGATTCAGCAGGCCATCGAACGGACTCCGCGCGGCGGCAAGAAGGTGACCGTTGCCGTGCTCAATATCGACAACTTCCGTGCGGTGAACGAATCGCTTGGTTCCCCGGCCGGCGACAAGTTGTTGAAGGGCATCGTGCTGCGGCTGCAGCCCCTGCTGAAGCGAAGCGACACGCTGGCGCGCATCGGCGGCGACGAGTTTGCGCTCCTCACGATCCAAGCTGATCGGTTGAATGCAGCAGTGACCGTAGCGGAGCGCATTCAGGAAGCGTTTCGAGAGCCCTGGGAAGTTGACGGGGAAGTGCTGCAGGCTACCGCCAGCCTGGGGTTCGCTTCCTATTCGTCCGACACGCGCGACGCGCAGGCGCTTCTGGACAACGCGGCTATCGCCATGCGACGGGCCAAGAGCCTTGGTCGCGACACGTGCCAGTTCCACGATCCAACGATGAACATCAAAGTCGCAAATCGGATCCGTCGCGAGCGAGAGCTTCGCCTGGCCCTCAGCGAGGGCCAGTTTCACGTGTTCTATCAGCCCCAAGTCGATTTGCGGACGGGTCTCATCTGCGGCGCGGAGGCGCTCATGCGCTGGGTGCACCCTGAACGCGGCATCGTATCTCCAGCGGAGTTCATCCCTCTTGCTGAAGAGATCGGACTGGTTGGACGCCTCGATGGACTGGGGATCACGGCGTCCAGCAAGGAGGCAACGACCTGGTGCGCTCTGAGCGGTCGACGCATCCGACTCGCGGTCAACGTCTCGCCACTCCACCTGCACAGCCCCGAGTTCCTGCCTCATCTCACCAGGGCGTGCGAGAGCAGTGGGCTGTCGCCAGCCTCACTCGAGATCGAACTCACCGAGACGGCCATTCTAGGTGACGCGTCGCGCATGACGCAGATCCTCATGCGTCTCCGTCAGCTTGGCGTCACGGTGGCATTGGATGATTTCGGAACCGGCTACTCGTCCTTGAGTCACCTGCATCAGCTTCCGATTCAGGCGGTCAAGATCGACCGCTCGTTTGTATCACGACTCGAAACGGATGCTTCGGCGGCAGCCATCGTGAAGGCTGTTAATGAGTTGGCGCACAGTCTGGGCCTGCTCGTGGTTGCCGAAGGGCTCGAGACGGTCGGTCAGCTCCGCATCGTTCAGGCGATGGGTTGCGACATCGGTCAGGGATACCTGTTTTCCAAGCCGCTGCCGTCAGGGGCGTTTAGGGACCTCCTGGTGGATCCCGGATTCATTGCAGAAGTGGTTGTTGTCGGCGAGGGAGAGGCCGACGCGATTCTTGACGTCTAGTCTTCACTCCGGTTCGTTGGTGCGGACGTTGGCTCTACTCCTCTCGGCCTTCCTCGCGGCCTAGATAGGCTGCGGCGTCGATCATCGGAATGCGAGCAGACCAGGCATCCGATTCCGGAGTCGAGCGCTCGGCCTCGTCAATTGCTGCGATGCGTGCCGTCATGTCGTCGCAGTAGTGGACGATGACTGCCTCTCTGGTCATGGGGATCACTGGGCTACCCTTTTCGCGCATGCCATGGTGTGAGGCAACGATATGGACGAGCTTGAGCGACGTCTCGCTTGGGAATTCAGGCACTTCGGCGATGAGATCCTGAACGATCTGCAGGCCTATCACGATCTCACCGTGGAGACGTCCTCGGTCTGTCATGAGCGGGAGAAGGCAGTGGCTCGTGTACGTCTGGGTCTTCCCGATGTCATGGAGAAGCGCGCCCGCGACTGTCAATCCCCGGTCGACCGACGTGAGTCGTGACGCCGCGTCGCTGGCGACTTCGGCGACGGCAACAGAGTGTTCGAGTAGCCCGTAGCGGTAGGCATGATGGTGGCGGATGGCTGCCGGAGCGAGTCCGAATGTGGCTCCGGGTTCCCTGCTCCCGTCGAAGGTGCGCTCCAGAAGTGCCCTGAGGTTGGGCTCGTCGACTGAGTCGATGAGAGCGTGGAGGCGCTCGTTCAGTTCTCCAACGTCGATTGGAGATACCGGTACGAGATCAGAGGCATCGTACTCGCCCGGGTCTGCAACACGGAGGCGGCGCACCTGGATTTGTGGACCGAATTGAGGGTGGACGCTGTAGGTTCCGCAGACAACAGCGACGTTACCTGCTTCGAGTGTCATTGCCTCGTCGCTCGGATCGAAGTGGATCGCCTTCACTTCACCGGAAGCATCGCGTAGTCGCAGCCTTAGAAATGTCTTGCCGTTGCGGTCGGACGCTGTCTCGACCTCGGCGCATGAGTAGCACCCATCCACGGTCTGCCCGGAGGACAGGCTGTGGATGGGTGTGTGGCTCAACGGTGGCTCCATGGTGACCGCCTGATCTCGCTTGGGGTTATGCCGATCAGGCTATCAGACCGCATCTCTGAGGACAGCGATAACGATCCTTCTCTGATGACGACAATCTGCAGACACGCGGAAGAGCGAGCTTCATCTAAGGGCGGGAGGTCTCGACGTGCGGGGTCGGCGGAGCGTTGTCTGGGGCCACAGCGGGGGGGCCGAGCGTGGTCGTCGGCGGGGGAGGAGTCACTGACGCCGCAGCGTCGGTGTTGGTTGCCGGGTGGCCGGTCGCCTTCAGATCCGCGATCTCTGCCTCCTTCGCGCTGATCGCGCGCTGGGCTTCGCGCACGGCCTCAGTGGCCGCCGCCAGTTCTGGATGGGTGATCTGGCCGCGATCGATTAGTGCAAACGCTGCCTGCCCGAGCTCTCGTTCCGCATTCTTCAGGTCTTGCTGGAGGACGGCAATCTTGGTTTGTGCCGCACCCACTCGCCCGGCGCGTTCAGCGTCCGCGGCCAAGTCGCTTGCCTTGGCTCTTACGTTGTCGAAGAAGCTCACAGCGGCCTCCTGTCGGTGAGCGGCCGCTGCTTGTGACGGCCGCGCTCGCACGATGCATCTCGTTCTCTAGTCTTCCCCGGCAGTGGGGATCGCCCCTCCTTCGCCTGCATCTCCTGTCTTGTCGGCGACGGCGAGGAGGAGAAGCAGCACTGCGGCAACCGAACCAATGACGATGAAGGGCGCATCGGCTGAGTACCGATACAGTAGGCCGCCGAAGACTGCCCCCAGAATCATGGGGACGCCCATTGCCGTATCGAATACGGCGTAACCCCATGCGAGGGGTACGCCGCGGAACGATGCGCCGACCATGCCGTTGGCGAGGTAGCGAAGGGCGTCACAGGCGCCCAGGGCGAATGCCGCCACTCCCCATGCGACAGTGCTTGATCCGATGAGCAGCACGATGCTGCCGAGCACCAGAGCGGCGAGCACGCCAGTCATGCCTGCGCGGGGACCGCGTGTATCGGTGAGTCGCCCCATGGCGAATGTGAGCAATGTAGTGCCCACGGCGGTGAGTGAAGAGTACACGCCGAGAGCAAGGAAGCTCTGGTTGTGCACCTGCGCGAGAAACGGGTTCACGAAGTCCTGGCCTAGATAGACGGCGAAGTAGCCAATGAAGAAGAAGATGACGTAGCGACGGAAGCGTCGGGTGTTCCAAAGAGTGGCGAGCGTCCACGGCGTGTCGGAGGCGTGATAGGGCGTGTCGCGAATGAGTGAAGCGGTTGTTGCTGAGAGAACGTAGAGGACGATGCTGGCGGCGAAGACGGTGCGCATGCCCAGTCGGTCGGCCGCGAGGCCCCCAAGCAGGGGTGCAACTGTCAATCCGAGCGGGTAGACGCCGTAGAGCACAGCGAAGTTGCGCGCCGCTCGTGCCGGCTCGGATTTCAGGAAGATGTACGACTTCATTGCCGGATTGTTGGCAAAGGCCATGCCGGAGACGGCGTAGCCCACGAAGAGCCAGGGCCAGCTGGGCGCCAGCATGAAGCACAGGGGGATGAGCGCGCCCACCCACCACACAGCGACAATGACGGGTTTGAGTTGGAAGCGCTGGGCCGCCCACGCGCCGGGCGCGGCGCTGAGCATTACGACCACGAGCATCGTCGCATTCATGAGGCCGACGTGGAAGCCGCTCGCGCCCAGATTTAGGGCGAAGGTCGAGAGCAGTCGCAAGTAGAGGCCGAGCGCGAACGCGTAGAAGAGCACAGCGAGCGCCATGAGCTTCAGGTCGCGGTCCAAGTCGAACACCGAGGCTACTCCCGGGGAGAGTGGCTGAGCGGAGCCCATTGTATCGACGTGGCACATCTGCATTCGGGGCGCGCCAGAGGTGAGGAGAAGGGAGTCGCTTTCCTCCGGGGTTGGTATCGGGCATACTGATTGATTCCAGTCCCCACCGCAGACCACACACTCTTTCAGGGAGGACAGCGTGGAACTCCGCCGCATCGACCGTCTACCGCCCTACGTCTTCAGTATCGTGAACGACATGAAGACGGCGGCGCGGCGACAGGGCGAGGACATTATCGATCTCGGCATGGGCAATCCCGACCTCCGGACCCCCCAGGCCATCGTCGACAAGCTGTCCGAAGCGGCACAGAACGCGCGTAACCATCGCTATTCCGCTTCGCGCGGCATAACGAAGCTGCGTCTGGCGCTGACGGACTGGTACGAGCGGAGGTTCGACGTTCAACTGGATCCCGAGCGTGAGGTTGTGGTGTCAATTGGGGCGAAGGAGGGGCTTGCCCACCTCATGTGGGTATTGCTTCGTTCGGGCGACACGGCTCTCGTCCCGGAACCGTCGTATCCGATTCATCAGTTCAGCTGCATCTTCGCGGGCGCGGAGGTGACGAGCGTTCAGCTGTCCCACGACACAGCCGACTTCTTCGCGGACCTGAGGCAGGCGTACGAGCGCACGTGGCCACGTCCGCGCGTCATCCTCACGAGCTTCCCCCACAACCCGACTGGACACTGCGTGGATCTCGATTTCTTCGAACGACTGGTCGCTTTTGCAAAGAAGAACGAAGTGGCCATTGTTCACGACTTCGCCTATGCAGAGCTCGTCTTCGACGGATACAAGCCACCGAGCATCTTCGAGATACCTGGCGCGAAGGATGTTGCAGTTGAGTTCGTGTCGCTGAGCAAGAGCCACAGTATGGCCGGCTGGCGTGTTGGATTCTGTGTTGGCAACCAAGCGATGGTGGCTGGTCTGCAGCGCCTCAAGAGCTACCTTGACTATGGCGTGTTCCAGCCGATTCAGATCGCTGCGATCACTGCGCTCAACGAGTGCGACGATGTCCCGGCGCAGGTTGCGTCCGTGTACGAGAAGCGACGCGACACATTGTGCGACGGGCTAGCGCGAATTGGATGGCAGGTACACAAGCCGAGAGGGACGATGTTCGTTTGGGCGCCGATCCCTGAGCCGTATCGCCAAATGGGGTCACTGGACTTCAGCAAGGAGTTGCTCACAGTCGCCAAGGTTGCCGTCAGTCCCGGAATCGGGTTCGGTACGGCATCGGACGGATTCGTCCGATTCGCGCTGGTCGAGAACGACGAGCGCATCCGTCAGGCACTTCGTGGCATGCGCAAGGTGATGGATGCTGCAGAAGGTGGCGACGCGCGGTGAATCTAGGTGGGATGGCGCTTCGCGATGGCGTGCTGCTTCAGGGCGAACGCCACTGGGTGGCTGCGGTGCGTCGTCCCGACGGCGTCCACGTTGCCTCAGGGGAGCGCGCGCGATTGCCGGGCACCGCGGCAACGTCCCAAGTGCCTGTCATTCGCGGTCTCATCAAGCTGGGCGAGGCGTTGGCCGTCTTGCCCGCGGTACGTCGCGCCACGGGCGGTCCAGTTCTGCCGCAGGAAGAACCGCGGTTGCTGGTCGCCACCGCGTTGAGTGCTGCGGGGACTTTTGTCGTCCGTCATCGCATGTCGGGGTCGCCCTTCGTTCGCGAGATGGCGGCCATGGGCATCTCGCTGGCGCCCGTCTTCCTCCTGCTGCGGGACTCGCGCCTCGCTCGCTACCATGGCGCCGAGCACAAGAGCATCGCGGCGTACGAGGGCGATACGGATGCCGCGACGGCTGACAAGGAGCATGCTCGCTGTGGGACGAATCTGATTGCTCCTATCGCGGTGACTACTGTCGCCAGCAATATGTTGCTTCGTGCGGCCGGGAAGGAAGACCGTCCGCTGGCTACATTCGTTGCCGGGATGGTGAGCATCGGCACGGCGGTCGAGTTGTTCAGTTGGATGGGGCGCCACAAGGATCATCCGTTGGCGCGCACGTTGCGGCGCCCCGGGATCATGATTCAGCGCCTGTTCACTACGAGCGAGCCGGACAGTGACCAACTGGATGTTGCCGACATCGCTTTGCGCGAGTTGCTCCGGCTCGAAGGTCTTGCACCGGCGCACGAGGAGGCACAGCCGACCACCGGTGCGTAGCCTCAACTCTCGGCAGCGGCTTCGCGTTCCGAGAGTCGTTTCTGTCGTCTGGCTTCGGCAGCCGAATGCCATGCCCACTGCTCGTCCGTCCGGGGAGTTACTCTCGGCACTGCGATCGGCTTGCCGTCGGCGTCGATGGCGACGAGCACGACGTAAGCGGAGTTGGTGTGCGTGACGAAACCCGTCTGAAGGTTCTCTGCCTCGACGCGTACCCCGACTTCCATTGATGTTCGGCCTGAGAAGTTGACGTTTGCGTGCAGGAAGACGAGATCTCCAATAGCGACGGGGTGGTGGAAGTCGATGCGGTCTATCGCCGCTGTCGCTACGAGTGAGCGGCAGAAGCGCTGCGCGCAGGCGGCCGCAGCCTCATCGATCAGCTTCAGGATGATGCCGCCGTGGATGCGACCCATGTGGTTGGCGTCGGCCGGCAGCATGAGGTGTGTGAGCGTGAGGCGCGTCTCGTGTCCGCTTACCTCCGACTCAGGAACGACGCTGTTCACCGGTGCCTCCGGATTCGCGGTGTGTTACACCCTGAGGGAGCCTGGCGTGCGTTGGCGGCGATCTCGCTGCACGGCAACTGGATCCTGAGAGCGGGGGCCGTGGCCACTGCGGCGGCGCTCGAGGATGACCTTGACGTTCGGGTTGTCCTTGTAGTGATCGACGAGTCGCTGGAAGGTGTCTTCTCCGAGTTCGGGTGGCACAACGCAGTAGATCATTGTCGTCCTTCCTGTGGTGCGCTGATGCTGCTCAGATGGTACGACGAGGTCCTCGAAAGGGGAAGGGCCGCGAGCGAGCCGATACTGTGCTCGTCGCGGCCCTTGTGAGGGGGGTCTCTGCGCCCATTATCGGCAGGACCGGAAACCGCCTTTAGCTCTTGTGTCAGGGTGCGCCCAGCTGAGCCAGAGCGTCGAGCGCTGCCGGGTCGTCGCGGAGGATTCGGGTTGTCGCTGCCTCTGTGCGCATTTGCGCACCGTCGATGAAGTACCGTGCTACCAGCAGCTTTCGCGCGTCGTCCTGAGCTGTCCGCAAGATCAAGTAAGACGAGGCTATGTCGATGGCCATTTCAACAAGGCGCCGCGCGTGAAAGTCGCGGAAGCGCACGTCGTCGAGTTCGCGGACCTTGACGATCGCCTCGAGCAGTCGTGTTCGCATGTGCCTTACTCGCTCCAGCAACTCCGGCGTTGCGCCGAGATCCTCGGCATCGTACTCGTCGAGGCGTGCGGAGAGAGTGCCGCCGAGGATACCGCCGATGGCGGCGACCACCTGCAATTGCGTCGTGCCCTCGTAGATATTGGTGATCCGGGCATCGCGCGTGTGACGCTCCACGGCGAAATCTCGCATATAGCCGGAACCACCGTGAATCTGAAGGGATTCGTAGGCAACTGTGTTTGCCATCTCGGTGCAGCACGCCTTGGCCATGGGCGTGAAGAGTGCCGCTAGGCGTGTGTGATGCTTGAGGTCGGTGCGCATGGCCTTGATCGTCGCATCGTCCGCCGAGGCGTCGCCGCGGGCTATCTGCTCCAGGCGATGCTCGAGCGATTCTTTCGTGTCGACGATGAGCGCCGTTTCGTAGAGCAGGGCGCGGGCGGCCTCAATCCCGACCTTCATGTCGGCAAGCATTGCCCGTACGGCTGTGAGGTCGCCGATGGGCGCTCCGAATTGGATGCGCTCGCGGGAGTACTTGGTCGCGGCACGATACGCCGCCTCTGCGATGCCCTGCGCCTGCGCGGCGATTGCCAAACGAGCGCCGTTCATCAGGCTCATGACGTATGTGGTGAGACCACGGCGACGCTCGCCGACGAGGAGCGCTGGGGCGTCGTCGAACTGCAGCTCACATGTGGGTGAACCGTGGATTCCCAGCTTGTCCTCGAGCCGCCGGATGCGCATGTGCTCGTCCCGCTCGTAGAGGAACATCGACAATCCGCGAGCATCGGTCGTGCCGTCCTCCGAGCGAGCGAGCACGAGCGAGAGGCGTCCACAGCCGTTGGTGATGAAGCGCTTGACGCCGTTGAGACGCCAGGTGCCGTCGTCCATGAGCGTCGCCTTGAGTTGAACGTTCTGCAGATCGCTTCCCGCCTCAGGTTCGGTTAGCGCCATCGAGCCGGTGACTTCTCCGCTCGCGAAGCGCGGCAAGTACGCCTTCTTGATTTCGTCAGACGCGAACTTGTTGACCGTCTCGGCGATGTCTTGCAGCCCGAAGATGTTCATGAGAGCTGGATCGGCGCGGGACACCATCTCGACGATCATGACGCTGACGGTTACGGGGAAGTTGAGGCCGCCGTACTGGCGCGGCAACGTAATGCCCATCAGGTCGGCTTGGCGTAGCCGCTCGAGCGCTTCGGAGATGCCGGGCGCGTAGCACACCTCGCCGTCGACGAGCAGACTCCCGGCCCGATCGACGCCTTCGGCGCGTGGCTCCACGAACTCGCCGGCGATTTCACCGACGATCTCGAGAGCACGCCCATACGAATCGAGCGCATCCTCGTAGTCGCGAGGCGCATAGGGAAAAGCCTGCGCTTGCTCGTAGTCGTCCTCGCGCAAACGTACGACGGGCGCGAGATCGAGGCGACGCAGTGTGGCATGCAGATCCGGGTTGTCGGTGTAGAAGTTGCTCATGCTGTGCCTTCCTGGGCAACAGCGCCGCCCTTCGTCCTGTAGGCCGAGATCAGCATGGGGATCACCTTGTGGAGATCGCCGACGATGCCGTAGTGGGCAACGGCGAAGATCGGGGCGCCTGGGTCGCTGTTGATGGCGAGAATACGGGAGCTCTGATCCATGCCGGCACGGTGTTGCACGGATCCGCTGATGCCGCAGGCGATGTAGAGCTTGGGGCGCACCGTTGTGCCCGTTTGCCCTACTTGGTGATCGTGGTCGATCCAGCCGGCATCGACCGCCGCTCGGCTGGCGCCGACGACGCCGCCGAGTGTACGGGCGAGCTCCTCGACGAGAGCGAAGCCTTCGCGCGAACCGACGCCGACGCCGCCGGCGACGACGATTCGTGCGCCCTTGAGGTCGACTCGTTTCTCTTCGCGTACCTGGCGCACCAACCGGACGGCGAAGTCCTCGGATTCCAGGACGATGCCGTCGTCGCTTGCAGCGGTTGCCAGCGTCTCGCGCCGAACCGCGATGTCGACGATCTCGCCAGAACGTGAGGTGTCGGCCGGCGGCATGATCATCACGCCTTCGCGTACTGTGGCCATCTGGGGGCGGTGTTCCGGACTGATGATTGTCGCGACGATATTGCCGCCAAAGGCAGGACGGATCTGATACAGCAGATCGCGATACTCCTCATCTTTGGTCCTGTGATCACCGATCTGCAAGTCGGTGCAGTCGGCGGTTAGACCGGTGCGGAGCGCGCTGGCAACGCGCGGGGCCAAGTCACGACCGGTGGTGGTGGCACCGTAGAGCACGACCTGTGGCCCGTATGCACGGACTAGATGGCAGAGCAGCCGCGTGTGCGGAAGCGCCAGGTAATGCGCAAACGCCTCGTCGTTGGCTACATAGATCGTGTCGGCGCCGTGGGCAATCGCGTCCGCCGCAAGATCCCGCAAGCTGTCTCCGTGTCCGGCGAGCACAGCGCCGACGTTCGTCTGCAGGCGTTGGGCGAGCTCTCGGGCACGGCCGAGGAGCTCCATGCTCACCTCGGCCACGACTCCGTCGCGCTGTTCGATGAAGACCCAGACGTCGCCTCTCTGCTGCCTAGCCAAGGATGTGCTCCTCGATGAGCTCGTGGACGAGCATTGAGACGCCCTCCTCGTCTGGTGTGACCATACGTGCCTCGCTCGGCGCGAGGACGACGCTTTCGATTGCCTTTACGCGGGTTGGTGACCCGCGCAAACCGAGTAGTGCGCGATCGGCGCCGATGGCCTCGTGGTCCCATTGGATCACGCGCGCGCGGCAGATTGGCCTGCCGTCACGGCTCACCATACACACCTCAGCGGCCTCGTGGTCGGGGTCCAGGTAGCTGTCGTCGTAGTCTTGCGTCGCCTCCGCCTCAATACCCTTGTACGTCATGACGAGCTTGACGCTCGGTGGGCGCGGTTCGTTCGCCTCGCTCGTGATGGTGAGCAGGCAGGGCAGCGCGGACGTTAGCGTCTCGAAGCCACCCTCGATGGAGCGCGTGGCGGTGATGCTGCCGCTATCGTTGTCTCCGCTCGGTATCGTAAGTGCGTCGATGGTGCTCACGCACGTGAGCTGCGGCATGTCGAGCTTCTCAGCGGTCTGCGGCCCCACTTGGGCGGTGTCGCCGTCTATCGCTTGACGACCGCAGATGACCAGATCGCAGCCGCCAAGCTTGAGCACGGCCTGCGAGAGCGCGTAGCTCGTGGCGAGTGTGTCCGCACCGGCGAAGGCTCTGTCGGTGAGCAGAACAACTTCGTCGGCACCGCGAAATAGGGCCTCGCGCAGCACTTGTACGGCTGCAGGCGGGCCCATCGTAACAACGGTGACGCGGGCGTCGCACCGGTCCTTGAGGCGCAAGGCCTCTTCGAGAGCGTTGAGATCCTCGGGGTTGAAGACGGCTGGCAATGCCGCCCGATTGATTGTGCCGTCCTCCTTCATCGCTTCGCCGGTCACGTTGTGTGTGTCCGGGACTTGCTTCACAAGGACGACGATTCGTAGCTGTGGCATGGCGCTCCAAGTTCCCTTGGCCTAAGAGTGGATGGGCTACGCTACCAAATTGCCGACACGGCCCACAATGCTCAGACGCGGGCGTCGAGGCATCCGTTGTTCCGCACGCGCGACACACGTCTCACGGCGGCGATGCGCCAGCTCGACAGAGTCATCGCACGCACGTTCATGAGGGCGACACGAGGGCGAAGGTACGGCATCGGCATTTCGTCGCCGGTCAATTGCCGCCGCCTCGACGCCGCATGGTTCCATCTGGCTAGCGTCAACGTGACTTCTCTGTCCAGACTGTGTCTCGTGGCGCGGCAGAGCCCCGAGGGTCAGAGGTCCGTTGCCCGCGGGGCGTCTGAGCATGAGGGGTGTCACGATGCGACAGTAGAGTGCCCTCTTCGAGGCACGCTCGGTCGTCTGGATCGCTGGACCGTCAGCTCTCGGCGATGACCGTGACCTTGCTCGACGGCACCCAGCCGTCGACGCCGTGGGCGTTACGGCAATGCGTCCAGCCACCGGCCTCTTCCAGCACGTCGACGATCTCGTCCTTGACGATCGTCAGCTCCGTGGCGTCATAGTCGCGAATGGCGACGGCCTCGTGCTCGCCCGTCATCTCGAGGTACGTGTCGGGGACCCAGCCAGCGTGACCGCTCTGGTCGGTGACCCACACGTATGTGGTCCACTGGCGATCGCGATGACCGACCCCCAAGATGTCACCGACGGCGAACTTCACTGGGGATTGGGGGCTGCTGACGTGCGATTCTGTAACGCGGCCGCGTTGAGGCGACTCGGTTGAGGCTTCCATGGCGGCCATTGTACCTCCCGCATGGCGCAACGCAAGCCGCGTCGATGGTGCCCGCGTTGCCGCGGTTGACGGATTCGGAGTGCGCGTGCAGCTGCGGTGACGTTGTGGCGGATGCGATATCATGAGCCGCCTATGACTGAAGACGCACAGCCGGCACGTCCGCCCGTCATCGTTCGCTTCGCGCCGTCCCCTACGGGATATCTGCACCTCGGTAGCGCCCGGACAGGCCTCTACAACTACATCTTCGCCCGCCGGCACGGCGGTACGTTCATCCTGCGGATAGAGGACACGGACCTTTCCCGCAGCACCGATGAGGCCATTTCGCAGATCTTGAGTTCAATGCGTGAGATGGGACTTGATTGGGATGAGGGGCCGGAGGTTCCGGGGCCACACGGTCCGTATCGCCAGACCGAGCGCCAATCCATCTACCGGGAGTACATCGATAGGCTTCTCGCGAGTGGGCACATCTATCCCTGCTTCTGCACACCGGAAGAACTTGAGGCAGAGCGACAGGCGGCTCAGGAAGAAAAGCGCGCCTGGGTGTATGGCGGAAAGTGCCGGTCCCTGGCGCCTGAGGAGGTTGCGCGGCGCAAGGCAGAAGGTGAGCGCTACACGCTGCGAATGCACGTGCCGCCGGGAAAGACCGTCTTCCACGACATGTTGCGCGATCCGGTGGAGTTCGACAACGAGACCATCGGAGACTTCATCGTCGTCCGTTCCGACGGGTCGATCACGTACAACCTTGCGGTTGTCGTGGACGACATGACCATGGAGATTACTCACGTCATCCGCGGCGACGATCACATCAGTAACACGCCGAAGCAAATCCAGATCTACGAAGCTCTTGGCGCTCGCGTTCCGCATTTCCTTCATATGCCGCTGCTCTTCGGCACAGACAAGAAGAAGCTGTCCAAGCGACACGGGGCGACGAAGCTTGAGCAACTCACAGCCATGGGGTACCAGGTCGAGGTTGTGCGCAACTACCTGGCCTTCCTGAGTACTGAGTTTGACGAGAGCATGATCGACTGGACTCTTGATGACCTTGTGTGGCGCCTAGACGTAGAGAAGCTCGGTACCAGCGCCAGCATCTTCGATCCGGAGAAGCTGAAGTGGATGAATGGGCGCTTCATGCGCCGGATGGATCCAGAGGAGTTCACGAAGCGCATGATCGCCTACCTCACGCGCGCCGGCTTTTACGGCAACCCGTTGTGTGTCGCGGACTTGGCTGCCGCCGGCCCGCAGGTCCTGGCCGAGGCCGTCTCGGGTGTTGAGGAGTCTGGGCGGGTGTCGCCGGAACCGCCGGATGAGGCGCAGGAGCGGCTTACGCGCCTGGTGGCACCCCTGGTCCAAGAGAAGATAGAGGTGCTCGCCGACTTCGTGCCGCTGGCCGGGTGGTTCTTTTGGCCCTTGGCGTTGAATGGCGAGGCGCGTGAGTTGCTTGCAGCCACGGCTGGCGCCGCGACGACGCTGCTCGCCGCGGCGGCCGATCTGCGAGCACTCCCGGACTGGGATCTTGCGGCGATTGAGACCGTGGTGCGCGAACTCCCCGCCAAGCTCGCCGCCAAGCCGAAGGCCGTCTTCGCTGCGCTGCGCCTGGGCATGAGCGGGCAGAGCGTCACGCCGGGCCTCTTCGAGTCATTGCACGCACTGGGCCGTGAGGAGGCCATCGTGCGTCTTGAGCTCGCCGCCGCTCTGGTCAACTAGAATCACCTTCCGCCGCCGCCGCCGCCGCCGCCGCCGACCGTCCGGCTATCGGCAGGCTTGTCCGTCCTACTCGATCGCTGCGATGGCCTCCGGAAGGTCCCGCATCGAGCGAATGACCGCGTCGGGCGTTTTGCCTCCCTCAGGGACAGGGACGTTGGATGGATTCAGCCAGATGGCGTGCAATCCGGCGGCGAGGGCGCCGCAAACGTCATTTGTCCACGAGTCGCCCACCATAGCGGCTGCGCACGCATCGATTCGCTCTGTTGTGCTCGCCATGTTCAAGAGCGTGGCAAAGAACGCCTGTTCCGGCTTGGCGCTGCCGATCTCGCAAGACGCGACCACGTCGTCGACGAGTTCGTCCAGCGACACTCGTGCGAGGGCGCCACGCACCTGGTGGCTGTTCGAAATCACGGCATTGGTGGCGACGATAAGGCGGTAGCGCGGATGCAGGCAGCAGAGTGCCTCCCGGGCGCCTTCGACGGCCGTGACGCGCGGCCAGTCGACCATAGGGCCGGCCTGTGCGCCATCGTCGATCATGAGTGTGTCGCCCCAGTCGAGGAAGATGACGCGGATCGGCATCGTTCTCATGCCTCCGCGAGCTCGATCATGCTAGCGGCGTCGACGGCGGGGCAGCTTGCCGAGCGCCCTCGGGATGTCGTCGAATCGGCGCACCACCACCTCGGCCGTCGACCGGGCTGCGTCGTGACTGTTGGCGCCGATGTAGTGGACGGCCGACATGCCGGCTGCCTGGGCACCGGCGATGTCTGTGCGCTGGATGTCGCCGACGTGTGCGGCTTGCCGAGCGTCGACGTGGAGCTCGGTGAGTGTGCGACCGAAGACGCGGATATCGGGCTTGCTCATACCGTGCTCGTCCGAGAAGAAGAGGTAGACGAAGTCGTGGAGCGCGAAATGCCGGCTCAGGAGTTGTCGCAACACTCGCCCCGGCGAGTACGCGGTGTCGCAGATAACGCCCAGGCGGTACTGCTGGGCCAGCATGGCGACAACCCGGCCCGCTCCGGGACTCGGCTCAGGAGGGAGCTCGAGGATCATCTCCTCGTACTGTGTCACTACTTCGGCGACGATGTCGCGGGGCAGTCTCACGCCGAGCGTGTTCAGTATGGTGTCGACGATCTCCGCGCACGTCGGCGTCCGGTGCTCGTTGTACCAGACTTCGTCGAAAAAGCTGATGCCAGTGCGCAGCGCCTCCTCGACTACCGGGATTGGGAGGCGTTGGTCCGTGCGGGCGAGTTCCGCGGCCAGCACTTGTACTCGCCTGCGTTCGCGCTCGCTTCCGCGCGTGTCGACAAAGAGCGTGTTCCAGAAGTCGAAGGTGACGGCTTTCAGCATGCGGAAAGGGTACCAGACGCGTGTACGGACAAGCGCCTGTCTGCCAGGCGCTGGCGGCTCATCGCGAATGTCCGAATCGATCTTGCGGAAGTGTCATCACTGCGAGCGCTGCCGCAGCCGAGTTACGATGATCTCGCGTGTTGACAGTAGTGCCAGTGCGGCAATGATGAGCGCCATGCCTGCACCCTCCACCGCGCCGGGTCGCTCGCCCAGCTGAACCCAGGCAGTGAGCACGCCTACGACAGGAACTGCGAGCGTGCCGAGCCCGGCGCCTGCTGCCGAGAGCGTTCTCAGCGCGAACAGCCAGAGCGCCCAGGCTACTCCGTTGGCGAGCACGACGTTGAACGCCAGCACGCCGACAAGTCCGGCAGTCCACTCCGGGGGGCCGGTGTACGTGAGTACAGCGATGAAGATGAGCACCGGGGTGCCGAGAAGCATCTGCCACGCAGTGAGGGAGAGATCGTCGACCCGGTGGTGGCGGTGGAGTACTTTGGCGACGATGGCACTCGTGGCCCAGACGAATCCACCGGCCACGGCAGTGAGGCTGGCGGCAATGCCATTGAGCTGCCAAGGCTGGATCACGAGCACAAGGCCACACAGGGCTAGGATCACGGCCAGCCACTGCCAGCGATGAAGGCGTTCTCCTAGTACGATCCAAGCGAGGAGAAGTAGCCAGAACGGCATCGTGTAGGTCAGGACGGAGGTGCGGCCGGCACCGCTGTGGTAAAGAGACCACATTGTGAGTGCGACAAACCCGCTCGTCTGCAGGAGGCCAATGATCGTGGTCAGGCCTAGGGCCACTGGCCGGAGGGGGCGGCGCAGGATCAGGACGAGGATGAAGAGGCAGGCAACAGAGAGAACGGAGCGGACTGCGGCAAAGGTGTAAGGCTCGACGTATGCGAGGCCGTATTTTGTGAGGCTCCAGGCGGAGCCCCAGATCAGCGCGAGGGCGGCGAGCGCCAGTCCGCCGAGGCGATCCTGCGGGGGGCGTTCCGTGTCGTGTTCGTGAGCCACTCCCGCAGCGTATATCACTCGTGGCGCAAGAATATTGGCGACGCGTCGATGAGGTTCAGTCGTGACGCGATTCCCTGTCGCGATGCAGCAGCGCCACAAGGTCCTCCACTTGCCAGAGGCGGCGATGGAGTTCCTCGATCACACGCCGCTGCTCGCGCGTCTGTCGCTCGAGCGCCAGAAGACGCCACAGGACCAATCCCAGCAGAACGATGAAGCCGAGCACCAGCGCCAGCATAGGTTCCTCTCACATTGAGTGCACACGCGCGATCGCGCCACGAGACGGCATCACGATTGTACCCGTCGGTTGCCAGCTTGCGTGCTTTGGGTCGTTCTCTGGCCGGGACCCCCTACTTCGGTGCCGTGTGGGCCGTCCGCGAGAGTCACGGTCTTCTTGGGGGTGAGCAGCTGTCCATGTTGGCGCCGGGATGACTCGTCGCGAGGTCGTCTTGGTTGTCTGTGGAGTGCGAACGTTGCGCACAGCAAGTACCTCGGATTCTGGGGAGCTTTCGTTCGCGTGATGCTCGCCTCGTGCGGAGTCGCTCGGCTGAGACGGGGGAATCGCGCTCATGGGATCGGCGGTCGCGGTGCGTGTAGACTATGAGACTGGGCCGACGATCGTCGGTGACCACCATTGACTCCGAGAGGTTGAGCCGCGCCGATGCATGCTGTCGAGAAGATCCGTAACCTGGCGATCATCGCCCACATCGATCACGGCAAGACCACGCTGATCGACAGTATCTTTCGCGCCGCCCGCGTGTTTCGCGAGAACGCGCACGTGGATCAGCGAGTTATGGACAGCGGCGACCTCGAGCGGGAGCGGGGCATCACCATTCGCTCGAAGCACTGCACCGTCGAGTGGGGCGAGTACCTCATCAACATCGTCGACACGCCAGGCCACGCTGATTTCTCAGGTGAGGTGGAGCGCGTGCTGAGTATGGTCGACTCAGTGCTGCTGCTGGTGGACGCCAACGAGGGTCCGATGCCGCAGACACGCTACGTCCTCATGCGCGCTCTGCGACTTGGGCTGCGGCCGATCGTCGTGGTCAACAAGGCAGATCGGCCGAACGCGGACCCATCGGGTGCGCTCGATAGGACGTTCGATTTGTTCGTCGAGCTCGGTGCCAGCAACGAGCAACTCGACTTTCCTGTGCTGTACGGCTCTGGTCTTGAGGGCTGGATCGTCAACGACCTCGACGAGTACCAGCGTGAAGAGAAGGATCGCGAGCAGCATCTGATCGATGGCAGCGGCGGGCTCTCGTCGGCCATGCGGGCCGAGCTCGCCGACGCAGGTATGGATGACCTCTTCGCGACAATCATCTCCCAGGTCCCGGCTCCGTTCGTGGATCGCGCAGCTCCGTTTCTCATGCAAGTCAGCACTCTGGCCTGGAGCGACTACATCGGACGTATCGGGTGTGGTCGTGTGCTCCAAGGCGCATTGCGTGTTGGCGACGACATCCAGCGGGTAACGAACCGCGTGTCATCGTCACGACAGGAAGACGACGGCCAAGACGTTGCCGTTGAGATGGCGAAGATCAGTCACCTGTGGGTAACGCGCGGTCTCGAGAATCGCGAGGCGGAGGAAGTTGCTGCGGGCGATATCGTCTGGCTTGCCGGTCCGTGCGAGATCGCCATGGGCGATACCCTAACTGCTGTCGGTTTGCCGGCGGAGGAAGTGGCACTTCCGCCACTGGAGATCGAGGAGCCGACCGTCAGCATGTTCTTCCTCGTCAACAACGGGCCGTTTGCCGGTAGGGACGGAAAGGCTGCCACCTTGCGTCAGCTGAAAGACCGGTTGGAGCGAGAGTTGCGGGTCAATGTGGCGCTCCGTGTAGAGGACCTTGGCCGGCCGGACGGAGTCAAGGTGAGCGGGCGGGGTGAACTCCATCTCGCGATCCTGATCGAAGAGATGCGCCGCGAAGGCATCGAGCTCTGTGTCTCGAGGCCTGAAGTTATTACGCAGACCGCGGATGATGGCACGTTGCTCGAGCCGATGGAACAAGTGGTCATCGATGTTCCGGACGAGTATCAGGGAAGCGTGATTCAGGAGCTCAGTCTGCGTAAGGGCGAGCTCGTCAGCGTTGAGGCGTCGGGCACGAGTCTCGTGCGCCTGGTATTCACACTGCCCACACGTGGGCTCATAGGCTATCGAAACGACTTTCTCACGGAGACTCGCGGCCTCGGCGTCATGAGTACGAGATTCTCGGGCTACGACGCGTGGCGTGGTGAACTGCCGGGGCGTGAGCGCGGCTCTCTCGTGAGTCAGGCCTCCGGCGAGGCCGCCGGGTATGCGCTGGAGAATCTCCAACAGCGCGCCACTCTCTTCGTCAGCCCCATGGATCCGGTCTATGAGGGCATGATAGTTGGCGAGAACTCGCGCGCCGACGACATGCTCTGCAACCCCACCAAGCGCAAGCAACTCGGCAACTACCGTTCGTCAACGAAGGAGATCGACGCGGGTCTCAAGGTGCCGCGCCAGTTGACACTGGAGAACGCTTTGGAGTGGATCGCGGCCGATGAGTTGGTCGAGGTTACGCCGAAGTCGATCCGCGTGCGTAAGCACATTCTGAGCGGCGAGGAGCGCAAGAAGGCCGAGCGTCGCGGCTCGATCGCTCCATGAGAAGTACAGGTGGTACCATCCAGGTTTCGGGCGCGGGCATGGGAGGACGGACATGGATTTCCTCTGGGGTCTATGGAACGGCATTACAGCCTGGCCGCTGTTGGTTCTGCATGCCGTCGGTATCTGGGAGCAGTTTCCCGTCTACGATGTGACGCGCGATGGCGGCTGGTACCAGCTCGGCTTCCTTCTGGGCGCCGGCTCGCCGTTGCTCGGATTGTTCGGGCGTGGGAGACGCAAGCGCAGGTAGCTCTTTGATGTCGCTGCCTCTGCGAGCGCGCCTTGCTCACCGGCGGCCGTGGCGCTTGAGCTCGGAGAGGACGCGGATCCGCTGGGCACGACGAGTTCATCTGCCGCGACCTTATCCGACGATCGCGGTGCGGAGCCGACGCAGACCTTCCTCGAGTGTGGTTCGCGGACAGGCGAAGTTCAAACGAAGATACGCTGGGTCGCCGAATATCGCACCGGGCGAGAGCGCGACACCTGCATCGAGACATGCCTGCCAGACATCCTGGACTCCGGCTCCGCTGGTGTTGAGCCAAGCCAGGTACGTTGCCTCGACGTGTGTCATGTTCACCTGAGGGAGTTCGCTGGCGACGAAGTGTTCGACGGTGTCTCGGTTGGCGCGGAGGTAGTCGAGCAACTCCGCGAGCCATGGTTCGCCGTGACGGTAGGCGGCCTCCGCGGCGGCGATCGCCATGCAACCGGGAAGAGGGAGGAGTCCTCTGCCCGCGGCTACGAAGCGGCTGCGTAGCTCAGTATTCGGGATGACGGCGAAGGCGAAGTTGAGGCCCGGCATATTGAAGGCCTTGCTCGGAGACATGAGCGTGATGCACAGATCTTCGGCGCCCTCTCCGGCGAGGACGGCCGGTGTGTGTTTGACGGCGTCGAGCAGAAGGTCGCAGTGGATCTCATCCGAGCAGAGCACGAGGTTGTGGCGGCGGCACAAGTCGACGATCGCCGCCACCTCAGACTCGTGCCAGCATCTGCCAAGGGGGTTGTGCGGGTGACAGAAGAGCAAGACCGATGTGCTGGGGGTGACGGCTCGCTCGAGCGCGTCCAGCGGGAGTGCCCATCTCCCGTCCACGAACTCGGCAGGAACGGCATGCAAACGATGCCCCCGGTTGCCCGGCGCGCTCAGGAATGGTGGGTAGACAGGAGTGATCGTCAGGATCTCACTCGCGTCTCTCGCGCTCGTCGAGCAAGAGAGATTCAGCCCACTGACGACGCTCGGTAGCCAGACGAGCCACTCTGCTTCGATGCGCCAGTCATAGCGTCGCTCGAGCCAGGACACCACGGCGGCGACGAGGTCGTCGGTCGCGTAGGCATAGCCATAGACGCCGTGTCTGGCTCGTGCGCGCACTGCCTCTACGATCGCCGGGGCACAGGCGAAATCCATGTCGGCGACCCAGAGCGGAATGGCCTCCGGTCTGTAGTGATCCCACTTCAGACTGGCCGAGTTCGTGCGATCGATTACGTGATCGAAGTCCACGGGTGTTGCGCAGCAATTGACCTCATGCAGCGCCACGCTATCAGAGACGACGCCAAGACGCTTGCTTGGGCGACTCGGCGACGCGCGAACGGCCATCCTGCTATTGTTGACATCAAAGCGCCACGTGCCGCGGGGCAGCGGTTACTGCTGGCCCGTGGTCAGATCCAAAGGACGTTCATGAAGATTCGCCTCATTGAGCCTGACTCGCCAAGCATGCACCTGTGGTCACAGTCGTACTTCGTTCGCCTCGGGTTGCCCATCATCGGCGCCGCGCTCAAGGCGCACGGCCACGACGTCCTTATCTACCACCCCCATCTAGCGCCGATCAATTGGGACGACGTCTACACGGCCGATCTCGTGGGGCTCTCGAGCACCACCTCGACAACGCCGGCGGCCTACGCGATGGCCGACGATCTTCGCTGGCGCGGCATCCCGGTCATCATCGGTGGTTCGCACGTGACTTTCCTCCCCGACGAGGCTCTCGAGCACGCCACCTACGTGGCTCGCGGCGAGGGCGGCGAGCAGCTCATGCTCGAGCTCATCGAGGCACTCGAAGGCCGGCGCGAGTTGCCGTCCATCACCGGCCTCTCCTACATGCAGGAGGGCCTCGCCGTGCACAATCCGCCGCGCGAGCTGTGCGCCGACCTCGATGCGCTGCCGTTTCCGGACCTGACGCTAATCGAGGGACACGAGAAGTTAACGAACATTCCCATCATGACCAGCTGGGGTTGCCCCTTCGCCTGCAACTTCTGCTCAGTAACGGCGATGTTCGGCCGCAAGTACCGCTTCCGCAGCGCCGAGAACGTGATCGCCGAGATCAAGGAGAAGCGTCCCAAGCGCATCTTCTTCTACGACGACAACTTCGCCGCCAACAAGAAGCGTCTCAAGCGCCTCCTGCAGATGATGATCGACGAGAATCTGGTCGTGCCGTGGGGAGCACAGGTGCGCACCGATGTCGTCCGCGACCCCGAGCTTCTCGACCTCATGCGGCGTTCCGGGGCGGACTTCGTTGCGTTGGGCCTCGAGTCCGTGAACCAGGAGACGCTCGACCATTTCGAGAAATCACAGACGGTCGAAGACATCGAGCGCGCCATTGGCGTGCTGCACGACTACGGTATTCGCAGTCACGGCATGTTCGTGCTGGGCGCTGATCACGACGCCCCAGGGTCGATCCGCGACACGGTTGGTTTCGCCCTCAAGAACCGCATCGACACCGTGATGCTCAACATCCTCACGCCACTGCCGGGTACTCAGCAGTTTGATGAACTAGAGGCCCAGGGCCGCATCATCACGCGGGACTGGCGGCTCTATGATGCGCAGCACGCGGTCTTCCAGCCAAGGCTCATGTCGCCGGCTCATCTGTTGCGCGAAACACTACGCGGCAATCGGCGGTTCTACAGTACGGCGCGCGTCGTTCGTGCGTTGCGGGCTCTCGTGCGGCGTCGTGACAAGTACAGCTGGGACAGGCTGCTCGAGTGCAGTTGGCTCTGGCTTTACTCGCGCATGTGGCATCGGGATGCTGCCAACCGTGCCCATGCGCGTATGTTGACCCGCGTGCGGCTGTTGCGACGCGCTGCGCCTCCGCTGCCGATTGACGAAGAGTACATCGTGCCGCCCGGCGAAGACGAAGCTCCCGAAGGCGCAGAGCAAGAGGCTCCGACTCAGGACTCTCTACACGTCTGACGTATGTGAGCACTGCTCATGGCGTGATGCCGTGGCGAGTGCACCGCGCCAGGGGGATGTGCGTCAGCCAAGCAGATGGTCGACGAGGATTCTGACGCCAATCGCGATGAGGATGACTCCCCCGACGATCTCCATCCGGCGACCCAACAGCGCGCCGAATCGATGCCCCAGATGCATGCCCACTGCGGTGAAGACACCGGCGACGATGCCGATGACGACGGCGGGATACCAGATGGGGACGTGGAGGAGCGCCAGAGACAGGCCGACCGCAAGAGCATCGATGCTCGTCGCGATTGATAGGAGGATCAGCGTCCACCCTCGCGTCGGGTCCGAGCGCCTGCGTTCCTCTTCAGGAGCCCGTAGCGCTTCGTAGATCATCTTGCCGCCGATTATTGCGAGGAGTCCGAAGGCGATCCAGTGATCGATCGGGGCGATCCAGGTTGCCAATGTGAGTCCGGCCAACCACCCGATGACGGGCATGAGCGCCTGGAAGAGGCCGAAGTGCCAGGCGAGACGAAACGTCTGGCGGGTATCTACGCGGTCCAGGGTCAGTCCGGCGGAGATGGCCACGGCGAAAGCATCCATTGCGAGGCCGATCGCGATGCCGATCAGTGTGAGAGGCGCCATTTGGCGAGAGCTTATCAAGCGGTCCCGCTGGTCGCGCTCAGCTTGGCGGGGACATCTGCCGATACCGTGGCAGAGAGGGATGACCGTGGGAAGGATCGGAATGGACGAGCCAGGCTGCTATAACTGCCAGTACGGACGTGAGGAGACTCGCGGTGCGGTATTCGCACGCGACCGCAGCGACGGGTGGGGAACCTGTCGTCGGCGCGCCCCCGTGGTTGCGGTCGTTTCGGCGCCTGAGCGCGCAGCGTTTCTTCAGGGTGCCTTTCCGCGCGTGCGAATGGACGATTGGTGCGGGGAGTACCAGGGCCGCGCGCTGCGGACCGAGGGCTACGCGGGCTTTGACGACTGAGCCGCTCGGCAGAGCGCCTGCCAGAGCCCCTCGACATGCACTCTCTCTGTTGCCTGAGCGCCGATCGATAGGCGGAGTATCTGCTTCCCTTTCAGGGTTGCCGGAGTCAAGTAGTAGTGCCCGTCCGTGTTGACCCGGTCGATGATCGAGAGGTTGTGAAGACGCAGGGCGTCTTCGTCGCCGGCGAGGCTGATGGGCACGTGTTGTGCGCAGACTGTCTGGAACGGTGCCGGCGCCACCCGTCGCCAGTCTGGTGCCTCGTCGATTCGTGCGCGTAGCCAGTCGGCATTGGCGATGTCTCGGCGAAGACGTGCCTGCAGGCCCTCAACGCCATGCGAGCGGAGCAGGAACCAGAGCTTGAGCGCGCGGAATCTACGTCCTAGGGGGATGCCCCAGTCACGCAGGTTCCGGGCAATCCCGTCTTGTGCCGTGCGCAAGTAGCTCGGATTGGTGCTCATGACGCGCACGAGATGATCGGGGTCGCGCACGTAATACGCAGAGAGATCGAAGCCTGCCCCGAGCCACTTGTGCGGATTCAGCACGACCGAGTCGGCGGCCTCAACACCCGCCCAAGCCCAGCGAAGCTCCGGGCAGATCATGGCGCTGCCGATCATCGCGGCATCGACGTGCAGCCAGAGGCCGTGGCGGCGGGCCGACTCGGCAATGGCGGCCACAGGATCCACGGCGGTCGTCGCTGTGGTTCCGACTGCGGCCACGATCGCGCACGGCCTGCGGCCGTCTGCCGCGTCCTTCGCAATGGCCGTCTCGAGTTCGTCGATTCGGAGAGCATGATCATCGTCGGTGCCGATGAGACGAAGGTTGTCGGCCCCGAAGCCGGCAAGCAACGCGGCTTTCGGAATCGAGCTGTGCGCTTGATCGGACGCATAGACGACGAGCGGCGCAGATTCGCTCTGCATGCCCCCGCGCACCTGCGCGAACTCGGTCGTGCGTTCGCGAGCACAGAGAAGAGCGCACAGCGTCGCGGTGCTGGCGGTATCGTGGATAACGCCTGAAAAGGCCTCAGACAGACCCAGCATTTGACGCAGCCATTCCATGACGACGTCCTCGAGTTCCGTCGCGGCAGGTGATGTTTGCCAGCTCATGCCTTGCGCGCCGAGACCAGCGGTCACGAGATCGGCGAGAACAGAAGACAGATCCGTGTTTGAGGGAAAATAGGCGAACCAGCCGGGATGATTCCAGTGGGTAATCCCAGGCAGAATCATCTCATCCAAATCACTCAGCAGTGATGCGAAACCCGTCGGTCGCTGTGGCGGCTCGGGGGCGAAGCGCGCCGCAATGTCACCCGGCTGTACACGGCTCATGACCGGGAGCGACGCCATTTGGTTACGATAGTCGGCCACCCAATCGATGAGCGCGTGACCCAGCTGACGGAACTCTTCCGACTCCAAGGGGCTCCTCTCCGTCTTCTGTCGACTAGCCGAGGAAGCGGCGCTGGATCGCGGCTCTCACCACGAGATCCGGCACGCTCTCCGCGCGTTCCCGAGTGACTAGCGCTGTGATTTGCCGGGTCAGGTCGAGGTGTTCCTCGTCCTGGACGGCGGCGATACCGAGCTTACGCAATGCACGCACGACTGCTCTGGGCATGTGGGGGCTCTCAACATCTGCGTACCTCATGGCGTCCTTGAGATCAGAATCGAAGTGCCGATACGTGCTGCGCAAGAACGCGAGGTCTTCGGTTGTGAGCGCAGACAGGCCGAGGAGCTCCGGCGGGACGCCGATTGAGTACAAGGCCGCGGTGAACGCGATTGCTCGCGGCAGTTGAACGTCTCCGAGTCGGCGGGAATACCCGAACAGACCGACGTGGAGCTTGCGCTTGCGTCGGCTCGGCACGAAGCGGGCGACGGAGTTGATGATGGGCGCGAGATCCTGTACCTGCCGTTGGTACTCCGCTGAGTACCTCTCGGTGAGGTCGAGTGCGGCGGCTTCATCGATCTCATGGGCTGGGCGAGTAGCTCTGTCGCGCAGGTAGCGAATGGCATTCATGACTTCAGTCGGCGCGTGGTCGTACTTGAAGGCTGACTGGACCGTGAAGGTCTCGACGCTTGGGTACTCCTGCGCCACGCGTGGAGCGTTGATCGGCGACAGGTTGCCGCGGAACGGGGCAGATCCCGCCCCGAGGATTGGGTGAATGGCGACACCGGTGCGCTGCGCGAGGCGCTCGAGTCGAGCGAGCGCTATCTTAGTCGCCAACACTGCACTCACAATGCCGTAGTTCAATGCCGGGTCAGAGCGCGCGAGGAACACCCGCTGGTGCGTGACGCCCTTGTTCGACACGTAGGCCTCCGTGATTGTGTCCGCGGCTGCGAGGTGTGGCAGGTCCTCAAACAGCGGGATGACGTTGATCAAGTCGGGCTTGAACTCGCCAATCCACTCTGCGATCGAGATGTCGCCGTCGAAGAACGCTTTGTGTTGGCGCCCCACGATGAAGTCACGGTAGTAGTGGTAGACGCGGTCCACACACTTGGCGGATGTCGTCATCGGCAGGATGACTTCGAAGATAGGAGCGAGGTCGTCGCCGAATACGTGTCTGGAGGCGTCGAACGATCGAGGAATACTCTCGAGCGTCTCGAGCAGTATCTTTGCCTCCGTCCTCTCAACGGTAGGATTGGGTACGCGCAGTGTGAGAAAGAGGTCGCGCCCCAGCCGGTTGTCTGTGAAGTAAGGCTCGTGATGGGTGAGGAGCTTCTTCACCACGAAGGAGTCGACCTCTTTGCCCTCGACATCCCACATCTGCTCATCGCAGCCAAGGTGCGAGAACGCGTAGTACGCTTCTTGGACCTCGTCCTCGCCACTTAGCTCCGGACCCGACGAGAAGAACGGCACGTTCACATTGTCGGGGTGTTGCGTGCTCATGCACCGCGGGATCGAGGGGGCCTCATCAGCAAACATCGCGTGTGTCGCTCCTCTCATGGATGACGGAAATCCTCACTCTCGCATGGTACTCGCCCTCCTCATGCCGAGTCACGTTTCGGCTCGCGCTGGCCGCCAAGGCAGTCGCCGTGGACTGTCGCATCGGTAGACCGAGAAGCGAAGCAGGTGGCTGCTTCTGCGGCGGGTGCGCTCCCGTACGAAGGAGCAAGCTTCGGCGAGCGCATCGACTCTCTAACGCCGGCATGTGGAGGCGCTGTCGCTGCTGTTCACGACAGCGCGAACGTCCGGCGCGTATCATCGCGTCGATGGTTGCATCTCTGCGGATGGGGACATCGCCTGCACCTAATCGCTTTGCAGGCCCTCAGCGTTGGCGTGCCGGCCCGTAGCAGGCGGTGGTGTCAGCCGGCAAGCAACGCCGGGGAGCGCTTGCCACCATGGGATTGGCCGGTCAGAATAGCTTCCTGTCGCTTGCGGCAGATTGGACATCGCCACGGAACAGGACCGAGTCGATAACGGATCCTGAGGCGGAGTTGGTGGAGTTGTTCGACGCGTGTCGGCACGGCGACGAGGGAGGCACAGTTGGAAGGGCAGTGGGCTTGCATTGACGGGAACGAGGCGGCTGCGCGTGTCGCCTACGCCCTCAGCGAAGTCGTGGCAATCTATCCCATCACCCCAGCCTCGCCGATGGGCGAATACTCTGACGACTGGGCTGCGGCAGGCAAGCCCAACATCTGGGGTATGGTCCCCGAAATCATCGAGATGCAGTCGGAAGCTGGAGCGGCCGGTGCGTTGCACGGGGCGCTGCAGAAGGGCGCGCTCTCGACTACGTTCACGGCGTCGCAGGGCTTGCTTCTCATGGTGCCCAACATGTTCAAGATTGCGGGCGAACTCACCCCGACGGTTATTCACGTGTCCGCGCGTACGCTGGCGACCCACGCGCTGGCCATCTACGGTGATCACAGCGATGTGATGCACGCCCGCACGGCCGGATTCGCCATGCTGTGCTCCGCGTCGGTGCAGGAGGCGCAGGATCTTGCGCTCATCGCTCACGCTGCTGCGCTGCGTTCGCGGGTGCCGTTCATGCACTTCTTCGACGGGTTCCGCACCTCGCACGAAGTCGACAGCGTGGATTTGCTGAGCGTGGACGACATAAAGGCACTCGTGACAGACGAGGACGTACTGGCTTTCCGCGCTCGCGGCCTCACTCCTGACGCTCCGGTGATTCGTGGGACGGCGCAGAACCCCGATACGTTCTTCCAGGGTCGCGAGGCATGCAATCTGTTCTATGACGCGGCGCCGAGTATCGTCGCCGAGACGATGACTGCTTTCGAGCAACGCACGGGGCGGCACTACGGACTCGTGGAGTATGACGGTGCTCTCGACGCAGAGCGCGTTATCGTCATGATGGGTTCGGGCATTGGTGCCGCTCAGGAAGCCGTCCGAGCGCTGAGCGCAAGCGGCGAGCGTGTGGGCCTGCTCAAAGTTCGCCTCTATCGCCCGTTCCCGATGGAGCAGTTCGTGGCTGCGCTGCCGCCGACAACACGCTCCATCGCCGTTCTCGACCGCACGAAAGAGCCTGGGGCGTCGGGGGAGCCGCTGTATCTTGATGTTCTCGCCGCGCTCGTTGAGAACATGGCATCAGCACACCCGGCGTTCTCGAGCCTGCCGCGCGTCGTCGGCGGTCGCTATGGTCTCGCGTCCAAGGAGTTCACTCCCGGAATGGTCAAGGCGGTTCTCGATGAGCTCGAGAAGGACAACCCCAAGCGGCGCTTCACCGTTGGAATTACAGACGACGTGACGCAGCTCAGCTTGGCTCCCGATCTCGAGTTCAGTGTAGAGCGGTCGGACGGTCTGGTTGAGGCGATGTTCTTCGGTCTCGGCTCGGACGGAACGGTGGGTGCAAACAAGAGCTCAGTCAAGATCATCGGTGAGAACACGGATCTCTATGCGCAGGGCCACTTCGTCTACGACTCCAGGAAGTCGGGTTCTGTGACGGTCTCTCACTTGCGCTTCGGGCCGAATCCCATTCTTTCTACGTACGAGATTGAAATGGCCGATTTTATTGCCTGCCATCAGTTCGGACTCTTGGAGAGGATGAAGGTGCTCGATCGCGCCCGCCAGGGTGGCACGTTCTTGCTCAACAGCCCGTACCCTGCGGCCGAGGTGTGGGAGCATCTCCCCGTCGGCGTGCAGCAGCAGCTCATCGACAAGCAAATCCAATTCTGGGTGATCGACGCCAATCGCATCGCCCAAGAAGTCGGCATGGGTAACCGCATCAACACCGTCATGCAACCGTGTTTCTTCAAGCTCTCCGGCGTCTTGGCGGCTGATGAGGCGATTGCTCGCATCAAGGAATCTGTGCAGAAGACGTACGGCAAGCGCGGCCCGGCCGTTGTCGAGCGCAACTTCGCTGCCATCGACCGTTCGCTTGAGGTTCTTGAGCGGGTCACGATTCCAGCGACCGTCACTGCTGGCGCCGAGGTGGCGGGTGTCGACATGGAGGGGGCTCCCGAGTTCGTGCGCGAGGTTACCGCTCGCATGATGGCTGGTGAGGGAGAACTGCTTCCTGTCAGCGCGTTCCCAGTCGACGGCACGTTCCCAACCGGGACGACCAAGTACGAGAAGCGTGCCATTGGCCATGCCATCCCGATCTGGGATCCGGAGGTCTGCATTGACTGCGGCAAGTGCTCAATCGTGTGTCCGCACGCATCGATTCGCATGAAAGTGTACGAACCGAACGCGCTCACGAATGCACCTGAGGGCTTCAAGTCCAAGCCCTATCGATCTAAGGATCTGGCCGACCATCTTGTGACGATTCAGGTGGCTCCGGACGATTGCACCGGCTGCGGGGTGTGTGTGGAAGTGTGCCCGGCGCGCAGCAAGTCAGAGGCGCGGCACAAGGCGATCAGCATGGAGCCGGCGCTTGAGCATCGCGACGTCGAGCGTCCCATGTGGGACTTCTTTGATGGCTTGCCGCAGATTGATCGCAATCTCGTCGCTCACGACACTGTCAAGGGCTCGCAGCTTCTCGAGCCGCTCTTCGAGTTCTCGGGAGCTTGTGCGGGTTGCGGTGAGACGCCGTACGTCAAGCTTGTTTCGCAGCTGTTCGGCGATCGCATCGTCATCGCGAACGCCACCGGCTGTTCGTCGATCTACGGTGGCAATCTGCCCACGACGCCCTGGACGGTCAATGAAGATGGCAGAGGTCCCGCCTGGTGCAACTCACTGTTCGAAGACAATGCGGAGTTTGGCCTCGGCTTGAGGCTCGGGTACGAGGCGCAGGCGAAGCGTGCCGTGCAACTGTTGCAGGAGCTCGCTCCGCGACTGGATTCGGAGCTCGTTGCGGCTATTCTCTGCGCCGATCAGGAGACCGAGAAGGGTATCGTCGCCCAGCGCGAGCGCGTGGCGCGTCTCGTTGATGCGCTGCGCGAGCTCGACGATGGCGACTCCAACGTCGAGCATCTGATCGCCGTCGCCGACAATCTCGTCAGCAAGGGCGTCTGGATCGTGGGCGGGGACGGCTGGGCGTACGACATCGGCTTCGGCGGATTGGACCACGTTCTGTCGTCAGGTCGGAATGTGAATATTCTCGTGCTTGACACAGAGGTCTACTCGAACACCGGCGGGCAGGCGTCCAAAGCAACACCTCGCGGCGCCGTGGCCAAGTTCGCGTCTTGGGGCAAGGCGACGCCCAAGAAGGATCTTGGCGCCATAGCCTCGTCGTACGGTGCGGTGTACGTCGCGCAGATCGCAATGGGCGCCAATGACGCGCAGGCAGTCAAGGCTCTTCTGGAGGCGGACGCGTGGCCGGGTCCTTCGTTGGTCATCGCCTATAGCACCTGTGTGGCGCACGGCATCGATATGTCGAAGTCGATGGAGCACCAGAAGAACGCCGTCAAGTGTGGCTATTGGCCGCTCTATCGCTTCCGTCCAACCGGTACAGAGAACGGTCAGCCGTTCACGCTGGACTCACGCGAACCGTCCATGCCGGTGCGCGACTTCCTGGCGAACGAGGCACGTTTCGCGATTCTGAGCAGGACGCACCCTGACCGCGCTGAGAGGCTGCTCGATCTCATCCAGGCTGATGTCGATGAACGTTGGCGCTACTACCAGCAGCTGACAACGGTCTCCCGCCGAATCCCTATTGAATCCGAGTCGGCGGCCAGGCAACGAGATGGAAGCGGCACAGACAAGGACGAGGAGGTCGTGTGATGACGCGTCTCGCCACGAAGTACCTCGGATTGGATCTTCGGTCGCCGCTGGTCGCCTCCGCGGGTCCGTTGACAAGGCACCCTGATCACGCCCTGCGCCTGCAGCAGGGTGGCGCGGCGGCAATCGTTCTTCCGTCGCTGTTTGAAGAAGAGATCGTCCATGAGCAACTCGAGTTGGACCGAGCTCTCGAGACCGGCACTGAGGGCTTCGCTGAAGCGCTCAACTACTTCCCGGACTTCTCAGCTTTCGAGACGACGACGGATCACTACTTGGGCGCTCTCGAGCAGATGAAGACCCGGCTCGATATCCCGGTGATCGCCAGTCTCAACGCCTCTTCACCGGGCGGATGGGTGCGCTACGCACGCATGATTGAGGAAGCGGGAGCGGATGCGCTCGAGTTGAACCTCTACCGCATTGCCACGGAGCCGGCGTTGACTGGAGCAGCTCTTGAGGCCAACGATCTGGCGGTGATTCGCGAGGTGCGGGACTCGCTTACTATTCCGCTCGCCGTGAAGATCTCGCCGTATTACTCGACGCTGGCGAGCTTCGCGAAAGACGTCGTAGCAGCTGGGGCCAACGGACTTGTGCTCTTCAACCGCTTCTACCAACCCGAGTTGGATGTGAATACGCGCGAGATCGTGCCCCGAGTCGAGCTGAGCCAATCTTGGGAACTGCGTCTCCCCGTGATGTGGACCGCGATCCTGCGCTCGCGTTTGGGCGCGGAAACGTCGCTCGCTGCGAGCACTGGTGTTCATACGGCGGTTGACGCTGCCAAGGCGCTGCTCGCGGGGGCGGATGTTGCGATGATGACATCCGCGATACTCCTTAACGGCCCCAGCCACTTCGCTGCCGTCGAACGTGATCTACTGAGTTGGATGGACGAGAACGAGTATGAGTCCGTTGGGGAGCTGCGCGGAAGCGCGAGCTACCTGGCAACCGACGACCCGTCGGCTTTTGAGCGTGCCAACTATGTGCGCACTCTGCACTCGTGGAGCGCGCCAGAGCTGCTCTGAGGAGGCATCCAGAGACGGTGGACATTCGCCAACGCATTACCTCCTCAATCGCGGATATTCGTAATCGCGGCCAGCAACTCGTGCAGCTCAATCTCGAGCTGCTGGCCGCTGAGCTGAAGGCGAAAGGCGCACAGTACGGAAGTGCGCTGGGCATGTTGGCTGCGGCCGCCGTTCTCGTGTTCTTCTTCGTCGGCTTCACGCTCGCGACGATTGCCGCAGCTCTCGCGCTCGTGGTGCCGTGGTGGGCGGCGCTCTTGATTGTTGCAGTTGGGCTCTTGCTCGTTGCGCTGATTCTGGCGCTCGTCGGTCGAGCCCAGATCATTCGCGCAGGCACGCCTGTCCCGGAGCGCGCAGTGGCCGAAGCGCAGGCGACGGTGGCGGCTGTGAGAACGCAGGTGCAAGAGACAGCGACACGCATTCTGCCGACGTCACATTCCGTGGCGGAGCCAGTTCGCCCGGCGGATCAGGTTGCACCGTATCAGCCGTTGTGGCTGGCTAGGCCTCTTGCTCGCGGGGACGGTCAGGCGACTGGGGCACCCAACGCATCCGCTGAGGCTGCCGACACTGCCTCCCAACGCGAGGTTCATCATGACAGCTAGTCCTCAGGCGCGGCGTTCTCGTAGTCGGGAAGCGATCGTTGCCGACATCAAGACGCAGCGGGCGGCGCTGGTGCAATCCATTGCGGATCTCGGCGCTGTCGCCACCGAGGTCACGGGAGCAACTCGGGCGACAGGTGCGCGCGTGGGTCACCTCGGCCGTCGTCTTGCTCCCGTGATTCTTGCTCTCCTCTTGGCCGCATCATTGACTGCCGGGATTCTGCGCGGAAGAGGCCGACGGCGCTAGCCTTCCGGTGTTGAGCTCGCCTCACTGCCTGCCTCGAGTGTCGGGGGGCGGTGAGGTCGGTGTCGCTCTTGTCTGGAACGGCCTCCGTGCTCACCTAGCCAGCGGCCTTGCGGCGGCTTGCAGAGGTGGCGTGGTCCAGCCATGGTGCTCGCGGGCTTATTCTCACTCCGCGTGTCTGGTGTTGCTGACGCGTGATCTCGGCGGGGCAAGCCCTCGAATAGATGTCGGGCATGTCGGGGTGAAGTCCGACGTGGTCGTAGGGATTGCGACGACTTGAATGGCTCGCGGTTTACACAGTAGGCTGCCTCACATGGAGGCGACACGATGCTGAGCTGGTTCATAGACCTGCATCCTGTCGCCCAAGCTTTCGTGGCCACGTGCTTCACGTGGGGTATTACTACGGCCGGCGCGGCGCTTGTGTTTCTTGTTCGGCAAGCCAGGCCTCTTGTTATGGATGCGATGTTAGGTTTTGCCGCTGGTGTAATGATCGCGGCAAGCTACTGGTCGCTTCTCGCACCTGCCCTGGATCTGGCTGCGGAGACCATGGGGCCATCGGCGTGGGTGCCGGTGGTTGTGGGCTTTCTCGCCGGCGGGCTAGTCCTTCTGCTCGTCGACAAGACGGTGCCCCATGTCCACCCTGGTTTTCCCAACGGACCGGCGGAGGGTCCGCACACATCCTGGCATCGCAGCATCCTGCTGGTCATGGCCATCACCATCCACAATATCCCGGAGGGATTGGCGGTAGGTGTGGCGTTCGGCGCTGCTGCGGCGGAGATGTCTGACGCAACGATTGGCGCCGCGCTCGCTCTTGCTCTGGGCATAGGCATTCAGAACTTCCCCGAAGGCGCCGCGGTCTCGCTGCCGCTGCGAAGAGAGGGCATGTCTCGCAGACGGAGCTTCATGTGGGGTCAGTTCTCTGGCCTCGTTGAACCCATCGCGGGTGTGGCGGGCGCACTCTCGGTGGTACTGGCGAAGCCCCTCCTCCCTTACGCGCTCAGCTTCGCCGCGGGTGCAATGATTTATGTCGTCGCCGAAGAACTCATTCCGGAGGCGCATCGCGGATCTCGTAGCGAAGTGATAACCATGAGCGTGATGGCGGGTTTTGCGCTCATGATGGTGCTCGATGTCGCGCTGGGGTAGCTCGTCGCCGGTCAAATCGGGTTCCGGGGTCGGCACGAAAGGGTAGGGAGTGACTGCAGGGCAGGTTGGGAATGTTCGGGAGAGGAACAGGGGAATGGCGATCCCAGGCGTAGATCTGGGTGAACCCCCTCTCGTGCTCGCGCCACAAGCTGCCGATGAAAGCAGCATGTCTGACGGGGCACTCAGCGGGGATAACTACTATCCGGATGTCGCGGCGCGGGCGGCGGGGTCTTCAAGCTTGGCGCGTCGTCGCCCGAGCAGGCTGAGGATTGTTGCGACACTCGGTGCCGACGTGCTGGGTGTGGTGCTGGCTTCCGTGCTTGCGGTGTCGGTCGCTGATGCGCTCGCGTCGGCCCCGTTGGTGGAGCGGTTCGTGGCTCCCTTCTCTGCGCCGGTGCCCGGAGGGATCCTGACGCTGCTGGCGCTGATTCCGTACTGGATTGCGGTGCTCTGGGCATTCGGCCTGTATCAGGAGCCGGGTCGGAGCATCGGTGGCGCCAGTCTCACTGCGACTCTCAATGGGCCGACTGCGCTCACCGCGGCCAGCTGGCTGCTGCTCATCGCGCTTGTGTTCGTATGGGGTTCTGACGCGCCCATCGGCGCCCTCATCGTCTTCTGGCTCATCGCCGTCGTGGTTGTGCCTGTCATGAGGAGCGTCGGCCGCCGAACTGTTTGGTCGAATGCTGCGCTGCGCGAGCGCGTACTCATAATCGGGGCGGGCGAAGTGGGGCACACTCTCGCGGCCAAGATCAGCAAACACCCGGAATATCGCATATCGCTCGTCGGATTCCTCGACGATGGTGAGCCTCGAGGCAACGGCAAGACCGGACTGGACCTGCCGATGATCGGTGCGTTCCACGACTTGGCTCGAGTGCTGAGAGAAGACAGAGTCGATCGTGTTATCGTGGCATTCTCTCAAGCGCGCCACGATGACTTCCTGCAGATCGTGCGCACGTGCGCAGACGCTGCGGTGCGTGTCAATATCGTGCCGCGCTTGTTCGAAGTCGTGAGTTCGCGCGCACTCGTCGACGATGTCGAGGGCATTCCGCTGCTCGATGTCGGTCACGTCGAGCTGAGTCGCTTCAACATGGTCGTCAAGCGCGCGTTCGACCTCGTCGTCGGCAGTGTCGTCTTCCTCTGCTTCCTTCCCGTCTTGGCAGTGATGGCGGTGGTGATCAAGTTGGAGTCTCGTGGCCCGGTCTTCTTCCGCCAGGAACGCATGGGACGAGGCGGCAGGACATTTCGCATCTTCAAGTTTCGCTCGATGTACACGGGGGCCGATGCGCTGCGGCACGAACTCGCCGCCATGAATGAGTACTCGGGGCCCATGTTCAAGATGAAGGCGGACCCGCGTATTACACGTGTGGGCAGATTCATACGCCGTTGGAGTCTCGACGAGCTTCCCCAGATCATCAACGTCATGATCGGCGACATGAGCCTCGTGGGACCGCGTCCGCTCTGGGTCGACGAGGCACGGCAGGTTCAGGGCTGGACGCAGAAGCGTCTCGACATCACTCCGGGCATGACTGGGCTGTGGCAGGTACTCGGGCGCAGCGACATCCCGTTCGACGAGATGGTCAAGCTAGACTACATGTACGTAACCGGTTGGAGTCTCAGCTGGGACGTCAAACTGCTCTTCCAGACCATTCCGGCGGTTCTGGGAAAGCGTGGGGCCTACTGAGAGGCGGCGGCTAGGCCTCTCTGCGAGGAGCAGGGAGCGCTGCGAATGCTTCGTACCGTGCGCAGACAGCATCTGCTGCATGCCAATCAGCGACGTACGCTTGGCCGATTGCTCCTACTCGCTCCCTGCCCCCGTTGTCCTGCAGTGCGGCGTCGATGAGGCGCGCGAGCAAGCTGACGTCGCCGCCGGCGCAACTCCCAAGTGTGCCTGTATACGAGTTCTCGCGAGCGGTCGTCGGCGGCCACGCGCGGTCGGCGAGGAGCTGGTTCGGATTGACGTTGAGTGCCAGCGAGGGCTTTCCGAGGGCCCACCCCTCCAGCATGACGTTCGAGAAGCCCTCAGTCGGCGAAGTGTTGAGTACGAGGCGGGAGCTCGCGAGCACCTCCTGCGCGCGTCCATATTCCACTGGACCCAACACGGTGACGTTTGCGAGTGTGCTCAGCCGCCGAACCTCATCAACGAGGGCCCCGTCGGAGAGTGTGCCGACGACGACGAAGCGCGCGCGCGGAAGTGCGCGCGCGAGCTCGGTGATGATGGCGACACCCTTGTCGCGGCCTGCGCCGCCGTGGGCATTGCCAGCCCATGCGACATCCCATCCCTGCGGACGCTCGAGGAGGTCAGGCGACGGCACTTCCACGATGCTCGGAATCAAGGCGTGGGGGAGGCGCATCCGCGCGCATTGGGTCGCCTGAGCCTCCGTCTGCGCGATGATGACGTCAGCAGCCCGCAGAGCCGGCCGTTGCAGGGCCAGCCAAGCGAGGTGTGCCAGTGGGCGCTGACTGGCACGATGCCCGGCGCTCAGGATCATCCGACCCGCCTCTGGTTGCAGATTGCGGTCGCTCGCTAGGCCAAGCAGCACGGGAGCATCCACGGCGTGGCCGCCGGCGATACTCCAGCGACTGTAGATCTGAGCTCCGCGCAGGTAGTACAGATCGGCGTTTGCACGTCGAAGCAGTCGAGTGAGGTCTGGGTATCGGCAGGCAAGGGCACGAGGCCGCGACACACGCTCGTCTGGGTTCCAGGGCGCGCGGATAAGGACGCCCCTTGTGCTCGTTGGTGCGTCGCGATACTCGCTTGCGATTACCATGACCTCGTGACCGTGGCGTGTCCAACCTTCGGCGAGCAGACCAATCTGTTTCTCGGCTCCGCCGCAAGGTAGACCCGTGAGCCATCTGGCGATCGGGTAGATGACGCAGATTCTCACAGCATCCTCCGCGGAAGCTTTGCGTAGTGGGAGGCGTTATGGGCTGCTTCCGTGAGCGTGACCGGCTTGCCGCCGGCCGCACGAGCGAACCGGAAGAACTCATCAAGTGTCGCGAGCAAGCCGGCGATCGATCGTCGGCTTGGTCGGAAGGGGCTGCCGCCAGGCATCAGCTCGCTCGAATGAAACATCATCACTGCGGTGGGCACGTCCTCGTCGCATGCAGCCCGCCATGCTCGCCGGAGGTCGTCGCTCGACTGATGAGGGAAGGGCCGCAGCCAAATCGGCTCCGGCCGGCTCCGACCGCCGTTCAGGAGTCTCTCAATCGCGCGCGCCGGCTTGCTCGCATACCAGCCGGCGAACTGCGGGTGACCTCGCACCCATGCGTTTGAGTAGAGGACGGTGACCGGAATCTCGATCAGACCAGGATCGCCGGTCCCCTCGATCAGGAACGGCTTGGCCGAGTGCTTGCGGAACGCAGGACCGGCCGTGCTGTCTCCCAGAGAGCTGTCGCTCCACGAGACCGTTGGGGTAACCGACGAGTCGACGGTGTAGCCAAGCTCAACCAGGATGCGGGCAGTGGCTTGATTCATGCCGAAGCGTCCGGCTCTGTATGCGCGCGGCCGCCGGCCGATGTTCTGTTCAATCTGACGAGTGAGTGTCTCCAGCTTGGCACGTAGGAGGTCTTCATCGAGGGCGCTGGGAAACAGGTGAGCTTCGTCGTTGCAGCGCAGCCCTGGTTCGTTGTGGAACGGCGGCGTTGTCCAGGGGTGCAGATGTGCTCCGACCTCGGCCTTGCCGTCTTCCGTCCAGGCAGAGAGTTGCGCGGCGGCCTGTTTGTCCTCGGCGATCTCGCTGGTGATGAGATACGTGGGGCGAACGTCGTGGACTTCGCATAGTGCCTGGAATGCATGCCAGTAGTCGACGTTGTGACACGCCAAGGGAATGCCGTGCTGCCATTGATTGTCGGCTTCCGTGTCGATGCTCACGACGAAGTCCATGGCTGCGCCTCCTACGCTCCGTGCTCGGGGAGACGTGACGGGGTGGGTGACATCGCGAGATCGCAAAGGAAGCGATGGAGTCGCCTTCCGTGTCGGCGCCGATCGAATGTCGAGGTGGCGAGCTCTCGACCGCGGGTGCCCACCTCTTGCGCCTCACCTGGGTTGGCGAGAACGTGGCGCAGCCGTGCCGCAAAGGCCGTGGGGTCGCCGGGTGGAACTAGGTAGGCGTCGACACCGTCACGGAGGTGGCTAGCGATCTCGCCGGTCGCCGTGGCGACGACGGGGCGACCGCTGGCAAGGTACTCCCCAAGCTTGGTAGGGAATCCAGCCTTGGAGAAGAGCCCGTCGCGTCGCGGCAGCACGAGGACGGCGGCGGAGGCGAAGAGCGCCGGCAGTTCGTCGCGCGGCGTCCACCCTGCGAACTCAACGCGCTGCTCGAGCTTACGCCTGACGATCTCGGCTCCCAAGGCATCGACGACGCCTGTCGCTGCGCCGCCCGCGAGCACTAGTCTGGCTTGCGGGTTGTCGTCGGCGACGAGCGAGAACGCGGCCAGTAGGTCGGGGATCTCGCCGGCATTGTCGAGGCTTCCGGCGAAGACGATGCGCTGTGTCGCGGACGTGGGCGTCGCGACCGCGGCGAAGTCCTCGGGTGCGACAAGGATGGGCACGCGAATCATTCGTGTTCGACGTGGCGCTCTGCTTCGAATGTGGTCGGCCAGGAAGGCGGAAATGACGATGAACCCGTCGACGCTCCGGTACGCGACGGCGTCGAGAAGCCAACTGCGAAGCGCGAGTCGTAAAGGATTGTGCTCGCTGATGAGCGGGACCTCACAGACCTCAACCACACAAGTGGCGTGGAGCGCCTTGGCGATGAGCGCCGTGGTGGTGATCCACAACGGCTGGTCTGAGTAGGCAATGATGGCTCGCGCGCCTGGGGCGTCGGCAAAGTGGCGTGACGCCGTGCGCCAGAGGCCGAGGGGTACTCTCGCGTCCACGAGTCGTCGGCGCCAGAACGTCGATTGTCTCCGACGCGTCCCACAGGCATATTCGAATGGGACGCCTTCGTGCACACCGCGCACCCGCTCCTCACTGGTTGCCGATGTGCTTGGAGTGAGCAGGCTGACGACCTTCACGGGCACGCCATCCTCCATGAGCCCCCGTGCGTAGGCGTGTGTGCGTGACGCTGCGCCCGATCCTTCAGGGTACGCGAACTTCGTTCCCGCGATGACAACGGCGAGCTCGCATGCCTCGCTGCTCGTGGTGACGGGCACCTCAGCCGGCTCCTGACAGTCTCGTTCGGCTGACGGGGTCGTCGGCGATCCAGTCCATGTAGCGCGTGAGTCCGTCCGGCTCGATGGGGACGACTGGCTCGTATCCGAAGGCTGCTCGGGCCGCCGAGATGTCGGCGAGGCTATCGCGCACGTCGCCTGGCCGTGGGGCAGCGTGTTCGACGCCGACGCACACGCCAGCAATGCGCTGCATGCTGGCTGCCAGTGAGTTGATCGTGATGCGAGTCCCGCTACCGATGTTGAATACGCCGCAGGCCGAGTCGTGAAATGCGGCGTTCACGTTTGCCGCGGCAACGTCGGCAACATTGACGAAGTCGCGCGTCTGCTCTCCGTCGCCGAAGATAGTGAGTGGGTCATGGCGCAGGATTCGATCTGCGAAGATCGGAATGACGTTGCCGTAGGCGTCGAAGCGTTGGTGAGGCCCGTAGACGTTGAAATACCGCAGGCAGACGTTCCGCATCCCGTAGAGCTTGTTATAGACCAGGCACATCTTCTCCGCCGCTAGCTTGGATGTTCCGTAGGGCGAGTCGGGGTCCTGGGGGTGGTCCTCCGCAATCGGCAAGGTCTTGAGTTCACCGAAGATGCCGGCCGACGACGAGAAGACGACTCGTGTGAGGCCGGCGTCTCGGGCGCATTCCAGTACGTTGATCGTTCCGAGCACGTTGACCGCTGCGTCCGTCGCGGGGTCCTTGATCGATCGGGCGTTGCCGACGCTTGCCGCCAAGTGAAGCACGACCTCGCAACCTCGAATGGCAGTGGCAACCGCGGCTCGGTCGCGGACGTCTCCCTCGATGAACGCTACGTCGGGCGCAAGATTCTCGCGGTAGCCGCTTGAGATGTTGTCGAGGACGACAGGCATGTGCCCGGAGGAAAGCAGGTGAAGCACGATGTTTGAGCCGATGAAGCCGGCACCGCCCGTGACGAGCACCTTCATGGCGGTATCCTCCGTTTCTCTGGTGTGTCGCGCTCTACTGCGCGGCTCTCTCGAGTGAACCATCGGCTGAGAGGCGCTGCGCTTGAGTGGTGCGGCGCAGCACGTCTCTATACACCTCGACCAGTTGGTCAGAAACGCTCTTGGGATCATGGCGTTGGCGTGCTGTTTCGCGACCGCTACGCGCCAGCGAAGCCGCCCACTCTGGGTTGCGCAAGAGCTCTCGCATGGCGCCGGCGAGGGCGTAGGGATCGCGATCATGTACAAGAAGGCCGCTTCGTCCCTCGGTCAACATGGAGGGAATTCCTCCCACGTGTGACGCTACGCAGGGTGTCCCGACGAGCATAGCCTCAATGAGCGTGTTTGATTCGTTCTCTATGTGTGACGGCTGGAGGAAGAGCGTCGCGCTCTCGAGTTCGTGCACCACTTGCCTGGCGTCGAGTTCTCCAAGCCAGGAGACGGCGCCGCGTAAGTCGGCGCGTGCCGAAAGACGCTGCAGTGTGGGCCAGTGATAGGCGCGGTCGATTGGCCCGGCGATGCGCAGGCGTAGTCCGGGGAAGTCCGTTCGACGCAGAAGGGCCACCGCCTCCAGCAGAAACTCGAGCCCCTTGTAGGGGGCGGCGCCGCCGGTGCAGTAGACCACTGGGTTGAGGAACTTGTCCTTGGAAGCACTCCAGGTTCCGTCGTAGAACTCGCGACGAACGGCACGATCAGCGTGGTAGTAGAGAGCCGCAGGCGCCAGCACTGCGGCGACGGCTCGATCCCATTGCGTATTCCCAAGAAGGAAGCGGGATTGGCTGAGGATATGCTGCTCGGTCTTGGCTCGATCCCGCATGAGGAGGTAGGAGTGGAGGTGGCCGTACCCCTTGTAGAATCTGGGCTTGAGGAACTCGGCTGCGAGGTGGCCTGGCGACAGTCCGGCAAACATGAACCTTTGACAGAGGGTGGCTAGTCCTTGGAGAGAGATGAGAACGGGCTTCGGGCTGTGGAACGTCATGCGCGCGAGTCCCGTCTCGGAGCCGTGGACATGGATCAGGTCGGGCTCGAAGGAGTGCACGACGTCTGCAAATGTGGCATGGCGGCCAAGGCCGGTCTGGTCGCGGTGCGACCAGCGTCGAGCAAGCTCGCGCGCCTTGCCGGGTTCATCTCTGCGTGGAAAGCAGAAGTACGTTGCATCATCGAGCGCGAGCGGTGGGTGCTGAACCGAGCCGTAGCTGAGTATGCCCAGATCAACCTCTGGGTGGTGGTGCGCCAGTGACCAACGCCACCCCTCCATCCAGCCGCCGCCCTTCATCGAGGCGGCGCCGGTCACGGCGGGGAACTGCGTCGAAGTGATCCATAGGACTCTGAGACGTTCAACCATGACTACTTCCGGCTAGGCCACCATGCAGATTCGGGGGGTGAGAGACTGTCACCCGGCCTCACCCACATCATCTATGTTTCGCGTGCGTCTGTGCGCTGTGAGACGCGAGAACGCGTGTGCGATGAGTTGGGTCATGTCGTGAATATCCTCGCGTTTCACGGCGCCGAGAACGCCGCTGATGGCGCCGCCGGCGACGATCGCGGCGACGAAGGTTGCCAGAGTCCAGAGGAGATTCGGCAGCAGCGGCGCAACGAACAAGTAGATCGGTATCCCGGCCAGCACGTTGCCCAGCACCGTGGGCTGATAGCAGGTGCGCCAGACGAGCCATGACGATGTGTGGATGACATGCTTGTGCGCGTACCAGAGGAAGACCGGAACGTTTGTTGCGCCGAGGAGTCCGGCAAACGCCGCTCCGGTCACTCCGTAGCGCACGGTGAGGGGGTAGATCGTCGCCAGCGCGACTGCGCTGTTGCTGAAAGCGAAGGCCAGATTCACGCCGGGTCGTGTGGCCGAGAGATTGACGTAGCTGGCCGACATCGTCGATCCGTTAATGGCGTTGCTAATCGAGAAGATGGCCAATGCGGCGGCTCCCTCACGTGCGTACTCCGGGCTCACCCAGTATTGCAGCAGCGGCGCCGACAGGGCGCACATGGCCATCGTCACGCTGCCGTTGATGACGAAGATGAGACGTGACGTACGGAGATACAGGCGCGTCACGCCTTCGTGGTCGTCCCGGGCACGCATGCCGGAGGCGGTGGGAAACACGACGTAGGCCACGCGTGACAGCATGGAGCTGACGCGTGACGAGAGGAGCGACGGCACCTGGTAGTACGCCGCCGCCGCTACGCCGAGGGCTGCCCCGACAACGACGCGCGACGTCTGCGACGCGATCACGGAGTGAATCTGATTGAGCGCTGCGACACCTGCGAAGCGCAGCGTCTCTCGGCGAATCGTGCGCCATTCCGGGCCGGCGGTGATGTCGATCGGCCGGAAGAGATGCCGTGCGATGAGTGCATAGATGATAGCGGTGGTGACGTTAATGGCTGCTGCATACGCCACTACCGCGGTCAGCCCATAGCCGAGTAGAACGAGTACTGCGGGACCTGCCGAGCCGAGAACGCCGAACACAGCCGTCATGCCCGCGGCAAGGTCGTAGCGCAGGAAGGCCTGAGGAATGGCGGCGCCGACGCTCACGAACATGCCTGAGAAGAAGCCGAGGGCGGTGATGTGAAGAACGTCGACTGCTGTGTCTACAAGTGTGGCGGGGACGTGGAGGACAACTGTGGCGATCCAATGCGCGCCGAAGAACAATCCGAGGGCACCGATCGCGCCTGCGGCTCCAAACCAGGTGCTCGCGAAACGAATGATGCCAAGCATCGGCCGTCCCTGGTTGAGCGCACGGTAGAAGGAAAGGTAGCGCACGATAGCTGTTCCGAGGCCCATCTCCATAAGTCCCAGATAGCCGGTGACGGCCGTCACGAGGGCGAGGAGCCCGTAGGCGTCCGCGCCCAGTCCTCGGACCGTAATTGGTACGGCGATGAGGGCGACCAGCGCGGGAACGAACCAGGAAGAGACGTTGAGGATCGCGTTGGCCCCGAAGCTCATCTCCCTGCGCGGGGCGCTGGTGTCTGCGTTGGGGCTCCCGGATGCCACAGGAGCCGTTTACTCGTCGTCGGCGAGCGCTTGGTACGTCTTCGCGATGCCCTCGGCGAAGGGCACGCGCGGCTCGTAGCCGAGTCGCGCTCGCGCCCGATCGATGTTGGCGAAGGAGTGCTTGACGTCACCGGCCCGTGGCGGCCCGAAGACCGGATCTAGAGAGCGGCTGGAGACTCGCTCGATAGCGGCGATGAGATCGAGGACCGACGAGGACGCACCGCATCCGATGTTGAGTACGGATCCGCTTGCTTGTGGAGCGGCAGCTGCGAGAAGCGTTGCGTCGACCACGTTCGACACATAGGTGAAATCGCGCGTCTGGGTTCCGTCTCCGCATACATGCGGCTGCTTGTTCTCGAGAGCGAGGCGTACAAAGAGAGCGACCACTCCGCTGTACTGCGAGTTGGGATCCTGCCTGGGGCCGAAAACATTGAAGTACCGGAGAGCAACGGTCTCCAGACCGTATACGGAGTGAAACGCCATCGCGTACTGCTCCGCCGCTAGCTTGGACACCCCGTAGGGTGAGATGGGGTGCGGAATGAGCTCCTCGTGTTTGGGGAGGAAGTTGTTGGAACCATAGACGGATGACGATGAAGCCATGGCGACGCGCCTCACACCGTGATCGCGCGCGGCCAGAAGGACGTTGAGAGTCCCGGTGACGTTGACCTCCGAGGTTGTCAGCGGGTCCTGGACCGAACGGGGGACGGACGGTAGGGCGGCGAGGTGGATCACGACGTCGACGCCCTTCACGGCTGTTGTCGCTCGCTCGTAGCTGCGAATGTCACCCTCGATGAGCTCTATGTCGTCAAGGAACGGCGCCAGATTCTGTCGACGCCCCGTCGAGAAGTTGTCGAGGACCCGCACTCGGTGACCGCGGGATAGGAGTTCGTTTACGACATGTGAACCGATGAATCCACCACCACCGGTTACCAAGTAATGATCAGTCACGTTACCCCCTCGTTGCGCGGTTCTCGCGCTCGTCGCCCGCGGCCCGCCGATTATAGCGCCAGCCATTGCCTGGACTTGGCGAGTTGCCCACTCGAGGCCACACGCGAGCCCTTCGTGTTGCCGTATCGGAAGACGGCCATTCGTCCATAACCCTTAGGGATTGGCGGGCATCGCCGATCTGAGACACGAGCGGTGACGACTGCTCGTAGCAACGCTGATGGAACTCACGCGAGTCACGCCGGTGTGACCTCCTGTCTCCCCTGGATGGTGCCTGGGCGTCGTCGTGCCGCCACGACTTCGTGCGTTCCTTGTCTCGGAGGAGCATGTGCCAATGACAAGGAAACTGAGTCTCTCTTTCGGCCTCGCCAGCGCTCTCGTCATCGCGGCCGTGGTCTTGAGTCTCCTGGTGGTCTCTCCGGCGCACGCCGCCGCCTCTTCTAAGTCTCTTCGCTACAGGATCATCAAGCACGCCCGCAGCTACGATGTTGTTCGCGGTCACAAGCGGACACTCGTCGTGTACAAGAGCCAGCACTTCGCGAAAGTTCACGGTGTTCCCACGTTTCGGGTCATCGAGCGAGACAAGAAATACATCGTTCTGCGCAAGGTTCCGTTGAGCGCGGCCCGACCGGCGCCGACGCCTTCCGGTGATCTGCTCTCGGTGGCTCTCCCCTCCAGCGCGAGTTCGAGCCTTTCGGGCACTTCTGCTGCATCCGGCAACGATGGTCGGCTCGGGTCCCGGTGGGCGGCTAGCTCGGCGGACTATCCCCAATGGTGGACCGTCGATCTCGGCGCGAAGGCCGACCTCTCCGGTATTCAGATCAAGTGGTACGAGGCGAATCGCGCGTACAAGTACGTTCTCGAGACCAGCGACGACGGCGCTGTCTTCGAGCCCGCCGTCGATCGAAGCACCAATCGCGTCAAGGGAACGACGACGGATGCGATGACGTCCACCGCTCGTTTTGTGCGAGTCAGAGTGGTCGGGGCCAGCTCCTCAGCCGTGCCGGCGTCTGTGTACGAGGTATCGGTCTATGGCGCCGTGGCACCGACGCCTACGCCCGCGCCCTCGGCAACTTCCACGCCAACTCCTACGCCGACGCCGACCGTGACGCCCACACCGACACCAACTCCTACTCCCACTCCGACTGCGACAGCAACACCGACCCCAACTCCGACGCCCACACCGACACCGACCGTGACGCCCACACCGACACCAACTCCTACGCCGACGCCGACCGTGACGCCCACACCGACGCCAACTCCTACTCCCACTCCGACTGCGACAGCAACCCCGACCCCCACTCCCACGCCTACCCCGACACTCTCGGCTGAGCAGCTCTACTCGCAGATCACGAGCGCACAGGCTGGCACGACGATCACCATTCCGGCTGGTACCTGGGCGTCTGCGAACGCGATCACGATCCCAAATGGAGTAACGCTGCAAGGCGCGGGGATGGATGCGAGCTGGCTCAAGGCCAAGATCTACTACGGCTCGAACGTCGTCGTGCGGGACATCAAGCTCGGTGACGCAGGGTACTCTGTGCGTAACGCAGCCGGCGCCGCGAACACGCTGTTTGAGGGCGTTCGTTTTCGTGGCGGCGGTGGCACCGGCAGCAACGCGCCGGTCATCACGCTCGGTGATGGAACGTCGAGTTGCGACGGCATCACGTTCAGAGGATGTCTCATCGAGTGCAATCTCGGTGTCGAGAACGCCTCGTTCTCTAACGATTTCAATAACATCCGTATCACTGAGAACGGCGCTGCTGGTGGCGCTCACGTGAACAACGTAACGTTCGACAGTTGCCAAGTCGGTGTCTCCAATGGCGTGCGTTCGGGTTGCCCGCGCATGGATCTGGAAGCGTATACGTGGGACAGCAACGGCACGGTTACGCACGGCTGGAGCAATCTGAGTGTCGTGAACTGCGTATTTGAGCCGTCAGACTGGTACAACATCGACCTTGCCGACTGCACGCTGTCCGGTAGCAGTACGCGTGCGAGTGGGCCAGCGCTGATCCGCGGTAACACACTCAAGGGCGGCTGGAACTACACCATCTGCGTAGAGAGCCCCAAGGGTGTGGTGATTGAGGGCAACACGATTTATCGTGCCGCCAACAACACGTTCAAGATGGGTTGTGGCGACATGAGCACCGTCAATCCGGCGGTGGTAGTGCGCAACAACACCTTTGACCTAACGACAAACTGGGGAATCCCGCTGGGCTCGCCGGCGCTCTACGTGAAGGGCGGCGGTAATCAGTTCACCGGCAACACGATTTCGAGCGGCACCCTGGGCATTGTCTTCGAACTGCAGCAAGCACGTGACAACGTGATCACGGGCAATGCGCTTCGAGTGCCGTCTGCAACGCGGCTTTTCCAGTTGGATGACGGCTGCTCTGGCAACGTCACTACGCCGAACGACGTGACCAGTTAGAGCGTCTCGAGTTCACTTCGCGGGACCGTCAGGGCCCCGGCGCCTTGCTTCGCGCGTGGCCCGGGGCCCATCTGTCGCTTGCCGGGCTCTCCTGGAATCCGCGCGAACAAGGCCTTACGATGGTTGTGGTAGCCGAGTGCGGTGTGGTTACTTGAAAGCTACTCTCCGCAGCGGGCTGCTTCGTAAGGGCCGGGAAGCGAGGATCTTCTGTTGCCGTTCGAGGCGCACACGAACACGCGGTTGATCGGCGTGTTGGCCTGTGTTCTGTTGCTTGCCGGTGCCATGCCGTCGATCGCCTGCGGCGCGAGTCCCAGCAAGGTAGTGCTGTTCACCGTCAGTGTGAAGGACTTCGGGGCTGTGGGGGATGGGCGACACGATGACACGCGCGCATTTCGCAAGGCCCTGCAGGTTGCGGCCCAGCGAAGCGGGGGTACGGTGCGTGTGCCGGCGGGCGAGTATCGCCTGTCATCTCTCGCTATCCCGGATGGGGTACGCGTGATTGGTTCGGGGATGGAGCGTAGTTGGCTGCATGGGGCCGTCAAGGCTGGCAGTCACGTCACCCTACTTGATCTCAAGATCGGCACCGAGGGTAAGTCGTTTCGCCTCTCCCCCGGTGCTCATGACTCCACGTTCGCTCGTTGTCGGTTTCGTGGCGGCGGCGGCGAGAGTGCGGATTGCGCGGTGATCATGCTCGGATACGGAATGGGCAATGACTGCGCGCGCATCACCTTCAGCGACTGCAAAGTGGAGTGCAATCTGGGCGTCGAGGATGCGCAGCACTCGCGTGACTTCAACAACATCTCGGTCTTCGAGGTGGGCGCTGCGGGTGGATCGCATGTGACTGATGTCACCTTCAAGGGCTGCCACATCGGCGTCTCGAACGGCGTGCGCAGCGGCTCGCCGCGAGCGGGGTTGGAGGCCTTCACAGATTCGTCGCGCGGGCCGGTGGTGCATGGGTGGTCCAATCTCAGGATTGTGGACTGCGTCTTCGAGGCGACCGACGAATTCTGCGTCGATCTCGCGGACATGCCAATCTCGGGCACGCAAGTGCGGGCGAGCGGACCTGCTCTCATACGCGACAGCGTGCTCAAGGGCGGTGGTCTTGCCGAGGATTCTCGCTGGGGTTACACGATATGTGTGGAGAGCCCACGCGACGTGGTGATCGAGGGCAACACGGTCTACCGTGCTTCCAACAACACGTTCAAGATGGGCCACGGCGACATGTCGTTTGTCGCACCTAAGACCATCATTCGCGACAATCTGTTTGATCTCACGCGCGATACCGGTGCGATTCAGTACCCTGAGGTGGCGTACTTCTACCTCAAAGGGGCCGGCAACAAGTTCACGGGCAACACCGTGGTCGCCGATGTGGGGCGTACCATCTTCGAACTCGAGCAGGCTCGCGACAACACGATCGTCGGCAACACGCTGCGAGTGCCGAGAGCGGCAACACTGTTTGCCATAGGGGGCGGGAGCAGCGGCAACGTGACCGCGCCGAACTCGATCGAGTAGGCATGTCAGACTCGGCGTGACGGCTACGTCCCCGGTCTATCATGAATGCGTCGCTTTTGCCGACTGTCACAGCATGACATCATGCGCTACTAGAGTTCACTGACGCCTGGAGGATCGCTCGTGAGGTACGTCGTGCGGGCGCTTGTGGTCTGCCTGGTCGCGTTCTCAGCAATCGCTATCGCAACGGAACCTGTTCTCACGCACGTGGTGCTGATCTGGGTGGGATCCGCCCCGGTGTACATCTTCGATGTACTCCTTGCGGCCTGTGTGGGTCTGTTGCTCTACTCCATCGGGCTCAAGAGACCAGTGCCGCCTCCCAATGCAGATCGCCTCGTGCTTCGTCTGAATGCTGCGTACGTTCTGTACCAGGTACTGGTCGTCGTGCCTATCGCCGTGATTATCTACGGCATCTCCGTGGGCGACGCGGTGACGAGTCTTGAGGGACGAATCGGGATGGTCCTCATTCCTTTCTTCGTCTTCGTTGGGCTGCGCTATGTGCCTCCTCGCCAATTGGTCGGCTTCGTGAATGCCGCCGCGGTCCTGCTCCTTGTGTTCGCTCTCTATCGCTACGCGACGGACGGCCCTCAGGGCTACTGGGAGGGTACCGAGTACAGGCTCCGTATCCTCTGGGGTGGTTCGGTCCTCGTGTTCGGCTGGTTGGCGCTCACCGGTCTGTTTCTGGAGCGGCGCGGTCTACGAGCCTACGCTCTCTCGCTTGCAGGTGTTGTCGGCATCATCATCGTGAATCACCGGGCCGGGTACGTGGCGCTTCTGTTTGCGCTGGCCGTTCAGTTCTTGGCCTCCCGTCGTTCCGCGAAGAGAATCGTCGTCGTCGCGGTGGCGAGCATCGTGGTCGGTATCGCTCTCAGTTCGGTGTCGCCGGTTCTGCGTGAGGCCGCCAGTTATTCGCTGCGCACGATGTTCAATGCGCAATCTGATTCCACGGCGCAAGACCGTGTGGAGCGTTCGCGGCTCGCATGGGACTTCATCAGGGTGCACCCGCTCGGCGACTACACGTGGAACCGTACGTACTACTTGGTCGATCTCGGAGACGAAGCCTTTGAGCCACACAATTTCGTCTTCCAGGCTCTCGACAAGCAGGGCGTGGTCTCAGCCGGGCTCGTCTTCGCCCTTATAGTGGCCGCTGCCAGGCTGGGCTGGAAGAACCGTCACGCAAGTCGATTGAGCGCGGTCATGTTGTCGTACCTTGCCTTCTACTTGGCGTTCTGTCTCTTCAATACGAACTTCGATGCCATCGAGAACATCGTGCTCTTTGCGATACCGGTAGCGCTGCTGGTAGATGCCGATCGTTCTCTTCGCCGCCGAGAGGCGGCGGATATCCGAGCGAATGCGCAGGCGTCTTTGCCCGTCTTGTCGAGCGGACCGGATGGGGGGAGGCAGGCGGTTGCGGGTCGGACGGCTGGTTCGTGAGATCGGTCCGTGAGGTCGCCGTGGATGCTACACTGGGAGTCAGGATGCTCGCCCGCCACTCTCCGTCTTGGATGTTCCGCTGCTCGCCGAGGGCGCTCTTCGGAGGCGCTCGCCGATGAGCCGTCGGGAAGCAGCAGGCTGCTGTTTGGCTGTGCACGAGATGGCGACCGCAGTCGAGGCGGCAGGCCGGCGATGTTTGCGGGCGACGAACGCCGGCCTGGCAAGACTGGGCTGGCGTGTGGTGCGAGAAGGCGCCAAGCGTCCTCCGCTTCCTCGGCTCGACCGCTCGTTGCGGGGAGATCGTGTGCTTCTGCGTCGTTTCGACGCGGACGACGCTGCCGAACTCGTGGCAATCGACAGTGCGTCCGACCTTCGTTACTGGGCGAACTGGCGCATGCTGGCAACGCCTGACGAGGCACGTCGTTGGATTCAAAGCCAGGAGAATCAACGATCGTCCGGAGAAGGTCTCGTGCTCGCGGTCGTCGAAGCAGCAGCCGATCGCGTGTGCGGCATGCTGGAGGTTCACCGCATCGATTGGAACTATGGTCGGGCGAGCATCGGCCTGTGGCTGATCCCTGAAGCGCGTGGAAGAGGACTCATGGCTGAGGCGCTGGCCATGTTCGTGCGCTGGATATTCTCCAGCACGACGCTGGAGCGTCTTGAGTGCCTTACGCTGGCGGAGAACGAGCACGCCATTGCTTTGGCTGAAAGTTGCGGGTTTCGGCGTGAAGGCGTCTTGCGTCGGCGTGTGATGCGAGACGGGCATCACCGGGATGCGGTGTTGCTCTCGCTGCTCAGGGAGGATCTCAGCTGAGGGGTGGGCTGCGCACCTCGGGGTGGAGGGGTGCGCTGCCGATACATGTGTTTGTGTGACTAAACGCCTGGGAGGCGACTGTGGCGTATGACGAGAACGACACGAACGAAGCATCGCTACGCGATTACGTCCGCGTCGTCGTTCGCCGGCGGTGGGTAGTCATTGCGACGGTCGTCATTCTCTTCGTTCTCGCCATGGCCTACTCGCTGAGCAGGACGCCGATGTATGAGGCGTCCACGACGCTCATTTACGAGATCTCGATCGATGTCTCCGATCCTCTGTCTGTGAGCGCGTACATCGATCCAACGCAGCGTGAAGTCGAGCTCGGCAGTGTCGCCGCGGTGATAGCCAGCCCTGATCTCATTCAGCGCGCGCGCGACGAGATCGGAGAAGACGTTGATGTAACGGCGTACAGCGTGTCTGCAGTGCCGGGCACGGCGAGCGGAAGTTCCGAGCCATCGACGGTGGTGATCTCGGCGATCGGACCAGACCCGAAGGTAGCGGCGACCGTCGCCGAAGCCTACGCCGATGCCTTCGTCGCCTATCGCAAGGAGCAGGAACGAGAACAGATTCGCGAGGCCGAGGATGTTATCCAGTCCAAGCTCGACACCTTCAATACGTCGGCCGAAAGAGAATCATCGGAGTACGCCACTCTCTTGCAGCGACTTCACGACCTGCAGATTCGCGAAGACACGGCGACGGGAAACTTCCGGGTTCTGATTCCCGCGAGTCCGCCGAGCGAGCCCGTCTCCCCGCAACCAGCGAAGACAGGTGGTCTCGCGTTGGCCGGTGGTCTGGTACTGGGAATCGGCCTGGCAATTCTGCTTGAGCAACTCGATACGCGGGTGCGGAGCTCTGCGCAGGTGGCGGAGATCTTCGGGCTGCCCGTGCTCGGCAAAGTGCGGAGGCTGTCATCGCGGGCAATCCAGGAGCAGCCGTTGCTGGTCTTGGCCGGCGGGCATGATCCCGCGGCGGAGTCCATACGCAAACTGCGCGGAAACCTCGAGTACGCGAACATCGATGGCGATCTTAAGTCATTCGTTCTGACCAGTGCTTTGCAGCACGAGGGCAAGACTCTGACCATCTGCAACCTGGCGCTCTCGATCGCGGCCACAGGGGTCCGCGTCGTGCTCGTGGATGCCGACCTTCGACGTCCTCAGGTGCACACATACATGAAGCTGCCGAATGCTCTCGGCGTTTCGACAGTGTTGACAGGGAAGACGAGCCTGAAGCAAGCGTTGCGTACCAGACCTTTCGGTGTGCTTGCACCAGATACGCACAGGGCCGCCAGGATGGGAGTATCGACGGACGAGGGTGTACCGCTCTACGTCCTGACGAGCGGGCCCGCGCCGCCGAACCCTGCCGAGGTCGTCGCTTCGCGTAGCTTCGCGGAGCTGATCAGGCAGCTTGAGCGGGACTTCGATCTCGTGATTGTTGATGCGCCGTCAATCCTGGCGGTTGGTGACCCGGCGTCGATCGCGCGCGTTGTCGACGGCCTCGTATTCTTGGTCGACCTCGCTCAAGCGAAGCGGCCGGTCTTGGAGGAGGCCGCCGCGCAGCTCGAGCAGATCCAATGTCGCAAGCTCGGCCTTGTACTCCTCGGTCACACGCCGCGGTATGGTAAGTCTGGCGACAGCTACTCCTACTACTATGCGGAGTAGAGCCGGCATCAGCGGCGAGAAGTCCAGTACCACCTGATCCGTCTCGTGGAGGCAGCACAAATGACGGGCGAGGGGCGTGACTTGCCGATGGGTCGCGGTCGCGAGCAGGCACCGATGCGGGTGCTTCTCGTTACGAATAGCTTGGCGAATGGCGGTCTGGAGCGGCAACTCTCGCTGCTTGCTCGCACGCTTCCGAGCCAATTCGATGTGCGCATCTGGGCGATGGACGGGGGCCCGCACGAAGCTCCGTTGCGCGCCGCCAACGTGCCGCTGATCGTTCGCCCGCGGCGGTTTCGGGTCGACGTCACGCCGGCGCTGGATTTGTGGCGCTGCATAGCCGCATGGCGGCCGCATGTTGTTCATTCCTGGCATTGGATGCCCTCGGCGGCTGCAGTGCCGGCATGTCTCGCGCTCGGGATACCGCTGGTCGACGGGTCCATCCGCATGGGCTCCATTCCGCATGAGCGCGGACGGCCGCGGCGGGGCATCATGCGATTTGCGACCCTTGTGGTCGCCAACAGCAGGGCAGGGCTGAACGCGTGGCGCGTGAGCTCAGAGAAGGGCCGTGTGATCTACAACGCCTTCGAAGCTGAGCGCCTGACGACCGTGCCGTCCGAAGATCCACATCGACACCTCGACGATCGCTTCACGGTCGTCATGGCCGCTCGGATGGATCCGCCCAAAGACTTCCGCACGGTGTTGCGTGCGGCTCGCGCGCTACACGCGGTCGATCCATGGCTGGAGGTTTGTGCTGATTGGTGCCGGCGCGGATCGATCGATCATCGACGAGGCGGAAGATCTGGTCCGGGCGGCCTGATCGAGTTTCAATTGAGCGCGGTGGTGGGGTACCTTCGTAGGTCAGATGTTGGAGTGCTAGTGGCGATCCCTCCGTTCTTGCTGGAAGTGCCCAATTCGTCGTGGAAGTACATGGCATGTGGTCTCCGTGGTCTGCGCCAATAGTGGAGGATGCCGCGAGGTGCTCGGTGGCGATGCCGGGATCGTCGTCCCGCCGAAGACGCGGTTACGCTGGGCTCGTCACGTTCCTCCGCGACCGCGAGGATGTGCGCGAGCGATGGAAATTGCCGGGCGGGCTCGTGTAGCCACGGCATTCACGGTTGCGCGTATGGCTCAGGAGTTCGCAGCCCTGTACGTGGAGGCCGCCGCGCGCGGGCGCGGAGAACGATGAGCGATGTGGATGATGGCACGAGGTTGATTCCGCGACTGGAAGTCTTGCTCGCCGATCCAGAAGTACCTCGCTGGGTGACTCTGCTCCTGGACGATGTGATGCAGCGGGGTCTTGCCGCGATTACTTCCGTCACGCTCGAGGACTTCCCGGTCGAGGGGTCGCCTGCTCTGCGAGATGCGGCTCATCGCCTGCATGCGAGGCTTGACGAACTCCTGTTTGGTCATCGCCGGCAGCTTACCGTCGGCGAGGACATCCGCACGTGGGCGCGAGCACATAACGTTGACGTTGTAACGCTCGAGCGTAGCGGCGTTCATTCTTCGCGCGCACGCGCCGACCTGGCGCTCGATCTACGGGCCGAGGATCATCATCGCGAGGGCGCCGATGCACGCGGCGCGGCTGTTTGGATCCTCGGCGGCGTGCCGTTGCGGCGCGCCGATGCTCGTGGCTGTGACCTGCGCTCTGCGATCCTCGCTGGTCGGCAGACTGTCCCTTTCTGGCTGCTCCAAACGCCAGCCGGAACGTCCGCTGTGCGGGACCGGTTCGACTGTGTCTGCCCTGCTCATCCAACTTCGGCGATCCTCACGGAAGAATCGCTCGCCGCGTCTGCCTCCCAGCTTCTCACCGAGTTGCTGGCGAATTGGCCTGGCGGGCAAGGAGGTACTGCTGTCCGAGGGCGCAGGAACGGGTCGTCGTTGAGCGGATCAGACGTACCGCCTCCGCCGAGTCGTGTGTCCTATGCCGCCGCCGCCCGATTCTTTGTTCAGGGCGTTCGTCGTCAAGTGGACAAGGCGGTGACTGACCATCAGTGGCAACTGCTGATAGGGCGGCAGCCGGTGGAGACACTGCTGCCGGATCCGCGCGCTCTGCGTTGTCTCGAACCGCCAAGAGACTGTTACTGGGCGGATCCGTTCGTCATTGCATACGAGGGCCGTGAGTATGTCTTCTTTGAGGAGTTCGAGTACGCTAGTCGCAAGGGCCGCATCGCAGCCGTCACGCTCGAACCGGACGGCACACCACGCGACAAGGTGGTTGCGCTCGAGTTGCAGTCTCACCTTTCGTATCCGTGTGTGTTCGCGCACGCCGGTCGGCTCTTCATGATCCCGGAGAATGCCGCCTCCGGCCGACTTGATCTCTACGAGTGCCTCAGGGTCCCTGACCGTTGGGAGTACCGCCGAACTCTCATCGACGGTGTTGCCCTGGTCGATGCCAGCATTGTGTTCTGGGATGGCCTGTGGTGGTTGTTCGCCAGCGTGAAGAAGCCGGCAAGCGTGCGCACAGCGGAACTGCTGATGGTCTACTGTGCGGACGATCCGGTGCGGGGCGTTTGGCGCCCACACACGCTCAATCCGCTGCGCGCGGACATCACCGCTGCGCGGCCGGCCGGAGTGCCGTTCGTCCATGGAGGCCGGCTGTACCGACCCGCTCAGGACGGTAGCGGCGGCTACGGACACGGCATCGCACTGTTTGAGGTTGCCCGCCTCACGCCGGACGAGTACAGGGACCAGCGTCACGCGGAGCTCACCTCGGCGTGGATCCGGTACAGCTGCGGCATGCATACCTTGAATCGTGCAGGAGCGACGGTCGTCATGGATCTCTGCAAACGTGTCCCCCGTGATCCTCGCCGCCCCGGATCCCAAAGCATGCTCGAGTAGCGGGCCGCGTCGCTGATGGGGGCTCGCTCGCGGCATACTCGCAGCGGATAGGTGAACGGGCGGGGTGGACTTGCTGTGTGCGGTCCGTGCTTTAATGGCGGAACTTCGACGGTACGGGGCAACCTTTGGCCACTGATATCTGGTTTCGTGGCTGTTGGCGTACAGGGAGAGAGAGCGATGCACGTACGAACCATTCGACGAAGCTCATTTGTGCTTGTGAGCAGCCTTTTCGTGATTCCTCTGCTCTGGCTGAGCTTGGGCGCCGCGGGTGCTCATGCGGCCGCGAGCAGCGTTCCCGCCGCAGGCGTCAGCCAGGTCCTGGTTGAGGTCGCCAAGGGGGTCAGCCGGGACGAAGCGGCGGCAATTGCGTCGTCTCTTGAGGCTACGCTCGTGGATGAGATCGATCGCTGGGGCGTGAGCGACGGCAGCCATCTCTACGTGCTGCGTTCTCGGGCTAGGTCGGGCGAGGATCTCGCTGCCGCCTTGAAGCAGGTCGAGGGTGTCCAGCGGGTCTCCGTCGACGTGAGCTTCGAGCCCGAGGCCACCTACCCGAACGATTTCTACCTCCTCGATAACTGGGGGCTGCGCCGTGCCGCGGCACCGTCGGCCTGGGACACACAGACCGGATCTGCCGGTGTCGTCGTTGCCGTCCTCGACAGCGGCATCGACTACACGCACCCCGATCTGGTCAACAACATGTGGCACAACCCCGGAGAGATCGCCGGCGACGGTATCGACAACGACGGCAACGGCTACGTCGACGACGTCTACGGCATCGACGTCTACGCGAACGACGGCGATCCCATGGACGGCCAAGCGCACGGGACCTGGGTGGCCGGCATCATCGGCGCCCAGGGCAACAACGGCATCGGCGCCGTCGGTGTCAACTGGACAACGCGGCTGATGGCGGTGCGCTGTCTGGGGTGGAACGGGACGGCACTTGTGGGTACGGCGGCCGGCGCCCTGGAAGGCGCGTACTACATCATTGATCAACGCGTCAATCACGGCGTGAACGTCGTCGCCATCAACACCTCCTGGGGGCAGGGCAACGTGCCCTACGATCCCTTCATGCAAGATGCCATCCGCGCCGCCGGCACGGCGGGCATCGTCTGGACGGCGTCGGCGGGTAACGAGGGTTTCAACACGGATGCCATAGCGCACTACCCCTCGGGCTACAACGCGAGCAACATCTTGAGCGTCGCTGCCTCGAACGAGGACGAAGTGCTGCCGAGTTGGAGCAACTGGGGGCCGACGACCGTGGACCTCGCTGCGCCGGGGAGCGGAATCTACAGTACAGAACCAGGCCCAACCTATGCTGGTAACTCCGGCACCTCCCCCGCCTCCGCCATGACCGCCGGCGCCGTCGCTCTGATGGCGGCGCAGTACCCGGCAGAGACGGCCCTGCAGCGCGTCGACCGCATCATGAGCGGCGTCGACGTCTTCCCCGTCTACGCCGGCAAGATGGTCACCGGCGGGCGCCTGAACATCTACCGCTCCCTGAACGCCGATCTGCGTCCTGTCTCGCAGATCGCCGGCATCGACGACGCCTGGCACACGACGCCGGTGACGGCGACCTTCTCGGCCAGTGACGGCACTGGCATCGGCGTCGATCACACCGAGTACAGCTTGGACTCTGGCGCCTACACGGCCGGCGCCTCGGCGACCGTGAGCAGCGACGGCAACCACACGCTCGACTACCGCGCCGTCGACAAAGCCGGCAATGTCGAGACCGCCAAGCAAGTGCGCGTCAAGGTGGATCAGACGGCGCCGAGCATTACGGCGCCGGGACTAACGGGCGTCTGGCGCACGAGCCCCACGACGGTGCGTCTGACGGCGAGCGACCCTGCCTCTGGAGTGGCCACGTTCGAGTATCGGCTCAGCACCGATCCGGAATGGACGCTCGTGGGCGCGACGAGCGTGGACGTTCAGCTGTCCGGGGAAGGATCCATTGAGCTTCAGGGCCGGGCTAGTGACGTTGCCGGCAATGCCTCCGCCGTCAAGTCGTTCTACGTCAAGCTGGACGGTACTGCTCCCACCGTGGCCGTGGTTGGCGTCGACGGCAATTGGCACGGCAGCGATCAGACGGTAACGCTGAACGCGAGCGATCCAAATGCGCCGGACTCGTCCGGTGTCGCGAACATCGAGTACCGCGAGGGTGACAGCGCGGCATGGACGAAGGTGAGCGGCAGCAGCACACAGCTGACAGTTCCGGCCGCGGGCAACGACGGGATACACACCTATCAGTATCGGGCAACCGATGCGGCCGGCAACGTCTCTGGCGTCAGCACGTTTGCAGTCAAGATCGACACGACTCCCCCGACTTCGTCGGTGCAGGGTGGCGGCGAGACCTGGCACAACGGCACAGCTACGGTGGTCATTACCGCGCAGGACGTCGCGGGAGTGGATCGCATCGCGTACCATATCGTCGGCGATTCCGCATGGACCGTGATCGTTGGCTCGCGCGCATCGTTCGACGTGAGCGGCGATGGCGTACATGAGTACGAGTACAACGTGGTCGACGTGCTTGGCCACGTCAGCGAGACGCGGGCTTTCCAGGTGCGCATCGATACGCTGGCTCCTACGGTCAGCACTACTGGCGCAGACGACGTTTGGCACGCGACAGACGTCACCGTTTCGCTCTCAGCCACTGATCCCGGCGAGCCGGCAGCGTCGGGCGTCGCCGGCATCGAGTATCGCCGCGGCAAGTCGGGCGCATGGATCTACCAGGCCGGCGGCAGTGCGGATGTGGTGGTCCTTGCTGCCGAAAACGAGGGGTCTACTCTCTATCAGTATCGCGCGATGGACGCGGCTGGCAACACATCCCGCATCGCTACCTTCACCGTGAAGATCGATACCGTGGCGCCTGTTTCCTCTGCGCAGGGCGGCGGTTCAACTTGGCGCAAGGCGCCGGTCACCTTGATGTTCACGGCGTCCGATACAGGGTCGGGCGTGGACCACATCGAGTACTCACTGGACGGCGAGACGTGGACGACGGCGGCCAAGCTCAAGATAGGCGATGAGGGCACGACGAGCGTCAAGTATCGCGCCGTCGACGCGGTCGGCAATGTGGAGAAAGTGCGGTCCACCAATGTCAACATCGATACGCATGGTCCGCAGACCAAGGCGCTCCGCAGCTTCAGCGTGAAGCGCGGCAAGACTGCTACCTTCCGCTACTCTGTGCTCGAGCCGAATCCGACTGGCGTGGCGATGAGTCCGATTGCCAAGGTCAAGCTCGTGATTACGCTGAAGGGCAAGGTCAAGAAGACACTGACTCTTCCGGCGCGCGCCTCGAACGGGATACTCCGCTACCGGTGGACGTGCAAGCTCAATCGCGGCAAGTACAAGTGGTCGATTCAGGCGACCGACAAGGCCGGGAACAGTCAGTCGAAGAGAACGTGGAAGAATCTGACCGTGAAGTAGTCTTCGGGTCCTAGCTCTTGGTGGGCGGGCGGCGAGTCCTGGCACGTAGCCAGCGCGCCGCCCGCCTGCCACTGCCGAGCCGGAAGCGGTAGAGGCCGGCAATCGTTCTGCCGGAAGCAGTACCGCCTACGGCGATGTACACGGTACGCACGGCCATCGACTCAGGATTCCAGATCTGCTGCCAGTCGTAGTCGCTTACGAGACTGCAGCGACGTATCGTCGGGTCATCGCAGCATCGCGTCAGCGTGTGCAGACGCAGAAGTTGACCTGGGCTGAAGCGCGCGTACGACTCGTCGTACCCGCTCTTGAGAATGGCGTAGTCCTCTCCCGAACGCACGCAGTAGTGCGTGGCGATGCACTTGCCTTCCGCATACAGGCTGTTGATCTCGCATCCATCGCCACCTCCAAGGGGTAGCGCTAATCTGCGGAAGAACTCCGGCTGACCCGTGCGGAAGCGCACTGCCGTGCGGGTGCCATTCGCACCCTTCCACCCCGAAGCCTCGACATCAAGGAAGGTGGTAAATGCGGCGGCAAGCGCGTCTGCGGATGCCGCCGTCGTGAAGCTCGCATCGGGGAGGGTCGACAGGCGTCTTTCTGCCTTGCGCACTTTGGTGCGGAAGCTCTTGGAGAATCGCGCGACGAGGCTTTCGACGCCCTGCGAGCAGTCGAAGTAGTTTGCCTGCCAAGGTGTGTCGATGGCGTAGCTCCAACGGGGAAGGCGGTTGAGACCCGTCCACAGTTGTGACGTTGCAGCCACGGGACCTACGGTGAAGAGGTGCCGACCTTCAGGTCGAGACTGCAAGTACTTGAGGACGAGTGGGATGACGTGCGGTCGCACTTCGTCGTCTCCGCAAAGGATGTCGGCGAATGGTAGATGCGGATGCACCGGGACACCCCAAACAGGTACCGGAATTCCCAGGAGTCGATCTACCCGTGCTTCGAGCGGACATAGAGCTCGCCGGCCGCTGTCGTCCGAGACCACGAGGCAGCGAAACCTTTCCGGTGTTGCCATGAGCGTCTCGAAGTAGGCCAGGTGGGCCTCATAGGCGGTTGAATGCACTCGTGTTGGGAGGGCGAAGTACAGTCGGTGCCAATCGGCCGCCAGCGCTCGAAATGCATCGGCGCCGCGGTACTCTTCGATGCGCAAGTCACCCAGCATGCGACCGCGTTGTATCGGTTGTCGTCGCTGCTTCTTCGGGACGGCCCTCATAGCAGGCGCGTCCCGTCTGGGCGTCGTGCGTCCCTCCGGAGCGCGCTCGCGCTCCACGCACGAGACGACGGAGCGGCCCGAAACGGAAGCGCAGGAGCGACACGGAGGGGATTCCGCTGAGCCGTCCGATGGCGATGTAGGCCTGCTGCATCGGCAGTGCGTCGGTATGCCAATCGGAGCACCATCCCGCATCGCTGACTAAGTCAAGGCGGTGAATGGCAGGGTCGGCGCAGCATCGCTCGATCGTGTGCGCCAAGAGAAGCTGTCCGGGGCCGAGTCGGGCGAAGGCTTCGTCGTAGGCGATCTTGAGGATGGTATAGGTGGACCCATTGCGCATGCAGAGCTGACTGGCAATGCAAATGTCGCCGACGTGGAGCGCGTTGAGCTCGCAGCGATCGGCGTCCTCGACTCCGTGCCGCACCAGATCGCCATAGAACGCCTCGGTGCATGGATTGAGCGATATGGCTGATCGCTTGCCTGAGGTGCCCTTCCACCCGGAAGCTTCAATGTGAAGGAATGTTTCTAGCGCGGCCGCGGCGTCGTCTGTTTCTGCGTGCGTCAGGAACTGAACATCGACGAGTTCGAGGAGCTTCCTGCGATGGCTACGGAGATTGCGTCGGAAGTGTTTGGAGAGGCGCCCCATGAGATCGTCGTACGACAGCCGGCAATCCAGGACGGCAGAGCTCATCGCTGGCTCGATGCAGTATGAAGAGGGGCGCAGTGCGTGCAGTCCCTCCCAGAGGGCTGACTGTTGTTGCGCCGGGCCTATGAGGAGGATAGGTCTTCCTTCCGCGTGCCTACTGAGGTGCCTCACGACTACCGGAAGAAATTGTCGTCTGGCGTCGTCGTCGGGGCAAAGGACGTCTGTGACAAGCCAATGCAGGTGCCAGGGAAGCGACCACACCGGCATAGGTGCCCCGAGAGTGTCGACGGTGCGCGGTATCAGCGGGCAGATGCCGCGGAGTTCGTCGCCGTGCATAAGCGTCAGCAGGCGGAAGCTATCCCAAGATGGGCAGAGGTGATCAACAAACGCCGCGCATGCCTGATACAGGTGGTAGCGTTGTCGATCGGGAGTCTCGAGATAGAGCCTTCGCCAGTTGTCTTTGAGGTCGCGCAGCGCCGTCTGTCCACGTCGCTCTGTGATGCGCCAGCTACTGGCGGGCGTCATGCCGACTCCTCGGGGCGCGTTCTTTCCCGGACATCGTTGGCCGCTTCGTTCCTTGCGGTCTCACGTGCGCGGAGCCAGTGCTGCCAGCGGCCCTGAGCTTCCCGGACTGCGTCCGCCGAGGCGACGACGAGCGGCGAGCCGATGCGCTCATGGATGGCGACCGAACGTGTCAGGTTGTCGAGCGATGCGAAGCCCCGCTTGAACTGATTGATGCCCCAGAGCGCCTCGCCCGGACGCGCGACGAGGCTGTAGCCGTCCAGGTCCAAGCGGGTGCATCCATGTCGGCGTGCCCAACGAGCAGCCTCCCAAACGAGGAGATGGCTCGCCGGGAGATCCCGCACGCGACGCGATGAAGGTATGAGCGGAAGGTGGGCGGTGAGTCCATCGATGATGAGGAGCGCCGCTGCAAGTGGTCGTCCGTCGTGATGAGCCACCATGACTGTGCCGCCGGCGCCGTGGCGCAGCCACGTTCTGCTGATCTGGGCGATGGTGTCTGGCGAAACGGCGCTGACGGGTGAGTGTTGGGAGAGTTCGGTCTCCAGGGCGGCGAGCACGGCCCAGCCGCCGGCTGTGTCGTCGATGGCGACGCTGACACCCAGTCGCTGTGACTTGCGCACCGCGCGCTGTGTCGCCGAGCGAAACGAGCGAAAGATCTCGTTCTCTTCGGCCTCAAGGCCAACGCAGAGTGTCGCCCATCCGCCGAGCATTCGCCGACGGGTGAAACCGGCGCGTTCGAGGATAGTCTCCACCTCGTCTCCGCCTTCCGCCAAAGGCATGGATGGAGCGAGTCGCAGTCGGGCGGCTTCGTGGCCCACGCGAGCGAGCAGGAAGTTCAGCCAGGCCTCGAGGGCGTCGTTGTCGGCGAACACGGGACCCTTCTCGAACTCCCAGAAGACCCTGCCCGGTACGGGCACGCGACGGCGGATGCCGAGAGCTGTGAGACAGAGTTCTCCGTCTCGCTCGACCGTGAAGAACACCGGTTGACGCGACCCATCTGCCTCGGGGGAGCAAACGACTTCGGCCCAACTGGGGTCTTGCTTGTAGTGTGCCCACGGCACCCGTCTCGCGAAGGCGCGCCATCGATCGACGTCGTTTGAACTAAGGGAAGTCGCGTAGTTGAAGCGGACGGCCGGAGTGTCGCTCTGCGTCGGTTCGGTCACGATGCGAAGCCCGTCCCTTCGTTGTCGGCCTGTGCGGCACGCTCTGGTGGACGCTGGTTGCGATGGGTCCGACGTACGCTCGAATCGTGAAGCGCGTGCTCGTAGACTTCGAGGGTCGCCCTTGCGGCGGCGTCCCAGTCGAATTCCTCTCGCACTCGCCGGCGTGCAGCGTCGGCGTACTCAGCCCGAGCTGGCGCGTCGTCGGCCAGAAGCTTCATCGCGGCCTCGAGTGCTGCCGTATCGTGGACGGCAAACGTGAGCCCTGCTGCCGGTGCGCCGAGTGCCTCGCGATTGCCGGGGATGTCGCTGGCGATAACCGGGCAACCGAGCGACATGGCCTCAAGGAGGCTGACGGAGAGGCCCTCGATCTCGGAGGCAATGACGTAGACCAGCGCAGAAGAGTACAGCTCCTCGAGGTCGGCTCCGTGAACGTAGCCGGGAAACACGACCTGGGGCCCGGCGATTGAACGCAGACTAGAAATGTACTCATCTGTGTAGCTCGTATCTCCGGCGAGTACTAGTGGGACGTCCGGCACCGCGCGTCGTGCCGCCGTGATGACATCTTCGAGGCACTTCTCGGGACTCAGGCGGCCGACCGACAGGATGTAGGGGCGGCCTTGCAGGCCGAGGCGGGCGAGGCACGTGCCGGGGGGCCGGGTGCGGAGGTTACCCGGGCCGTTCGGGATGCGCGTTACACGTCTCCCGTATGTACGTGCGATGTGGTTGCGGCCGGCTTCCGAGACCGCAATGATGGCGTCGGCGTAGCGCACGCTCACTCGTTCTGAGAAGCGGAGGAAAGCGCGTGCTCGCGGTCCCCATTTCGAGCGCAGGTAGTCGAATGAGTGAAAAGTGAAAACGCTGGGACGTAGGCCGAGGAGGCGAGCCAACGGCAGAGTGACGCCGGGGCCGATCGCGTGCATGTGTACCAGGTCGTAGCGGCCAAGTGACGCGTGCAAGAGGGCGTACGTAGTGTGGGAGAGCGCTTCGCCGTAGCGCCCTCCAACTGATCTCAGCGACACGACTCGCACGCCGTCGACCCACGTGTGTTCAGGGACGTATTCGCGCCGGGCATAGACGGTGACGTCGACACCGAGCTTGGCGAGCCTGGGGTAGAGTTCTTCGACATGGCGTTCGATGCCGCCCGGTACGCCGGGCATGCCCCGAGACCCTACGACGGCAACTCTCATCAGGCTCGCCTGACGTTGCGGTTACGTTGCGCTACCACGCCACGGTAGATGTCGACGAGGTCTCGGGTATGGACGCCAGGGTCGAAACGCGTGATGGCACGCTCTCGAGCGGAACGCCCGAGGCGGTCGGCCAAGGCTGGATCCTCGGCGAGTACGCGTAGCGCGGCGGCAAGCTCGACCGGATTGCCATGCGGGATGATGACACCATCAACGCCGTCGCGAACCTGCTCCGGAATTCCTCCCATGCGTGTGGCGATCACGGGGCGACCGAGGACCATGGGCTCCAGGACGGCCATGGGGGCGTTCTCGGCCCATTCCGAGGGCACAACGGCTGCGCGGCTTGTTGCGAGCAAGCGATTGACGTCGTCTCCGTCCAATCGGCCGAGAAAGCGCACGGTGCTGGGCGCTGCTGCCTCGAGCGACGCCCGTAGGGGCCCGTCGCCGGCCACGGCAAGACGTACGCCGGCGAGCTCCACGGCGCGGAGGAGTGTAGGCAGCCCCTTTTCGCGCGAGAGACGGCCTGCGTAGACGAATTCGTCGCTGGCTGTGTTGCCGACGAGTGCCGTGCCGGGGTCGGGAATAGCGTTCGGCAGGAGATGAATTGGCTTGTTAACACCGTGGCTGGTCACGACGTCTGCCAGATAGCGACTCGGCGAGATGAACGCGTCGACGAGTCGCTCGTAGTGCAGGACCCATCGACGCCAAAGCAGCTCAGCGGCCGCCAGGGAGCTCTTGCTTGCGCTGTGTTGAACGCAACGAAAGCGTGCGCAGGGTGATACGTTGAAGCGCGTGCAACGTGGTGGATCGCAGGCGCGGCTGCCGGCGAACAGTAGATCGTCGGCAGGGCAGATGGGGTGGTAGTCGTGGAGCGTCTGCACGACAGGTACATGTGCTCGCTGCGCCGCTGCCAGGATGGAGGGCGAGAGCTGTCGGTGGATGCCGTGGACGTGCACGACGTCTGGGCGGAAGTCGCGTAAGAGACGTGAAAAACTTGCCTCAGCTTCCTGGTTCCAGAAGAGACGTTGAGCGGCGATGGCTTGTTCGCGGCGTGAGATCTGAGTCTGGATACCAAGCTCGAAGTAGGGCACGAAGTAGTTCTCCCAGGGAGACGCGTCGTTCTCCGGATGGCGCGTCGAGAAGTGCGCGATCTCGTGCCCTTCGGCAGCGAGCCAGGCGATTTCGTCGAACATGACCCGCTCGAGTCCCGCTCGGCGGTACCAGAACTTGTTGGCAACGAGGATACGCACGTCTGCTCCCAGCGTATGCTTGGTGACCAGGCATGCCGCTGCATCGGTCACATCCTAAGGAGTGGACCGTATTCTAGCAGCGTGTTGCAGCTTGCAGCGGATGAGATGGAGTGCGTGTGAGAACAGAATGGACAACGGCGGACGCGATGGGTGGTCGAGTCCGGGTTGGCTTGGCAGTCGCGCAGGCGGTCGTTCCGCAGTGGACCGTTGCTCTCGCCCAGGCGCTAGAGGCGAGCTCCGAAGTCGAGCTGACCGTCTTCCTCGCTACGGATAGCGACGCGAGCGCGACAGTGACACGTCGCTCGGGCCTGCGCCTGTGGAACGCCTATCGCACGATCGATCGTCACTTGCAGCGAGCTATCTGTCGCTCAAGCCCGGATCCAAGGGTCATGGTTGATCTCGAGGAGGCGGGATTCGAGGTTGTGGTGGGCAGGCCACGGGACACTGCCTTGATCGTCGCCGCTGTGGATCAGTCAGTGGCGACGCGTTTGGCAGCAGAGATCAGGTGTCCCGTTTGGTGCTTTGATCACGACGGACACCGTCCCTGGGCCGAAGCCTCCTCCGGATACGCTCCGGTGCTGGCCGCCGAGGAATCGACTCAATGCACACTCTTCTCCGTGTCCGGTGATCGTCAGAGGGGCGACACCCTGCGTCGGGCGCTGTTCAGCACACACCCTCTGTTTGGCGCCGAGAACCGTGTTCAACTTCTTTGGAAGAGCATCCCCCTGGTCATCCAGCAGGTGGAAGCCTTCGCCGCCGGTGGCGTTTATGCCGCGCCTCTCGCGCCGGGTGTGGCGCGCACCGCGAAACGCGCTCCCGGTGCGCTCGGCCTTCTGGTGCTTCTCGCCCGTCACGCCGTCCGATCTGCGGCGTTCAGTCTGCGACGGGTCTTCTGGCGCGGCCAGTGGTTCATTGTCCAGGGACAGCCGTCGAGCGAAACGTGTCCCCCTGAGGACACGTTGTCCTGTTTTCGAGCACTCGCGGACATTGTGCCGCCAAGGGATCGATTCTGGGCCGACCCGCACCTTCTCTCTGGTAGCGATGAGACGTTGGTCTTAGTCGAGGAGTATCCGTTCGCTTCTCGTCGAGGGCACATCGCGCTCTTGCGGCTCAATGATCACGGCGCTCTGATTGAAGCAAGACCCGTGCTTCAGCGAGCAGACTGCCACCTCTCGTACCCGGCGACGTTCACGGTGGACGGCGAGCTCTACATGGTTCCCGAGTCTCGCCAGTTGCGGCGCGTCGATGCCTACCGCTGTGTCGAGTACCCGTGGCGCTGGGAGTTCGATCGAACCCTGATCGACGGGTTGTACGCTTGTGACAGCTCTCTCGTCGAGTTCGACGGCAGGTGGTGGCTGTTCGCGACCGTGTCGGAGCATGCGTGGTTGACTCCCCGCGATACTCTGCACGTGTTCGTAGCTGATCACCCGCTCGCCGGCGATTGGCGGCCCCACAAGGGCAATCCAGTCGTCTGTGATGTTCATCGATCGCGTCCGGCTGGACAGCCGTTCGTTGTCCAGGGTCGCCTCTTTCGTCCAAGCCAGGACTGCTCTTCGGGCTATGGCGCCGGAATGCGGCTGCACGAGGTCGTATCGCTGACAGAAGACGTCTACGACGAACGCGAAGTGAGCAGTCTTCGACCGGTGCGCGATCGCGGCATGGTCGCGTCTCACACTCTCGCGTGGAGCGAGCATGCCGCGATCGTCGATGGGATGCGCTGGCAACCACGGTGGGCGCGCTCGCGGCGGGATTCCTCCCGCATCCGATCAATCAAGCCACGCAGTTGACGTCCGGGAGCTGAGCGTGTCGCGGTAGCTGCGCGGGGGTCGCGCCATCGCGTCTCGGGCCGCCGCAGCGGCGACTGGCTAGGGGTGCTGAGCTCCAGCAGAGAGCTCGGTGTCTCGTGCTGGGGTGCGGTTGTCGGACGTCGGTATTCGCCAGAGGCGCCACGCGGCGAATACCAGCCACAGCAGAAGCAGGATGTTGCGCGTGCTCACAATGGCGAGCGTTTCGGGCCGCATGCCGAGGAGCCGACCATACAAGGACGGGAACTCAACCTGAGTTAGAAGGAGCACGAGAGCCCCCAGAATACCCAAGAGCCGATCTCGGGCTGCTACGAGCGTCCACGTGGGCAGGAGCCAGATCATGTATTGCGGCGAGAGCACCTTGCTGAATGTCATGAGGGCGAGTGTGATGGCGAGGACGACGAGGATCTGATCCTCTGGGCTGTCTGTGATGCTGCGACGCCGTTGCCACACGAGTGCGTAGATGCCGGCGATCGCGAGGAGTGTGAGTCCTCCGGAGGCCGCGGCGGCTATGCCTGCGCCAGGTGCTATCAGGAAGTGAGACCCATAGCTGTAGCCGTACCTAGCCCAACCGGCGCCGAGCATCTGCCCGATGAGCATCGGCGTGCCCAGAACGCTCTCGATCTGAAGGGGTCGCCCCAGGTGGTACTGGAAGACGTACCAGACGCCGTCCGCGGAGTTGAGAAGTGGACGCACGAATGGTGCTGCAGCTGCAACGATGAAGGCGACAATTGGCCAGATCCAGCGTTTCGGCGGGCCAGCCATGATCAGGACGAGGGGCAGCATTGCCGCCGGTGTCATCTTCAGAGCGAAGCCCAGGCCGAGGACCACGGCCGACAAGACGAACCATCTCCTGATGAGGCAGAGCAAGAAGGCCGCCATGACGAGTGCGACGGCGACGTCGTAGCGGTTCACGATGATGGCTCCAGTGAGCGCGACTCCGACGGGGAACAGTACGGCGGCCGCGTACGCTCGGTTGCCGTATGGCCAAACCCGGCAGGCGACAGTGGTGGTGATGGCGGCCGTGGCCAACGTGAGGATGCCCATCCAGATGCTGAACCAGCGCATGTAGCTGGCCAGGTCGTCCACGTGGCCGGGAAGCCGGAAGAACGGAACGGCGAGCGGCGGGTACTCGATCCTCAGTTCTTGTGTGTACGGTTGTTCTCCCGCCGCCATGCGCTGAGCGTAGTTGTGGTAGATCGGGATGTCGGTGATGTCGTGCAGCCCATACCACAGGTTGGGGAACAGGGCGACGAGTACGAGCAATGTGAGACCGGTGCTGAGCAGCAGTGCGACGGTCATGCTCGCGCGACGAGACAGGATGTCGGGGGCGTCGCGGTTCACGCGCTGCGGAAGCTCCAGAACTTGTTCACCAGGAAGTTGAATGGCAGAACGCATCCGATTGCGAGGAGCTGGCTGAGAAGCACGGGAAGGGCCAGATGACCGCGGAAGAGCGAGAATGCGAGGGTATTGAGGGCAAGGCCAGCCAGACTTACCGTGAGGAACTTGCCGAACTCGACGTGCGCGGGACCAGTGGATCGAAATGTCCACCAGCGGTTGAAGAGGAAGTTGTTGATGACGGCGACCATGAAGGCCAGCGCGCTGGCGGCGATCTCAACCGTGAGTGGCGTGGTGGTCGAGGCGTGACCCCAAGTGAGGAGAGCGATCTTCAGAACGGCCAGGTTGACCGCCGTGCCGATGCCACCGACGATCGCGAACTTCACGAACTGCTTTCCGCCGCGCTTGAGGCGTCGCTTCACACGGATACCTGGCTCAGGGCAGGGAACGGTCGCGCTCGTTGCAGATGGAGAAGTGCTGGGCGGCGCGGCCGCACGGGCGCCGCCATGATATGTGATAGACGACGACTCAGAAACCTCAGGGCTCGGGATCGTCGCGGACGTGTCTCTCACGGCGCCTCCTGAGGCCGGCGAGATGGGGGCGCGGTCAGCCATTGGTCGAGGTCGTGCTGCGCCCTCGTGAAGTCGGTAAGAGGAAGCCACGGGAGCGCTTCTGCGCGACAGAGCTCGGAGAGGTGGCCGCGCGCGAAGGTGAGATCGGCCGCGCGCGCCAGGCAGAGATCGCTGGCGCCGTCGCCGAAGGCTACAACGATATCTCCGGGTAGACGCTGGGCGTGGACGATCGCGCCCTTGCACGCTTGGATCCCGCAGCGCGGACAGTCGCCAAAGGCGGGGTGGAACGCGAGCGCCAGGGATCTGTGCCCATCTGAGCTGCACTCATCGATTTCGCTGGCGAAGATGCTGATCGCTGGCAAACGCTCGCGCCGCCAGAAGGCGCCGATGGCCTCACTGAAGCCGGCGCTAACGACAATGGCGCGCCCTCCCCGTTGATGCAGATCGGCGAGAAAGCCGGCGAAACCGGGCGTCTGCGTGGCGACAGACAGGAGAGCGTCGAGGAACTCCGTGCGCGACGCTCGAACGAGTCCGATCTGGCGACGCAAGCACTCCGCGTGACTAAGGCGACCGGCACGAACTTCATCCTCAAGCGGTCGCCACGCATCTCCGACCATCCGTTGCAGGACGATCTCCAGGTTCTCTGCCGCTGTGATCGTACCGTCGAAATCGAGAACGGCGAGAACGCGTCCTTCGTCGGGTAGTTGCCGAGATGCGTTGTGTGTCGTGACCATATCCACCGAGTCTAGCGCAGCGCGGCGTCTGGTAGAATCGCGGCTCCGGCCATGTGATGAAAGTGAGTCAGGTGAGCGACTATCGCCCCCGCTTCAGTGAGGTATCGGCGCGCGTCGACTTTCCGGCGCTCGACCGGCGCATTCTCTCGTTCTGGAAGGAGAATGCGATATTCGAGAAGAGCCTCGAATCGCGCGCCGATGCACCCACCTTCCTGTTCTACGAAGGTCCACCGACGGCCAATGGTCGCCCAGGGTCGCATCACGTGCTCTCGCGAATCTTCAAAGACATCTATCCGCGTTACAAGACCATGCGCGGCTATCGTGTTCCGCGTAAGGCCGGATGGGATACCCACGGCTTGCCCGTCGAGCTCGAAGTCGAGCGTCGTCTGGGCATCGACGGCAAGAAGCAGATCGAGGAATACGGCATTGCAGAGTTCAATCGTCTTTGCCGAGAGAGCGTCACTGCCTATCTGGCCGACTGGGATGCGTTCACGGAGCGGATCGGCTTCTGGATTGACCTCGACGACGCCTACTACACCTACACCAACGACTACATCGAAACCGTCTGGTGGATCCTTCGGAAGATCTGGGACAAGGGGCTTCTCTACCAGGGCCACAAGGTGGTTCCGTATTGTCCGCGTTGTGGCACCGCAATCAGCAGTCATGAGGTGGCGCAGGGCTACCATGACGTCACCGAGAACTCGGTTTACGTGCGGCTTCCGCTCACAACTGCGTCTGCGGTTGCGCTGGGCGTCACAGACGGTTCTTCGGTTTCACTGGCGGTCTGGACGACGACGCCGTGGACACTCGTCAGCAACACGGCCGCCGCTGTTCACCCTGACGTCGACTACGTGCTTGTCGCCAGTCGCGGCGAGTACTTCGTGCTTGCCCGCGATCTCTGTGAGAAGGTCCTCGGCAGCGAGGTCACCGTCGAACGTGAGTTGACTGGGCGTGACTTGCTCGGGCTCGAGTACGACGCTCCGTATCACTTCTTGGCGCCCGAGAAGCGGGCTCACTTCGTCGTTGCGGGCGATTACGTGACGACGACCGAAGGTACGGGGATTGTGCACATTGCTCCTGCGTTCGGCGAGGACGACATGCGTGTGGGAAGGCAGAACGACCTGCCGGTGATCAACGCCGTCGATACGGAGGGCAGGTTCATCCCGGAGGTTGCACCTTGGGTTGGGATCTTCGTCAAGGATGCGGACCCGCATATCATCGCTGAGCTCAAGGAGCGGGGTCTGCTCCTGGGCGTTGAGCCCTTTGAGCATAGCTACCCGTTCTGTTGGCGCTGCGATACTCCGCTGCTCTACTACGCGAAGGCAACGTGGTATGTGCGCACAACGGCGGTCAAGGACCAACTGCTGCGAGCCAACGACGATGTCATTTGGTATCCAGAACACATCAAGACGGGTCGCTTCGGTGAGTGGCTCGCCAACAACGTGGACTGGGCGCTGAGTCGCGACCGCTACTGGGGAACCCCTCTGCCCATCTGGCGCTGCTCTGAGGGACACGCGCACTGCATCGGCGGCGTGGACGAATTGAAGAAGATGGCGATCAGCGAGGTGGCGGACGATCTCGAGCTCCATCGCCCGTACGTCGACGAAGTCGTGATCCGTTGCCCCGAATGCGGCTCCGACATGCACCGGGTCGATGAAGTCATCGATGCATGGTTCGATTCCGGATCCATGCCGTTCGCTCAGTGGCACTACCCCTTTGAGCATGCCGACGATTTCTCCCAGCGTTTTCCCGCCGACTTCATCGCCGAGGCCATCGATCAAACTCGCGGCTGGTTCTACAGCCTCCTCGCTGTCTCGACTTTGGTCGAAGGCGAGAGCTCCTACAAGCGCGTTCTGTGTCTGGGGCACATCCTCGATGCCGACGGACAGAAGATGAGTAAGAGCAGGGGCAACGTCATCCAACCCGAGGAGATCCTCGACAAGCAGGGAGCCGACGCACTGCGCTGGTTCCTGTTTGCGACGCAGAACCCTTGGAGCCCGCGTCGATTCAGTGCCGAGATGGTTGACGAGGTTGTGCGGAAGTTCCTTCTCACGCTGTGGAATACGTACAGCTTCTTCACGGTCTACGCCAACATCGACGGATTCGATCCGACACAACGGACGGTCCCGTTGGCCGAGCGTCCGCTACTCGATCGCTGGTTGCTCGGCGAGCTCAACCGAGTGGTCGGTGTCGTCACGGAGGGGCTGGAGGACTACGACGCCACGAGCACATCGCGCGCAATCCAGCAGTTCGTGGACGACTTGAGCAACTGGTACGTGCGACGCAGCCGGCGGCGATTCTGGAAGAGCGAGAGCGACGCCGACAAGCTTGCCGCCTACCACACTCTGTACGAAGCGCTAGTGACGGTGGCCAAGCTCATGGCGCCCTATGCGCCGTTCGTCGCGGAGGAGCTCTACCAGAACCTTGTTCGATCTGTCGATTCGCAGGCGCCCGAAAGCGTGCATCTCTGCTCGTGGCCAGAGGTCAGCCCTGATGCCGCCGACGATGAGCTCTCGCGTGCCATGGCAATTGCCAGGCGCGTTGTCGAGTTGGGCCGGGCGGCGCGCAATGGCGCTGCCGTCAAGACGCGTCAGCCGCTGTCTGAGGTCGTTGTCGCGTTGCCGGATGACGAGCGGTTCGCCGTCGAAGCTCTGCGTGATGTTGTACTCGATGAGCTCAACGTGAAAGCGTTGCGCCTCGTCGCAGATGAGGGTGAGCTCGTGACGTATACCGTCAAGCCGAATCTCAAGGTTCTTGGCCCGAGGTTGGGGCGTCAGCTCGGTGCTCTCCAAGCTACGCTACGCGCAGGGAACGCGGCGATCCTTGTCGCGGAACTGCGCAATAGCGGCAGCGTCTCGATCGCCATGCCCGACGGCGCGATCGAGCTTGCCCCCGACGATCTGCTCATCGAAACCGGGTCCGCTGAGGGGTATCGCGTGGAAACCGAAGGTGGCCGTACCGTCGCCTTGAATATCGCGATCGACGAATCGCTTCGCGAGGAGGGGATTGCGCGCGAGATCGTGCATGCCATCCAGCTCGCGCGAAAGAACGCTGATCTACGAATCGAAGAGACGGTCATCGTGGCGCTCGCGGTTCCCGACGAGCTCGTCGGGCTCATCGAGCGCCACGCCGAGACGATCGCGGCCGAGATTCTCGCAACGCGACTGTCTACCGGATGCGCGGACGGCACACACTGCGAGAGGGCTCGCATCGAGGGAGTCGACATCGAGATCGGGCTCACGGCGAGCGGAACCGTCTTCGATTCAACACGCAAGTAGCCGCTTTGGCGCCGGCGCGGCATACATCTTCCGAGGGCGCTGCCGCCACGGTGGCGTAGGCGCGTATGAGCGAGCCACCCGCCGTGCGAACCAACTATCGTGTGGCACGCCGGCGTAGGCGGCGGCGCGTGACCGTCGGGATCTTGGTCGTCGCAATCTCTCTATGCGCCGTGGGAGCCATTGTGTGGGCGCTCGGTTGGGGATCGCTGTGGGCGCGAACGCTGCACACGGAGCGCGAGATCACGGCCGGTAGTCTGCGCATCGTCGGTGTTGACGACGATTGGCACAACAGGCCGGTCACTCTCCGATTCAAAGATGCCTCGGGTGTCTCGGCAGTCGCCGAGTGGCGTGTTGATGGCGGTGTCTGGACTCGCGGCAAGTCGGCACGGATAGCCGCCCCCCTGGACCACAGTAACGATGGAGTGCACACGGTTGAGGTCAGGTCGAGTTCGGACGAGACGTCTGTTTCTTGTGAGGTGCGCATCGACACTGCGCCGCCGGAGGTGCGCGATGTTGCGGTTTCGCCAGCACGGATCGAAGGCGCCCAAGTAGTTACGTTGTCATTTGCGGTTCCCCCTGAGGCGGATGCAGAGGTGAAGTGGGCAGTTGTCGACACGCTTGGCACGGTTGTGGGCGAACAGGGTGACACACACGCACCTGATGGTGATGAGACAGTCGAGTGGCGTGCTGCAACCGATGACGGCGCGGCTCTGTCTCCGGGCACCTATCGCCTCGACGTTGTTGCTCGGGACGCCGCCGGAAACGAAACCACGGGCACGGCATCGTTGGTGTGTGACGCACCGGTCAAGGCCGAGCTCATCAATAGTGTGCCCGAAGCAGGCAATCTCGTGGCCCTGACGTTCGACGGGGGCTCCGGCTACGCGTGGCGACACATCATGCAAGCTCTGGCGAAGCGGGGAGCGAAGGGTACGTTCTTCTGCACGGGTGTGAGTGTCGACCGCTACCCGGAGGTTGCTCAAGAGGCGGTCGCGCTGGGCATGACGCTCGGGAACCACTCGTACGATCATCCAGACTTCCGAACCATCAGCTACGATGAAGCTCGTCGTCAGCTTGACAAGAACACGGCCTCCTGGCTCGAAGCGTGCGGCGCCGTACCTCAACCGTTCTTCCGACCGCCGTACGGCGCCTACAACGAGACGACAATGAAGGCGGCGGGCGACGCGGGATATGCATTCGTTGTGGGATGGGATGTCGATACTGAGGACTGGACCGGGATCTCCTCGGAGGAGGTGGCGCGGGCCGCGGTTGAACACGCCGGTCCGGGCAGCATCATACTGATGCATACTCAATGGAACACGCAGAAGGCAATACCCGCGATGGTAGAAGGACTCCGCGCCAAGGGCCTCGAACCCGTAGGTCTAGATGAACTGCTGCGCGCCGCCGGTCGACTCTGAGTCTGGTTGTTGGCTGCGGAACTGAACTACAGTTCCCGTCCGGAGTGCCGACGTAGCAGGTAAGATCTTTGGGAGCCTGAAGAGGGTGGCAGCCGAAGGAGTGTGGGTGCGACGCAGCAGAGCGGCAACCAGTGGCGGATTTCTCGCTCGTGAGTTCACGAGCGAAGTTGAGAACGCACGCGACGAAACGGTTGAACTGCTGATCTCGCTGGCGGAACCGACGGCCGCCGACGTCGTCATGGACTACTCTGTTGCGCCGAGCGTTGCTGCGCTCACGGTGGCGCCGATGGTCAAGGCGCTTGACGCTGTTGCCGACATGGCAGACATACTGGAAGAAGGGCGTCGTCTTGCCAAAGCGCTTGGTGTGGAGACGATCTCCTTCCGGCAGGTTGACCTGTTTGCGCTGCCGTATGAAGCGAAAGCGTTCACCTTGGCGATCGCATGCGAATCGCTCAGCCAGTCCCACGATCCGGTCGCGGCCCTGAAGGAGTTACGCCGTGTCGTCGCCGCGGGCGGCCGCCTCGTGATTGTGGAACCAGTTGTCGACGAGAGTCTGGACGCGGTCTTCAACGACATCGCTCGGCTTCGTCAGCCGGCCCATCGCCGTTACTTCAGACAGGCAGAACTGGAGAGCCTGGCTGCTGATGCCGGCCTGCATGCGTCGCGTTCGATGGTCGCTCGCAGCACCGTGGACCTTTCCTTCTGGCTGCAGACCGCCGGAGCAACTAGTGAGCGTGCGGCATCCGTGAACAAGCGGTTTCGCGCGCTGCCGGTTGCGGCTCAGATCGCAATGGACGTCGCCTTCACCGACGACGCGATCTCATTCAGCTACGATATTCTCGGTCTACGCTTCGAATGCGCGTAGGCTCCGACTCCTAGGCCAAGAAAGAGCTGAGCTCGTCGATCAGTTTGGCTTTCGCCATGGCTCCCACCACGCGTTGTTTCACCTCGCCGTTCTCGAAGGCGAGGATGGTGGGGATGTTCATGACGCCGAACTGCTGTGCTACAGCTGGAGCTTCGTCCACGTTGATCTTGACGAACTTGACGTTCTCGTAGTCGCCGGACATCTCTTCGAGGACGGGGCTGATCATGCGACACGGTCCACACCACTCGGCCCAGAAATCAACGAGCACCTTGCCTGGGGTCGAGATGACTTCGGATTCGAAACTATCCTGCGAGACAGCGTCCACGGGTTCTCCTTCTGGCGCGGCGGTTACTCGCCCGCGGGGGCGCCGTCTTCTGTTGGCAGCTGACAGGCCAGGTCTGAGAGGTAGCGCTCGGCCTGCATAGCGGCGAGGGCTCCCTCCCCTACTGCTGTGGCGATCTGCTTGAGGGCGTTTGCCCGTGCGTCGCCACAGGCATAGACACCCGGCAAGCGTGTCTGCAGCAGCTCGTTCGTCACAATGTAACCGTTGTCGTCGAGCTGGACGAACTCCCCGAGGAAGCCCGTGTTTGGGATGTTGCCGATGTAGAAGAAGACGCCGTCAACCGGCAAGCTGCGCGGATGACCTGTCTTGACGTTCTCAACTTCGAGTGAGCGTACGACACTGTCGCCGAGAATGGCAGTGGGCACGGAGTCCCAGACGAACTCGAACTTGGGATTGCAGAAGGCGCGCTCCTGCGCGACTTCAGCGGCTCGAAGTTCGTCGCGGCGATGAACAAGGTACACCCGGTCGGCAAACTTGGTGAGGAACATGCCTTCTTCAACAGCGGAGTCGCCGCCGCCAACAACGGCGACGGTGCGTCCGCGGTAGAGCGCCCCGTCGCAGGTGGCACACCAGCTCACTCCACGGCCGATGAACTCTTCTTCGCCTGGAATGCCGCTTCGCCGTGCTTCGCGTCCCGGTGCGAGGATCACCGCTCTCGTACGCAAGCGACCTTCGTCGCTGATGACGGTGTACGTGCCGTCGTCTTCGGTCTGGATGCCGGTGACCGCGTCGATCTCGCGCAGTTCAACGCCGAATTGAACAGCTTGACGCTTCAGCCGATCTGCGAGCTCAAAGCCGGATACTCCTCCGGGGAAGCCGGGGAAGTTCTCGACGAGTTCGGTGACCGCGATGACTCCTCCAGCCATGGCGCGATCGAGCATGACGGTGTCGAGACGGGCTCTCGCGCAGTAGATACCGGCGGCAAGCCCAGCGGGTCCGGAACCTACGATGACAACCTCGCGGATGTCGTTTGGACCGGGGCTCTTGGTTGCGCTGTCGCTCATTGCCGCTCCAGTATACCCGGGCCGGACTCGATGAGATCGCGAGCGTCGAGTTCCTCGGCGATTTGCACCGCGTTGAGGGCGGCTCCCTTGCGGAGATTGTCGGCGACGATCCAGAGATCGAGACCGTTGGCGATCGTCGCGTCCTCGCGAATGCGACCGACGTACACAGGGTCGTGACCCTCGGCTGAGAGCGGCATGGGGTACACGAGGTTGCTCGGATCGTCGATGACTTCCACGCCTGGAGCCGCGGCGAGGAGACGACGTGCACTTTCGGCGTCGAGCTTACGCTCCGTTTGGATGTTGACCGCCTCGCTGTGAGCGCCGTAGACGGGCACGCGCACGCAGGTCGCTGTCACCCTGATCTCCGGGTCCGCGAAGATCTTGACGGTCTCGTCGACCATCTTCTGCTCTTCTTTGGTGGCGCCGGAGGGCAGGAAGCTATCGATGTGGGGTAGCACGTTGAAGGCGATTTGGTGCGGATAGAAGCTCTGGTGCACTTCGTCGCCTGCTGCCCATTCGCGTACCTGCGTTTCGAGGTCGGCGACTCCCCGGTGTCCGCTTCCGGACACGGCTTGGTACGTACTGACGACGATGCGCTGAATTCGAGCCGCGTCGTGCAGCGGGCGTAGTGCTACAACCATTTGAATGGTGGAGCAGTTGGGAGTGGCGATGACGCCGCGGTGAGCGGCGAGATGGTCTGCATTCACCTCCGGCACGACGAGCGGCACCAGGGGATGCTGGCGAAATACGCTGGACTTATCGATTACCGTCGCGCCGGCGGCGACCGCTGTATGGACGTACTCGCGACTGATGTCGCCGCCGGCCGCGAAGAAGGCCAGGTCTACACCGGCAAAAGAGCCAGTGCCGAGCTCTTGGACTTCGTGCTTCACGCCGGCGAAGTCTAGTCGTCGGCCTGCCGAGCGCGCGCTGGCGAGGAGCCGCAACTCACCAACGGGAAAGCCGCGCTCCTCGAGAATCGCGCGCACGGTACCGCCCACGACGCCGGTTGCGCCGACGATGGCGACGCAGTACTCGCGGGCCATCGCTAGAACGACCCGCGATCGGTGGCGACGTGCTCTACGCACGTGGCGTCGAGATCGAAGACGTCGTGCAGAACACGTATCGCCTCGTTGACGCGATCCTTGGAGATCACTGCTGAGATCTTGATCGGAGAGGTGCTGATCATGTCCAGGTTGATGCCGAGGTTGGCCAGCGTCTTGAACATCATGGCAGCGACGCCGGGGTTGGTGCGCATCCCCACGCCGATAACGCTGATCTTGGCGATGTTGTTGTCGGTGACGTAGCCTTTTGCGCCGAGCTTCTCTACGACTGCGCGGAGGGCCAAGTCGGCGACGCCGCTGTCCTCGCGCGGGATGGTGCACGAGATATCGGTGTGTCCGCTCTCGCTGGAGTTCTGGATGATCATGTCGACGTTGACGTGCGCATCGGCGAGCGCTCCGAAGACCTCGGCGGCCACGCCGGGCTGGTCGGGCACACGGCGCACGGTGATGCGCGCTTCGTCGGTGGTGTACGTCACGGACCTGATGATGGGACTCTCCATGGTTGGGTCTTCCTCTCTCACCCAAGTGCCTTCGTGATCAGAGAAGCTTGAGCGCACGTGGATCGGAATGTCGTACTTGCGGGCGTACTCCACAGCGCGCACGGCAAGGACCTGTGCCCCAGCGGCCGCCATCTCGAGCATCTCATCGTATGAGATGCGCTTGATCTTGCGGGCCTTCGCGACCAGGCTCGGGTTGGCTGTGTAGACGCCTTCGACGTCAGTGTAGATCTCGCACACATCGGCGTGCAGCGCATGCGCCAGCGCCACTGCCGTGGTGTCAGATCCCCCGCGGCCGAGGGTCGTGACGTTGCGCTCGGTGCTCACGCCCTGGAAACCAGCCACGAGAACGATCTTGCCGTTGGCCATAGCCTCTTCCAGGCGTGACGGGTTGATGTCGACGATGCGCGCCTTGGTGTGGACAGCGTCGGTGACGATGCCGGCCTGCGAGCCGGTGAAGCTCACGGCTTCCCGTCCCAGTCGATCGATGGCCATAGCCAGGAGCGCACAGCTGATGCGCTCGCCCGACGAGAGGAGCATGTCCATCTCTCGCTCCGGCGGGCTCGGCGTGATCTCGTGGGCGAGAGCTAGCAGCTCATCGGTAGTGTCGCCGCGCGCGGACACCACCGCACACACGCTGTGGCCCTGCTCGTAGGTGGCGACGATGCGACGGGCGACGTTGCCGATGCGAACAGCATCGGCCACCGAGGTGCCGCCGTACTTCTGGACGACGATAGACACGACTTCTCCTCCGGACGAGACGGGCGTCAGAGTCTATCAAAGGATTCGACGCCGGTGTGCTCAGTGTGCCGCGTGAGCGCAGCTCAGGCGTGTGGCGCCATCGGCGGCAGCGAACGCTTGTGCTCGCTTGCGGCGTGCAGCGCTTCGACCTTGAGGCGCACGTCGTCGTTGGCGTCTCCGGTGTTCAGGAAGGCGTCGAGCTCGTCGTACGTGAGTCCCATGTCGGCCTCGTCGGTCTGCCCTGCCCACAGCCCTGCCGACGGCGGCTTGTCGATGATGCGCGCGGGGACGTCGAGGGCGCGCGCCAGCTCCCAGACTTCGTGCTTCACGAGGTTGCCGAGCGGGAGGAGGTCGACGCCGCTGTCGCCGTGTTTCGTGAAGTAGCCTATTGCGAGCTCGGTTCGGTTGCTGCTGCCCAGCACGAGGAAACCGCGCTGGTTGGCGAGCGCGTATAGGGTGGTCATTCGCAGTCGCGGTTTGAGGTTGGCTAACACCAGTCGGCTAGCTTCGGCTTCCGGACTGGCCTCGGCAATGGTCTCCAGCAGGGTGTCGTAGGTCGCGCCGAGGTCGATGGTCGTGTACTCGAGGGCGAAGCGCTCTGCGACGAGAGCTCCGTCGATCGCGTCCTGGGGGTCGCTGTGGCACGGCATGAGCACCGCGAGTGCTTGCTCCGGGAAGGCGCGTGCTGCAAGCGCTGCCGTGACGGCCGAATCGACTCCTCCCGAAACGCCAAAGACCACACCGCTCGCTCCCGCCTGGGAGACTTGTGCGCGGATCCATGAGGTTAGATGAGCCGTGAGATCGCGATTACTCATATGGAGCGGAGCGGTTGAGTCCATGAAATGGGGGCAGGCCGGCAGTGCAACGCTACGGTTCGCTTCGCTGCTGCCGGCCTGCTAGTCATCACGCTGACTCGTGTGCGCTAGAGCTGGCGCAGGTAGCGCTTGATCTCGTAGTCGGTGACGTATTCGCGGTACTCATACCACTCATTGAGCTTGTTCGTGACGAAACGCTCGAAGCAGTGATCGCCGAGTGCGCGCCGAACCAGGTCGCTGTTCTTCGTCGCGGTAATCGCTTCGTAGAGGTTGTTCGGCAAGGCCTCCAGCCCCATTGCGTCGCGCTCCTCGGCCTTCATCTTGTAGATGTTCGGTTCCACCGACGGCGGGAGCTCATAGCCCTTCTCGATGCCTTCGAGGCCGGCAGCGAGGAGAACCGCAAAGGCAAGGTATGGGTTTGCCGCAGGGTCGGGGTTGCGAACCTCAGCACGCACGGTGCTCTCCTTGCCCTGGATGTAGAGCGGCACGCGGATGAGCGCCGTGCGATTGCGGTGCGCCCAGCTGATGTACACGGGCGCCTCGTAGCCAGGCACCAGGCGCTTGAAGCTGTTCACGTACTGGTTGAGGACCGAGGTGATCTCGCGCATGTGACGCAGCTGGCCCGCGATGAATCCCTGGGCGATCTCGGAGAGATGGTTGGGGTCGTCGTTGCTGAAGAAGGCGTTGTCGCTGCCCCTGAAAAGGGATTGATGAACGTGCATGCCGCTTCCGGCGTGCCCGTAGACGGGCTTGGGCATGAAAGTCGCGTGCACGCCGTTGTGGGCAGCGACCTCCTTCACGATCAGCCTGGTGACCATGACGCGGTCGGCCATGACCAGCGCCTTGTCGTAGTGCGGATCGATTTCGTGCTGCGAGGGAGCCACCTCGTGATGTGACGCCTCCATGGGGATGCCCAGCTTGTCCAGGGCGCGCATGGTCTGCTTGCGCAAGTCGTTGCCGAGATCGTCTGGGAGGACGTCGAAGTAGCCACCTTCGTCGATGGCCTCGGGCTTGTCCGGGCTCTTGAAGTAGAAGTACTCCAGCTCCGGTCCTACGTAGAAGTCGAGCCCCATTGCCGCGGCTCGGTCGAGCTGACGCCGCAGCACCCAGCGGGGATCTCCTTCGAAGGGCGCGAAATCTCGGCCGAGGATGTCGCAGAAGACGAAGGCGGTCTTCTCGTTGCCTGACGACCAGGGGAGGAGCTTGAACGTGTCCCAATCCGGCATCGCCACGATGTCGGATTCCTCGATCTCGGCGTATCCGGTGATTGAGGAACCGTCGAACGGAGCCCCGCTCTGGAGCACGCTCGCGAGCTGGCGCTCGGGGATCTCGACCATCTTGAGGTTGCCGAGGATGTCCGTGAACCACAATTGAATGTGCTTCACTCGCTCGTCCTTGACGAGCTGGGCGATCCTGGCCTGGCGCTCGCTGTGCATAGTCGTCCTTTCAGGCCTGGTTTCGGGGCGTCTTCTGGCGCCTCGCCGATGGCCCCGTTCTATCAAGGACGGTTGCGGCGAGCAAACGCGCCATCGATCCGTCGCGCAGAACGGCAACGCCAGGCTCGTTGCGTGCGTGCAGGGCGAGTAGTATGCTCGCCCGGTTGTGGGGGCGGCACGCAGACAGCTTGCCGGCCTGCGTGCGTAAGGGCCCGAGGTCCGAAAGGAGATTCCGTATGGCGACTGAGGCCTATTGTGTCAAGTGTCGCGCAAAGAAAGTGATGAAGGATGAGCAGGCTGTGACCATGAAGAATGGTAAGCCTGCGACTCAGGGTGTTTGCCCTGACTGTGGTACGAAGATGTTCAAGATCGGCAAGAGCAAGTAAGAAGAGCACCCCCAGTTTCTGGGTTGCGGTCTTTAGAGACCGATTGAGGGGGACGGCACACGATGCGGGTGCCGTCCCCCTCGTGGTTTATCCATCTGCAGCGTCTACCAATCGCTGCAGATCCCGAGGCTTGCGGCCGTGCATGTCTGAAAGAGCCTCAGGAGTGCGTTGTACTCGTCCACGGAGAGCGGTGTGGTGGCGTACACGATATCCGTGGCGTTGAGTTCCTCGACGGTCTCTATGGGGTCTAGACGCGCGAATCGCGTCGCCATGTCGCCTACTGTTTCGGGGCTGATCCACGGCCGGCCCAATGAGATGCCTGCCACCTCGTAGGCAACGGTGAGATAGCGTTTGCCGCTGAAGCTCACGGAGCCGCTGCGAACGCTCCAGTCGCATAGCGGTAGGTGTAACTCGATGAAGGGCGCGACATCCTGAGCGGAGAGTCCTTGGGGTTCGTTCGGCTCGTTCGCGATCCAGCACTGCAGTCCCATTGGTCCCTCCCTGACTCTGCGGCAAGTACGCCGCTCCCGCCGTGCGTCCTGTTTCTCAACACGGGACGCGCCCGTACATGCCTCGGCGACCGTGCGCATCGACACGTTGAGGCGTGAGTGAGAGTGCGGCGGTTGGCGACACGTCGTGGTGCGCCTAGGTCGCGAGGATCAGACGGCTCTGTGCGGGCGTGCACGAACGCGCGCACCTGCGGGCTTGTGCCGTTTGTCTGCCCTCACCCTCTCTCGTGTAAGGGTATCGACGGACTTGCCGCTGGGATGAGGCTGAAAGCCAGAAAATAGGCGAATAGGCAGGCGTCTCGCCCGCCTATTCCTCAGAGCATGTCGTCTTCTACGGTCTCGTAGCGCGAACTCCGCTGCTCCACGCGGTTGTGCATGTAATCGATCCACGCGTGCACAGCTTCGTCCAGACGTCCGTTCTCACGTTCCTTGGAGAGAAGGATGGCCGACCCTTCGAAGAGAAGCTCGGCGAGCGCCTCGACGGCCTCTGCGCGAGTCCCGTAGATGAACGGGCCGCCGGCCATGACGCGATTCTGTAGTGTGACAGGCTCCCATATCCGGAAATCGACTTCGTTGCCTTTGGGATCCCAGCCATCGGTGTGGGCGCGCTTGGCGATGGCGTTGAGACGCGTGTCGGCCGCCGGCGCAATGAACTCCTTCTTCGATTGCGCCTTGCCGATGGCCCAGAGCCTGTATCTCTTGCCGCCCTCCTTGAGTTCGACGCGATGGATCCAGGTGTCGGCGACAGAGTCGAAGAGGCGGGCGCGCATGCGGGCGGCGGCGGCCGCAGCGGCCGGATGTATCTGTTCGCCGTCGGGAAGGTTGCCCAGCCACGCTTCCTTGACCACTTGCTGCTTGTTCTGGTCGTTCTCCATCTGTCACCTCAGGCCACGTCGTGGTCGCGCTCGTGCGTTGCATGTTGCCGTAGTTTACACGGTGATCGTGACAGACGGCGCAAGAGGACTAGGGTGATTCTCAAGCGGGCCGATGGTTGGAGGGGATCCCCATCGGGCTCGATCAACGTTCGATGCGATGGTGGGGCGCGCCGACGTACTCCCTTGAGGGCGCCGAGCCTGAGATCGGACACACATAGGAGGGGTTTTCGCCATGGGCGAAATCAATCATGGGGATACTGCGTTCATCCTCATATGTGCGGCGCTCGTCGCACTGATGACTCCTGGCCTCGCGTTCTTCTACGGAGGCCTCGTTCGACGGAGAAACTTCCTGTCGATCATGATGCAGATCTTCATCAGCATGGGAGTCGTCACCTTCATTTGGGTTGCCGTCGGGTACTCGCTCTCGTTCTCGGGAGACAACTTCCACGGGCTCATCGGCAACTTGGATTGGGCCTTTCTGAAGGGCGTCGGCGAGGCGCCGGGGCCGTGGGCGCCGACCATTCCTGCGGTGACGCACTTCACCTACCAGGAGATGTTCGCCATCATTACGCCGGCGCTCATAACCGGGGCCTTCGCCGATCGGGTCAAGTTCAAGAGCTATCTGAAGTTCTTGGCACTCTGGAGCCTGCTCGTCTACGTGCCCTTCACCCACTGGGTCTGGGGTGGTGGCTTTCTGGCGAAGTGGGGAGCGCTCGATTTCGCTGGCGGCATGGTCGTCCACGTCAGCGCCGGCATGGCCGCGTTGGCCTCTGTCTGGGTTGTTGGCCGGCGGCACTTCGCGCCAGGCGAGCGCGGCATTGCCCACAACATCGCCTTCGTCGGCCTCGGCACCGCGCTGCTGTGGTTTGGCTGGTTCGGCTTCAACGGCGGCTCTGCTTTGGCCGCCGACGGCATCGCCGGAATGGCCTTCGTGAACACCGATATCGCCGGCTCGATCGCGATGTGCACCTGGCTCTTCATTACTTGGAAGGTGGACGGCCACCCGAGCCTAATCGGCGCCTTTACGGGGGCGGTCGCCGGCCTGGCCTGCGTTACCCCTTGCGCCGGGTACATCCCCATCTGGTCGGCGTTCATCATCGGTATCCTGGCGGGGTCGGTCTGTTACCTGGCCGTCCGCTTCGTGAAGTACATGCAGTGGGACGACGCCCTCGACGTCTGGGCCGCGCACGGCGTGGGCGGCATCATGGGCTCCATTCTCCTGGGCGTCTTCGCCACGACGGCGGTCAACGCTGCTGGGGCCGACGGGCTGCTGGCCGGCAACGCCCGCTTCTTCGGCGTTCAGGTTCTTGCTGTGGTCATCATCGGCGCCTACTCGTTCATCGTCACCTGGCTGATTCTCAAAGGCATCAACATCTTCGAGAAGGTGCGCGTGCCTGATGAGCTCGAGAGGATGGGGCTCGATAAGGGCGAGCTCGGCGAAGAGGCGTACACCTTCGACTGAGCCGAACGCAGACGCTGGATCGGTCACGACAGCGGGGGCGGGGTCGAAAGGGAGCGACTCCGCCCCCGCTGGCTTTCCGTTCAGGCCGGTCCTGCGAACAGTAATCACCTTGAGAAGGGCGTAGTGGCATGAAGAAGCGAGTGCTCGTACTTTCGTCCAGCCCGCGGAGAGAGGGCAATTCGGATCAGCTATGCAGCCGTTTCGTCGCCGGCGCGCAGGAGGCTGGCCACGAGGTTGAGAAGGTTGTTCTGAGGGATGAGGAAATCGCGCCTTGCCGCGCGTGCGATGGGTGCCGGCACACGGGCGTGTGTGTCCAGAGAGACGAAATGGCCGCCATCCTGGATCGCATGCTCGCTGCGGACGTGATCGTGCTGGCGACTCCCGTCTACTTCTATTCGATGAGTGCCCAGATGAAGACACTGATTGACCGAACCTACGCGTGTTGGCGGAGGCTCACGAACAAGGACTTCTATTTCATCCTGACGGCCGCTGTGGAGAGTCGGGATCGTCTGGGGCCGACGCTGGAGGGATTGCGGGGCTTTACCTCGTGTCTCGAGGGTGCGAAGGAGAAGGGCGTCCTTTTCGGCACAGGGTTGTGGGAGAAGCACGACGTCGAAGGAAGCCCACTGTTGGACGAGGCGTTCGAGATGGGTCGAGCGGTGTCGTAGAGGCCGCTCTCATCGCCGCACACATATTGTCGAATCGGTTGCTCGTCGGTGGCGCGTCTACTCTTGTCTGACGATGTCGACCGAGATCTCCAGCGCCGGAATCGTTCCCCTGTTCTCGAGCCAGTGTGTCGTGTTCCGGTCCTCCGGCCAGCCAACCCCCGGACCATAGTCCGTGGCGACGCCGTCGCGGAGGTCGGTAATCGTTCCTTGCAGGATGTAGACGATGCCCGGTCTGTCCTTGTGGTCATGAGTCGGGCCGAAGACGCCTCCGGGCTGGATCGTTACCAAGCGCATGCGCAGCTGGCGTCCCGCCATGCCCTCTATCTCAGGGCCGAGGTCGACCGTCGCCAGTGACTCCACCGTGACACCTTTGGTCTCCGGCGCCGCCTCTTGGTTGCTCATCGCGTTCTCCTGTTCTCGATGCTGGTGTCAGGGGGGGACACAGTCTCTCCTCACGGGGCTTTGTCTTCCTCTTCCTCGAGGCGCGTTGCGTCGGCCTGAGTGAGATTCACGACGAGGATGTACACGCTGACAACCAAGACCCAGGCCGGGAAGATCAGCACGACCCAAGTCGATTGCGAGACGACGAACAGCAGGACCAGTGCCACGCCGTAGGTCGGCAATGCCATCCATCGCGGCATTACACCGGTTCGTAGCCATAGTGTGGCTTGGGAGATGAGGAAGACCGCTGCCATCCGGAGCGCATAGACGTTGAAGATCTGCGCGACCATGTGACGTGCGTAGATGTACGTGATGCTGGTCGAGAAGGAGGAAGGAGCGCTTGCATAGGTGGCTGCAATCGCTCCCGCCGCGGCGGCCGCAGCGAAGATCATTGCCAAGAACAGCAGACCGCTGCCCAGAAAGACGGTCGCGAAGAACTGATCTTCGAACCGACCCAGTCTCTCTCGCGCCACGGCGATGAACCATAGGAAGAACAGCCCCGCGAAGGGTATGAGCGCGATCGCCAGCTTGAGGCGTCCGACGCTGGTGGCCAGCCATGAGCCGGTGTCGTGCGGCAGGTCGCTCATGCTCGATTCGAGGAGTGCGACGCTCAGGGAGAACAGGAGCGCGAAAAGGATGCCGGCGACGGCGCCAGCGAGAGGCGTTGCGGCCCGCCGCTCGGCACGCGCGGCTCTCAGTTGTCGGCGCTCTGACCTTCTCATGCCGATCTCTTGGTTGTTCGCGCCACTCATTGGGTGTCGCGATCGTGCTGCTCGCCTTCGCCTTCGCCTCGCCAGTCCAGACGGGCGGCTCAGCTCTGGCTGCCGGTGAACTCCTGGAGCTTTTCGAGTGCACGGTCGAGGCTGAATGATGCGGGCTTCTGGCGCGGCGGGAACTCTCTGAACTCCTCGATCGTCCGAGCGACCAGCGCCTGTGCCGGAACGACCATGAAGATGCGGTCGATCATCCAGTCGTAGTAGGTGTTGGAATCGGTAAGCGCGCGCTCGAAGGGGTCGCGGCGCAGGTTCACGATCTTCGGGCCGCGCAGTTCGACGAAGGGCTCGAGCCAGAGTGCGAGCTGGTGCGCCCGTTGCTCCTTGAACACGAACTTCCAGTCGCCGTGGCGCAGGGCGACGAGCTCGGCATCGTCGTTGACGTAGAAGAACGACTCGCGCGGGCTGTCCTCTGTTTCGCCGGCGAAGTAGGCGTTCATGTCCTTCCCGTCGAGGATGACCTTGAACGTCTTGCCGGCGGCATCATGACCGGCGCGGCACTTGGCGGCCACGTCCGGCTCGCCGGCTGCTGCGAGGAAGGTCGTCAGCATGTCCTGATGGGCGACGATACCGTTGAGCGTCACCCCGCTCTGCCACTTCGCCGGCCAACGCAGGAAAGCCGGCACTCGGTAGGCACCTTCCCAGTTGCTGTTCTTCTCCGAGCGGAAAGGTGTGATCGCTGCGTCCGGCCAGGAGTTGTAGTGGGGGCCGTTGTCGGTCGAGTACATGACGATCGTGTCCTCGGCGATGCCGAGCTCGTCGAGCTTGTCGAGGATCATGCCGACGTGGCGGTCGTGCTCGACCATGCCGTCGTTGTACTCGCCCTGCCCGCTGATGCCCCGGTTCTCCGGCTTCACGTGCGTGCGGAAGTGCATGCGCGTCGAGTTCCACCAGATGAAGAAGGGTTTGTCCTCCTGCGTGACCTCGTCGAGGTACTCGAGGGTGCGCGCCGTGACCTCGTCGTCGATTGTCTCCATGCGCTTGCGCGTCAGAGGACCCGTGTCCTCGATCTTCTGCGTGCCGTCCGGCCGCGCCCAGCTGTGGATCACACCGCGCGGCCCGAAGCGCTTCTTGAAGTCCGGGTCCTTCGGGTAGTCCTCATGCTCCGGCTCCTCCTCAGCGTTCAGGTGGTAGAGGTTGCCGAAGAACTCGTCGAAGCCATGGTTGGTGGGCAGGTGCTCGTCCCGGTCGCCGATATGGTTCTTGCCGAACTGCGCGGTCGCGTAGCCTAGCGGTTTGAGCAGCTCAGCGATTGTCGGGTCCTCGGGGCGGATGCCGAAGTCGGCGCCGGGCAGACCGACCTTGGTGAGTCCCGTGCGCAGCGGGTTCTGACCGGTGATGAAGGCGGCGCGGCCGGCGGTGCAGCTCTGCTGGCCGTAGAAGTCGGTGAAGCCGATGCCCTCGTGGGCGAGGCGGTCGATGTTTGGAGTCTGGTAGCCCATCATGCCGCGGTTGTTGCAGCTGAGGTTCCAGAGGCCGATGTCGTCTCCCCACAGGACGAGGATGTTGGGCTTGCCAGCGGGCATCGTGCACCTCTCTCTGGTCGACGTCGTGACACCGACCCGGCGAGCGCCTGAGTCACACCGAATCTATCGAAGTAGTCAGCGGGCTACAATGCCGCAGCAGCGCTTGTACTTCTTGCCGCTGCCGCAGGGACAGGGGTCGTTGCGGCCGGTGGTCCGGGCCTCTTCGGCGAGGATGGCCATGACCTCCCGTGCCTCGCCTCCGCGAGACAGCACTTCGGCCATCAGACGCATGGGGCGCTGCGTGTGGGCGAAGAAAGCTTTGAGCCCGGCGCAGAGCCAGTTCAGGCCGGGCTCGCCATCGGGTGCAATGAGGATGCGGTTCTTGGGGCACTCGCCGTTGCAGGCGAAGAGATGCACGCAGGAGCGGCAGTAGGCGGGCAGCGTCTCCTGCTTGGCGCGCCCGAACGCGCGCTGCTGATCTGACCGCATCAGCTGTCCGACCGGGGTCTCCATGATGTTTCCGAGCAAGTACCGAGGATCGACGAAATGGTCGCAGGAATACAAGTCGCCGTTGTGCTCGAGCGCCGCGCCTTCGCCGCAGGTAGGCTGGAAGATGCACAGGCTCGAGGTTCCGCGCAGGTAGGCGGCGAGGACGCCGTCGAAGGTTTGCACAAACATCTCGCCGACATCGCGGCGTAGCCACTCGTCGAAGATCGTGTTCAGGAAGTTGCCGTAGTCGGCCGGCTGCACGCTGCGGTCGCTGACCGTGCCCGGACGATCGTCGTGGGGCGGTGTCTCGACCTCGACGATCGGTATCAGTTGGATGAAGCGGGCGCCGAGATCGTCGCGGAAGAAGCGGTACACCTCCAGAGGGTGCTCGGCGTTGGCGGCGTTGACTGTGCAGAGCACGTTGAACTCAACGCCGTGCTTCTGCAGACGGCGGGCGGCCGCGACGACGCGGTCGAAGACCGGCCGCCCGCCCTGGTCGTGGCGGTAGGCGTTGTGCAGTTCGCGCGGGCCGTCGATGCTCAGTCCAACGAGGTACTTGTTCTCTGCGAGGAAGGCGGCCCACTCGTCGTCGAGGAGGACGCCGTTGGTCTGCAGGGTGCGTTCGACGTCCATGACGGCGGGCACTCGACCGGCTTCGGCCGCGCGTGCTCGCCGGAAGAAGTCGAGACCCATGAGCGTCGGCTCTCCGCCTTGCCAGGCGAGCGTCACATGTGGGACCTTCTGCGCCTGTGCCGTCTGCGCGATGAAGGCGTTCATCACGTCGTCGCTCATGCGGAAGTCGCTCTTCGGATACAGCCTCTCCTTCTCGAGGAAGAAGCAGTAGTCGCAGCGCAGGTTGCAGCGCGCCCCGGTAGGCTTGGCCATGATGTGGAACGCCAGGATGTCGCGGGTCGGCATGAGCCCATGGTACGACAAGCCTGGGTCAATCAGGAGAGTGAGCAGCGGACCGTCGCCGCGCTGCTCTGGGATCAGCGACCGCGTCGTGAGCGGGGAGTGAGTGGGTTCCTGGCCGAGGTGCCTCTCGCGCCGCCGGCAGCTTCAGCAGGGAATTGCCAACTCGTGGTATCCTGTGGCGAGTCGTCGCGGAGAGAAAGCCCTGCAAATAGGCACTTTGCCCTCGTAGCTCAGTGGATAGAGCACAGGTTTCCTAAAAGGGCTGGGAGGGTGCCCGAACGGGGCCGTTCGAGGGTAAACCGGGGCATTCTGGGGCGCTCGCCGTGCCGCTGGTTCGAGGGTGAGCCTGCGGTTTCCCGCAGATTTAGCAACTATTTAGCAACCTGCCGTCGGCGGCCCGTCGGGCTCGAGCGGGGCCTGCATGTCGGTGTGGACCCAGTACGACTCCTTGGCCCCGATGGCCTGCTTCAGACGCTCCAGGTCCTCGGGCCAGGCGTGGCCGCCGCTGTGCACGAAGTGCGCACCGATCCCGTGCCGGGCGGCCCACTCTCGCATCGGGCAGTAGTCGCGCTTCCAGTACCCGCTCCACAGCGACCAGACGAGTGTGACCTTCTCCGCCCCGATCTTGTCGAAGAGCTTGGTCCCTCCTCTGCTGCCTCGCAGGCACATCAGGAAGCGGCCCGGCTCGGCGGCGAGCTCATCGCTCGACGCCCGAGCCTGCGCGCTCATCTTGCGGGCAAGGTCCATCAGGCCGGCGTCCTTGAGGCGCTCGACCTGGTGCGGCACGAAGCTCACGCGCACGTCGTCCCAGGTGAACTGGGGGATGCTGCCGCTGAGGCTCTCCAGCTTCATGAGCACGTAGGCCTGGTAGGGGTCGATGACCAGCTGCCGGCCGGAACGACGCGCGGCTCGGAAGCAGGAGACCAGGCGGTCGAGGTTCTGGCCGGAGGCGACGACCGCCACGAGTGACTCCGGCGTCGCCCGCGCCAGCTCGAGCAGCTCGTCCTCGACATCGGCTTCGCTACGCAGGCCGTGCGAGCCGCCCGATGACCCCAGGGTCGTCCCCTCGCAGAGCAGCCAGTCGACGCCGTGCAGACGCTCGTCGCGCAGCATGCGCTCGAAGCGGAAGGCCGTCCGACCGTGGGCCCGCAGGTCGCCGGTGTAGAGCAGCCGTTGGCCGTCGGCTTCGACCAGCAGGGCGCGCGAGTCTGGAGCGGCATGGTCGACCGGGATCGCGGTGAGCCTCACGCCACCGAGGTGCAGCGGCTGGTCCTTCGGCAGGACGCGCAGGTCGGCGGGCAGCTTGGCGTCGGGGAAGAAGACCCGGCCGACCTCGAGGATGGCCACGGTCCCCTCGCTGCCGTAGACGGGTATCGCGGGATGGGCGTGGTGTGCGAGGCCCCAGTGGTCGAGGTGCGAGTGCGTCAGGACGATGGCCGCGACGCCCGGCGCCGACGGGTCGTGCGGGAAGACGCCAGGGATGTCGAGGAGCACGCCTTCGGCGATCAGCTCCTCGGTCGGCCGCTGCGGCGTGCCCCAGGGGAAGTCGCCGCCGTCGGCGGCGACCAGGGGCATGCCGAGGTCGAGCAGGACGCGCGTCCCGTCGTCCGCGCCGACCTCGATGCACATGCCGCCGATCTCGCGGCTGCCGCGTCGGACCTCGTAGTGCATGGGCGCTCTCAGCCGATCTCGGCGATGAAATCGTCGAGCGGCGTGATGTTGTCAGAGAACAGCGAGTAGCCGGCGTAGGACACCTTCGCGACGAAGTAGTCGGCGTGCACCCGGGGCGGGAGCTTGGCGAGCTCCTTCTTGAGGATCGTCGAAGCGGGCTGGTGGTTGGCGAGGATGAAGAGCACCTGGGGTCGGTCGTTCCACTGCTCGATCTCCAGCGTCTTCATCGTCTTGGGGATGGACGGCAGGCCGAGTTCTTGCTTCAGGCGCAGCGTGGTCGTCAGCTCGGTGCGCAGCAGGTCGTACCGCGGCGAGGTCGCGGCCGGCGGCTCGGGCTCGAGGAAGGCCTCGATGTCGTCGACGTGCTTCGCGAGGCCCGGCAGTCGCTTGCCGTCGCCCGTCGCATGGGAGGCGAGCGCCCCGTCACCTGCCTTCATCTCGATGAGCACGGGCGTGGCGAGGCGGCTACGCCGATTGCGGCCTGGCGTCGGCCAGAGCATGCCGACCATGTCGAAGCGGAAGTTCGAGTTCTCGGGGAAGGCGCGCGGCGACTGAGCGTACTCGATGTCGAGGATCGTGTACTCGGTGCGCTCGCCGACGAGGTGGCGGTTGTTGTCGCGCAGGACGTTCTGCTGGAACTCGCGCTCGAGTTTCGGGTGGTCGGAGAAGAAGACGTCCATGACCTGCTTGTAGGAGGCAAGCGCCTCGACCCACTCGCGGGCGTCGTCCTCCGAGGCGATGCTCTTCGCTGGCTCCTTTGGCAGAGTCGGGCAGTAGGCCGGGTCGATGTTGCAGTAGTTCATGTCGAACTCTGCGCGGAAGCGCCCTGACCTGCCGTTGCCGTGGATGCCGAGCACGCGCCCGCCGCGGTAGTAGACGTCGACGTAGCCGTTCCTGATCTCCAGGGTCAGCGTGTCGTCGTGCCGCACCCGCTCGAGCACCGGGAGAAGCACCCCGGAGGTGAGGTGCCCTATGAACTCCGGGGCAACGCCCCGCTGCAGGCTCTCGTCGACCGTGTCGTATCCCATATGCGCTTGCTCCTTCAGTAGCACTGACTTGTGTGGTGGCTCGCGGGCCGTTTCTACTTGGCGCCTCTGCGACCGAACATCGGCCGTCGGATTCCCCACAGCGTGTCCTCGAGAGCTTGCATGACGCCGGGAGGAGTCTCCTCCGTGTACTTCGCGCAGAAGAAGCCCAGCTGCAGCGAGAGCGGGATCGCCCAGTGCGCCAGCTGCAGCGCGTAGGTCGTTTCCGCGCCGTAGCCGAGATGCTCCCTGAGCCGCTTCGCCAAAGACCGGGAGCACCCGACGTAGAGGCAAGCGCCCGGCGAGTTCAGACGCGGGTAGGCACGCGCCGGCGCTTTCCGCGCCTTTGCGTGGACGAAGGCCTCTTCGACCTTGTCGAGGTCGATGTCGGCCGAGCGGCACTCCAGGTAGTACAGACACGCCTGACCCGTGCCGGCCCAGTCCGAAACTTCTCGCAGGAGGCCGGCGGCGGCGGTCTCTCCCAACAGCACCGTCGGCTCGATCTTCCAGGACCTGAGACTGGTGGGTTGGACGCCCTCGACCGCGGCTGAGAGCTGCGCCAGCACGCTCTGGGTCTGTGCCGGCAGTGCTGAGAAGACCGAGTCAGCCATCAGGCTTCTTGGAGGAGTTCGGAACGCACGAGCTCGAAGTTCCCGCCCCACGGTGAGGCGAGCATCGCCCCGAGCCTGTGGAGGATCACAGCACGGTGTGAATCGGCCAGGGCGAAGATGAAGGCGCGTGGGCTCACGCGCCGCCAGCGCATGGCCAGGAGGTTCTCCTGCGGCCGGCGAAGGCAACGCCCCAGGTCGTTCATGCGGCCCTCGAGCTGCTCCTCGAAGGTCCCGGTGCGGGTCGCGTGCTGATAGACGATCAGCGTTTGGCCAGTCGAGATTCCCGAGAGGTCGTCGTAGTAGGCGTACTTGGGTCCTGCGGCATCGCAGGCGTCGCAGCCCACCTCGAGACCGTTGTCGGGGTCGAGGAACATGATGTCCGCGCGGGCGCCCGTGTCGATGGCGCTTCCGAGCCAGCGCTGGCGTAGCGCCGCCCGTGTGGCCCAGGGCACTGTGGAGAAGTCCAGCGGAGTGGCGTGGTAGACGGTTCCCTCAGGGAGTAGGAGATGTTCCGGGACCGCAGAGACGTCGCGGCGGCCACCTCGCACGAGGTCGCCGAGCCGATCGTAGAGCTCAGGATCGCAGGTCCGGAAGCGGGCGAGGTTCGTGGTCGTCGGTTCGAGGTAGTCGATGTGGCGGCCGTCCTTCGTGTGGGACTCGTCGGGCACGAGGTACCAGAGCACCGCGAGGCTGAGCGACGGCTGGCCCGCCGTGACCGCGCGCAGCAGCCCGTACTTGGCGAAGTCGCCGATGTCGCCGAAGTACCGGTCCTGCATCAGCCCGCCTTGGAGGTCGCGGCGTCGTACTCCCAGGCGAAGTAGTCGACGAGCTGGATGGGCCAGTCGTTGGCGGGATCGAGCGATGCCAGTTCGTCTGCCAGCTCGCGCAGCCTCTTGAGATACCGCCGGTACTCCGGGACCTCGAACATGCTCAGGTCGGAGTCGAACAGCTGGCGCCAGACGCGGAAGTCGATCGGGGCGTACTGCTCCGGGAAGCAGAGGGCGAGGATCGCAGAGGCGACGCCCATGCCGACGCCGGGGAGGACGCGCAGCATGGTGACGCGGCCGACCATCTCGATGTCGGGGTCCGGGTCGCGGAAGCTGAGGGCGCGGCTCGTGATGGCCTCGATGCGCTCTGCCGAGTTGCTCTCTAGGTAGCGCTTCGCCCGCCCGTACTGGTTGATGAGCTTCCAGTGGGCGACCTCGAAGAACTCGCTCTCCGTGAGGTACATCGGGTCCCTCTGCTTGCGCGCCGCAGCGAACTTGGCCTTCAGCTGCTGGTGCGCCTGCCAATCCGCGTCGTCGAGCCGCAGCCGGTCCCGCTGCTTCTTGAGGATCTGGGCCGTGATCACGAGCGCCTCCGGCTGCTGTCTGTCTGTCTTGCGAGCATCACGTACAGGTGCGCGAACCGCGGGCCATCGAGCCGGATCTTCTCGACGTGGAGCTGCTCGGCGGCGGCACGCCTCACCTTGGCCAGGTGCTCCGGCCACTGCGGCGGTACGGGCTCGGGGATGTAGTACGCCATCCAGATCGCTAGGCCTCTCGTCTTCTCGTCGGTTCGCGAGGCGAGCTTCTCCAGGTCGCGCACTACGCCGGCGATGAAGTTGGTGATCGGCTTGCCGGCGCGGCCGTAGTTTGTCGGGAAGGTCTTGAGTTCGCAGAGAACCAGCTCGTCTCCCCGGCGGACGGTGAGGTCGACGTTGCCCACCTCGGGGGTCACCACGACCCCCGGCAGCCCGTCCAGGGCGTGCAACAGCTCGACCTTCAGCCAGCCCTCACAGCTTGCGCCGCTTCGCGCGCAGGCCGCTATCCGGCTCGTCCCTGCCGTCGCCACCGCGCATGCGGTCGCAATGATGTCCTCCGTCAGTCCCATCGAACGCCCCCCGTCTGGCTGCGACTTTCCTCGTTCTCGCAGGACGAGCCGAGCATATACTGAGCCACAGACGGACGCTCAGCAGAAGGCGCGCTGCTTGAAGGGGGGAATCCGGGGTGTCGCAAGTCGAGGAACTCGATGCCGAGGCGAGCCGGGCATACGAAGCCTGCCTCTGGGCGTCCGAGTCGCAGTTCGCCAACTGCAAGATCTGGCGGACCGCTGATCTGATTGTCGGCGTGGCCGCTGCGGTGATCGCAGCCGTCGCCGGTGTGGCCGGGCTGGCGCAGCTCGTTTCTGCTCAAGTGGCGGGCGCGATAGCCATCGCCGCGTTTCCTGCAGATTTAGCAGCCAATTAGCAACTTGTGGTACCCTTTGCGGGGCCACCGCAGAGACAAATCCCTGCAAATCAGCACTTTGCCCTCGTAGCTCAGTGGATAGAGCACAGGTTTCCTAAACCTGGTGTCGCTGGTTCGATTCCAGCCGGGGGCACCACCCACCCTGCTGTTTGGTGCTGCACCGGGCGCCGCCGTGCTGGGGCGTTCGGCGTCGGTGGCCTCGTTTGGGCGCCGCGGAAGGCCCACGCCGACATTCGGCCGACATTCTGCTGACGAGAGGCATCGCTACAGTCGCGCACAAGGCGGCATGCAGTGGCTGTGGCGGCAGGAGGCGCGACCCACCCTCGCAGGCACGACTGCCGGGCCTCCTCGCGTGCACGTCCAGTCTGCATGGATGCCTGTCGGGCTGGTGGTAGGGTCACATGCAGAAGAGTCGAGTCGCGGTAGACGGACTGTGCGGACGGCAGCAGACCAGTCATGCGCCGTCCACGGCCCTCGCTAGGAGCAGCCACAGTGAGCAAGACAAAGGGCCAACAGAGCACCGTAGCGCGCGGCGACGCGCTGGAGGTCAGGATCGCGGAGCTCTTGGAAGGCGAGATAGAGGCCGGGAGATTCTGGGCGAAGGCAGAGTGTTGCAGAGTGCTTCGCAAGCAGCCCTACCACTCCGCTGCGCGGGGCAGCGACATCGTCTTTGATATTGCCGTGGAGATCAGCCTTCCGGGAGAGGAGGAACCTTCGCTGGTCGTTCTGGTCGAGTGCAAGAACTACAGTCACTTGGTTCCGGTTGACGATGTTGAGGAGTTCTACCAGAAGATCGATCAAGTAACAGGTGCGAACGTCAAAGGCATACTTGCTACACGAACTGCCCTTCAGTCTGGCGCCCTCGCATTCGCCAAATCAAAGAAACTCGCTGTTCTGAGGTACTTCGACGGCGATCAGTTCAAATGGGAACTCAGGCGTTCGGCATCCACAATCTCGACTTCGAAAGAGATCGATAGTAGAGAGCGAATAGAGTCTGCCATTACGCAAGCATCATTCCGAAGTCATTTCTACGATCTGTACTGCCTTACTCCAGAAATAGCGACTAACTCTCTGCGAAAGATTATCGGAGATGTTGTGTCGCGTTCTGGCCTTCAACAGCAAGAAGTCGCGCGACTGCAGAACAGGGAATCCCGAGGCAGCAGTATTGTCCCCTTCCTTCCGACCGATTACATCGAGGACCGGGCCAGAGAGACTCTCGAACGGACGGGGTACCAGAGCGGCCCAACGTCGCTCAAGAGAGTAGTTGAACTCGAGAACCGACGAAGCGGCTTGGAGCTTGTTGAGCACCCAGCCGGCGGCAGAGAGGCATTCTCAGAGGAGGTCCTAGGTGCCATCTCATTCGATCCGCTGCGTATAGAGCTATTCGTGCGGAACCAGTCGCCCGTGAGATGGAGGTTCACCCTCGCCCACGAGTTGTCCCACCACATCCTGAAACACGGGGAGTACATGCGGCGCGAGTTCTGTCAAGAAAGCGACTTTGGGCTAGATGGAGATACCTGGACGCAAGCCTCTGAAGTAGGCCGGCTGGAGTGGCAGGCCAACTACCTCGCGGGATGCCTGTTGCTGCCACAGGAAGCGTTTCTGAGCGCCTTCGCTACTGTAGCTGGAGAGCTCGGCATTGTGGACAAGGGTTTCGGCGCTCTGTTCGTAGACAGTCAGCCATGCAATGTACAGAACCTGCACGTCACGCTACGACGACTGGCCGGGCTCTTCGATGTTTCGCGAGCTGTTGTCGGCATTCGGCTTGAGGGACTGGGGATTCTCAAGTACGGATCCCGTCCGATCAAACTAGGGGACCTCCTGGGCGATCTGTGGGTCTAGCTAGGTACGCATGACTCTCTCCAAGTTGGCGGATCGCCTGTCGCGGCCTAGCTGGTGAGGTGGGTTGTGGAATGGTCGCGCCCTCGTTGGCTTTGGCAGCGATGGCGGGTTGGCGCGCCAGGCGCTCGCAGTCTGCGTGATCGTTGGACGGCCAGGATCGACGCTCGTGGCGTTCGACCCGCGTGCAGTACTTCATGGAACAGTCTTGTTTGTCGCCAACGAGGTTGAGGTGTCGCGAGATACATATGACGGTGACATCGGCGGTGCCCTCCACCACGCTGGGTACCGTTCGGTCCTGCACGGGGGAATGCTAGCGTAATCGCTGAACCTTGGCGATGGCTCTGTACACCTCTTCGGACAAGATCGTGTTCGTGGATGATGAGTCCGGGCGTCAAGCTCGTTGCGGAGCGGAACGCCGCTGCGAGCTGTCCTGCGTGCGTCGGGGCAAGCAGCCATCGTGCCGGGGAGATGCCTCGGCCGGACGGGAGGGGTCACTGTGTGGGAATACGAGGGATCGTATCAGCGCATTCTCGACCACGAACTTGCGGATGTTCCCTACAGAATCGCAGCGACCGTCATCACTGAGAAGCTCGCTGCGATGGGCATTCCCGTCGGGGAAGAGGAGCGTGAGAATCTCTTTCGCCATCTGAAGGACGACGCAGGCGACTCGTTCTCATTCGACGACGGTATGGGAAACGAGCGTACGGAGGTACGGATCACTGCAGCTGATCTGGCGCGGATCGATGGTCGCCTCGACACGTTCATGACAGAGGGTGTATCAGCAATCGTCGACGATGTCGGCGACAAAGCGTCCGAGCTGATCCTCGCCAGTCTTCGCGAGAGTTGGGCGCTGGAGCAGGAGAGGCAACTGCTGGAGCGCGACGGCTTCCGCGATCGGCTCCACGGGCGATGGGGTGAAGGCATTGACCTACTGCGCATGCTGCTCACCGTGTCGCGTGAGTTTGGCGATCTCGTCAACACGACTCTGAGACGCTGTGAGCAGACGGAATCCCCCGTGCTTTGCGACGTGCTGTTGCGACTGCACGCGAGGGCGTGCCAGGTGACAGACGAGATCATCTGCCTGCTCGCTGAGGGGTTCTCGGATGGTGCGATGGCGCGCTGGCGTACCCTTCACGAGATTGCCGCGGTGGCGCTGTTCCTCCGACATCACGGAGAGCTGGTCGCTCAGAGATACGTTGACCACGAAGCCGTTGAGTCGGCAAGAGCGGTGCGGGACTACGATGAGTGTCGCGAGAAGCTTGGCTACGAGCGTATGAGTGATGCGGAACTGGCTGCGACTCGTCGACGGCACGCTGAACTGGTCGCGAAGTACGGTGCGGATTTCGACCGGCAATACGGGTGGGCAGCCGATGCGCTTGGTCTGAAGGACCCGAAGTTCCGGGATATTCGGGAGGACGCAGGCATTGACCACATGAGGGCTCACTATAGGCTCGCCAGTCACAACGTCCATGCGAACCCGAAGGGAGTCTTGTTCAAGCTCGGGTTGCTCGGCGACACCGACCTGCTTCTGGCTGGCCCCAGCAATGCCGGGATGTCTGATCCGGGCCAGAATGCCGGTATCTCTCTGACGCAAGTCAGTTCTGCTCTCGGCGCGGTTGCGCCGACTCTGGACACGATCATCGTGCTGCGAATCCTGAACAGGGTGACGCAGCAGACATGCGAGGCATTTCACGAAGCCAGCGTGAGATTGGCGTGTGAGGCCGCGGAAGAGATGTAGACTTTGCGTGGTTGGCGATTCGGCTAGGCGGCGCCGTTCAGCACGAGCGCTGCGATCATCGCTGCCGCCTCTTCCTGCATCGCCGGAATGGCGTGCGAGTAGGTATCCAGCGTGATCGACACCGTCGCGTGCCCCAGACGCTCTGAGACCACCTTGGGATGGATGCCGGCCTGCAGCGCCAGCGTCGCGTGCGTGTGCCGCAGGTCGTGCAGCCTGATCTCCGGCAGCATCGCGTTCTTGACGGCGACCCGGAACCAGCGCGTGATCGTCTCCGGGTCGAGCGCCTCGCCGTTCTCCTTCGTGAACACGAGTCCGGTGTCGACCCAGGCGTCACCCCACTGGTGTTGCTCTTCGAGTTGACGCGCGGCCTGGGCCTTCAGCACCTCGACGGTTGCCGCATCGAGCGCGATCACCCTTCTGCCTTTGGCCGTCTTCGGTTCACTGACGATGACCTCGCGGTTGGTGGGCACCAGTGACCTACGCACCGAGAGGCGTGCGTTCTCAAGGTCGATGTCGATCCAGCGCAGCCCCAAGGCCTCTCCTCTGCGCATCCCGGTCATCGCCATGGTGTGCCAGAGCGGGGAGAGACGATCGTTTGTCACGGACGCCAAGAAAGCGCGCAGCTGCTCTTTCGTCCAGGTCTTCATCTCCTTGGCACCACCACCCTTCACCCGTGGCGGGTCGGCGGCCTCAAGCGGGTTCTTGGTGATGAGGCCCCACCTGACGGCATCCTTGCAGGCTTTGTGCAGACAGGTATGCACATGGTGAATCGTGCGCGCCGATAGCGGTCCACCCTTCTTGCCCCCGCGTTCGGCAAGCAGCGCGTAGAGCGCATTCACTTGACTGCCACTGAGCTGTTGCAGTCTCACCGAGCCGAGGTGCGGACAGATGTGACACTCGACGTGCTGCGTGTAGGAGGTGAACGTCGAGGGCCGGATCGTTGACTTGATTGCCGGTAGCCACTCCTTGGTCAGGTACTCGCGCACGGTGGCTTTGCTCGGCGCTTGGTAATTGTGCTCCGAGACGGCGACCAGGACCTTGTTCATCGCCGCCAGGCACTCTTTCTTCGTCGCAAAGCCCGCCTTGGTCTGACGACGACGTTCTTCGGATTCGACGAGCTCGCCGCCACAGGAAGGGCAGCTGTCCTTGGGACGCCGTTCCACCCAGTACTTCTTCTTGCACTCCCGGCAGCGCTGCACGGGCGCGAGACCGACATCGCAGATGTACTCCCAGGAACCGCCGCGCTCGTTGCCGCGATGACGAACGGAGCCTCTCACCTGTGGCCTCGCCTGGCCTGTGCCTTGCCCTGCCACTCGATCTCACTGCCCACGACCCGCTGGTAGGCGCCGCGTGCGTCACGAGAGAAGGAGCGCTTCTCTTGGTAGCGCCGCGCTTCCTCGTGGGCGTCGTTCCAAGCGGCGGCTGCGTCCTCCCAGGTGCGACCGTCGTTCACCTCGGCGATGAAGACCGCGAGCTCGAGGTCGTCCTCGTCGGGCTGGCGCACGCGTTGGCGCTCAGGAAGCACGCGCTGCCGGAGCTCACTGTAGGCGGCCAGCATCTGCTTTGGGGGACAGCGCGGACTGACGTGCATGACGATCGTCTCGCCAGCCTGCGGGAAGCCCTCGCGGTAGCGACCGGCAGCCAGGATGGCGGCCAGCCGCGGCGTCTCGCCGCTGAGGACAAAACGGCGTAGCGAGTCGGGGTCGTAGAAGCCGTAGGAACTGATCAAGACGTCACCTAAGCAGTCGAGGAAGTCGAGCTCCGACTCGGCCTGTGTTGTCCGTGGTGGCGCGCTGCCCTCTACGTAAGCCTGCACGGCGAGCTCGGACTCCCAGGCGTTGGCTCGCGGGCCAACGACGGCACCGAGCATGTCGGGACGCGTCTGACGCGTGTAGGAGCCGCAGGCCGCGAGGCGCTCTCTGATCCAGGGGTTCACCTCCTCGGGGGCGAGCAGTCTGTTCCCCAGGACCTGGCTGCGAAAGGCGACCACGTAGGGATCCTTGGCCGCCTGCAGGGCCATGATCTTCGCCAGGGCCTCCGTCCACGGAGCGCCAACCACGAGTGGCTCTCTCGTAGCCGAGCGCGGCTGCACCTGACGATCGGCAATGATTGCGAGCTGCGTGCGGTACTCAGAGAGCAGCTCCGCGAAGCTGGCCTCTTCGCCGATCACGTCCTGCGGCCAGCGACCGTGCTGGAGCAGCTTCCAGACGGTCGCATCGGGAGCACCGCCGAGGGCGCGTCCGAGCTCGCGGTAGACGTCCTCCTCGCTCTCCACCCTCGCCTCGTGTGCCATATAAGAACCTTCTAATGCGGTATTGCTAGGCTCACGCCACTGGACGTAACGCTTGAAAGGCGTTCTGTCCAGCACACAGCATCATAACCGGCACGAAGGGTGAAGGCAAGCATGGACAGCGAGGAAAGAATCAAGCAGAGCGCGAGCGCGGCGATGTGCTCGCGGAGTGTCGAAACCGAGTGCCTGCGCCGCGGCCCAACCTGCTCCGTCGAAGAGGCGGCGATCGTCCTCGGCATCGGCAGGAGCACTGCCTACGCGGCCGCCAGGGACGGCAGCCTGCCGACGCTGCGGATGTCCAAGCGCATCCTTGTGCCGACGGCGAAGCTGATCGCCATGTTGGGCGTCGAGGACGACGAGTGAGATGAACAGCGGCGCGGCAACGGTGACGGCGAAGGAAGCGGCGTCACGAGCGGACGTTCTTCCCGAACGGCGCGTCGAGGAAGCCTGCTTGGGCGCCGCTCTTGTGAACGATGTGGCGGCTCGTGTGGTTGCCGAGGAGGTCGAGACAGCGGCCTTTGCCTCTGCGGCGCACCGCGCGATCCATACGGGCGTCTGCCGTCTCGTCGCTCGTGGTGAGGACGTCGATCATCTCACGGTGGCGGCCGAGCTTGAGCGCAGCGGCGCCATCAACCTCATTCCGGGGCGCGACTACCTCTGCGTGTTGGCCGAGACGACGCCGGCGGCGACGCATGTGCGCAGCTACATCGCGCGCGTCAAAGAACTTGCGCGTGAGCGGCACCTGCGGGCCGCGTTGGAGAAGATCGGCATGTCTGCCCAAGGACGCCTCGATGCCGACAGCCGAACGCAGTTGCAGGGTCTGCTGGCCGAGTCCAGCGACCTCCTCGAGACCGACATTGCCGACCATGTGGGCGTCTCCCTCTACGACGGCGCTGCACTCGCCGGTCTGCAACTTGAGACACCCGTCGCGCTCTGCGAAGGTCTGCTCTACGTCGGCTGCAGCACGGACCTCGTGGCTGAGGTCAAACGGGGCAAGACCACCATGGCGCTGGCGATCGCGCGCGACGTGATCAACGGCGAGCCGTGGTGCGGAAGAACAACCAGAAAGAGCGGCGTCCTCTACCTCAGCGAGCAGTCGCCGCACTCGTTCGTGCCCCAAGTCGCTCGCGCCGGCCTGCTCGGTGAGGAGCGCTTCTGCACGCTCTTCCACCGCGACGCGCTCGCTCTCAGCTGGCCGGAGATTGGCAAGGTGGTTGAGCGCTGCGCGAGAGAACGCGGACTCAACCTCGTCGTCGTCGACAACCTCTCCCTCTGGGCCGGCATCGAGGGCGACGAGGAGAACGACGCCGGCGTGGCGCTGGCGACGCTACGGGTGATCGAGCGACTGACGGGCTGCGGCCTTGCGGTGCTCGTTCTGCGTCACGCCCGCAAAGGCGGTGGCTCGATCAGCGAGGCAGGACGCGGCAGTTCGGCGCTGGCCGGCGGCTTTGACGTGCTCCTGCACCTGAAGGGCGATGCACATCCGCGTCGCCGCCAGCTCTCCGTCACCGGCCGCGTCTTTGCCGCAGAACCGCCGGACTGGGTGATCGAGATGGACGATGCGGGCCGCTATCGATCTGTCGGATCGGTCGGTGCGGTGAAGGAGCGCGATCTGCGCGAAATGCTCCTCGGTCTGCTTCCCGCCACCAAGGAGGAAGCCATCACAGAGGCGACGATCATCGAGCATTGTCAGGCGAACGGCATCGGCAAGCCCAAGGCACAAGACGTGCTGCGTGAGCTCTGCGACGAGAACGATCCCGAGCGACCCTGTGAGCGCGCCAAGGGTGCCGGCTCGGCTTCGAGCCGCGCCTACGGCTACTGGAGGCGTGGCGATGCCACGCAACTACCTACCTCTTAAGGATGACCCCCAGGCAGGTAGTTCGAGGCCCTGGTGTTTGAGAGCTCACCAGACGCTCTCTTGGAACCACACAAGAAGAGGAACGCCGGCGAGACGACAACTCCCTACCTGGTCCCCTCTCTTAAGGAGGCAGGTAGTTCAGTCACGAAGTAGGAAAGCGAGGCGCTCGTGAAGACCATTGATGAAGACGAGCTCACGGTCACCCTGTGGCCGATCGACAGACCGATTCCCTATGCCCGCAACCCGCGCTCCGTCCCTGAGGTCGCCATCGCTAAAGTGGCGGCCTCGTTGCAGGAATTCGGTTTTCGTCAACCGATCGTCGTCGACGAGGACGGTGTCGTGATTGTCGGTCACACGCGACTGTTGGCGGCGCAGCGTCTCGGCATGAACGAGGTGCCGGTGCATGTCGCGACTGGTCTCTCGCCGCAACAGGTCAAGGCGTACCGCATTGCCGACAACAGGACGGCGATGGAGACGAGCTGGGATGCTGAGCTCTTGCCGCTCGAGCTTTCCGAACTCCTCGGTCTCGGCGTAGACCTGGAAGTCACCGGCTTCGACCCGCGCGAACTGGCGGCTCTGCTCTCGAACCCGACGGAGGGTCTCACGGGTGAGGATGAGGTACCGGAAGCACCGGAAGAACCGGTCACGAATGCCGGCGATCTCTGGCTCCTCGGTGAGCATCGTCTCCTCTGTGGCGACAGCACGAACCCCGACGATGTGCAACGCGTCATGGGCGGCAAGCGCGCCGCACTCATGGCAACCGATCCGCCGTATCTCGTTGACTACGACGGTGGCAACCACCCCCAGACCTGGGGCAAAGACGGACAGGCCATCTCCTCCGAGGAGAAGACGAAACACTGGGACTCATACACCGATCACGAAAGCGCCGTCACCTTTTACGCCGACTTCCTTAGGACCGCGATTGAGCACGCACTGACCGACGAGCCCTTCCTCTACCAGTTTTTCGGCATGATGAAGGTCGACATCGTCCTCGAGGCCTGGCGCAGCGTCGGTCTATTGCCGCACCAAATCATCATCTGGAAGAAGAGCCGCCCGGTGCTCACCCGCTGCGACTACATGTACGACTTCGAGCCTTTCATGTACGGCTGGAAGCAGGGTGATCGTCCACGATCAGGTACGCGCCCGCCGGCCAACGCGACGGCGGTGTGGGAAGTTGCCTCCGCGATCGAAGACGGCGCCGGCGGCATCCATCCGACGCAGAAGCCGGTTGAGCTCATACGTCGCCCAATCACCTACCACACGCTGCCGGGCGATCTCATCTACGAGCCCTTCAGTGGTTCCGGCACGGCACTGATCGCCGCCGAATCCACCGGCAGAGTCTGCTACGCGATCGAGCAGAGCCCGCAGTTCGTCGAGGTCGCCGTCGAGCGCTGGCAGAACTTCACCGGCAAGGTAGCCGAGCGTGTCCAAGCGCGCCAGTAAGGCTGAGTACGAACAGCGTCTCGTCGAGCTCGGCGAGCTTCTCGCCGCGCGTGCCCCGCGACGCTCTGTGGTCCAGTACGCCATGAACAAGTGGGGCGTTGGCGAACGCGCCGCACAGGGCTACGTCCTCGACGCGCTGGCCCGCCTGCGTCGCGAGGCCGGTGTCGATCAAGCGACCGAATTCGCGCTTGCCGTCACCGGCTACGAACTCATCCACCGTCGCCAGCTCGCAAGCAACGATCTGCGCGGTGCTCGGGGCACGCTCGACAGGCTCGTCATCTTGCTTGGCCTCGCGACGCGCCAGCCAGAGCGGCCCTTCACCTTCGAGGCCGTGGAAGCCGAGATCGCGCGCCTTGAAGGTGATCTCGGCGACATCGAGGGGCGCTCGTGAGGCGCGAGCTCCTGCCCCAGTTGCACTCCCCCGTTTGTCCTGCGGAGCTGCGCGAGCGCCTGGCGAGGCTGCGCGAGACGCTCGACTTTCTGCAGCGCTGGGCGGCCGCCGGCGCCGAGCTGCGGTGCTACTTCCGAGCGGCCGGCTCAGCCACCTGGGAGCCCGGTGACGATCTCCTTTGGGAACGCTGGATCACCACCTACGGCGACGAGCGCATGCGCCAGTACCTGGCCGAGCTCGACGCTGAGTGCGCGACGACGTGCACGAACGACGAGATAGCGCCGTCTTAGTTCGCCTTAGTTCGTTTTCGGAGGCGTCTAGAGGCCCTCTCAGGCTCGAGAACGGCTCAAGATCGGGTGCGAGCGACGTGAAATACGAACTAAACGAGCCGTCGCTTCCGTCGGCGCCGCGTCGGCGAGGGCGCCGTGTGCAGGCACTTCTGGCGCCGCAGGGGTGTGGGGGACCTGGGGCGATCGACGGCCGTCTTAGTGTCGGCGACGGCGATGGACTACCATCATCTTGCTGAGGCGAGAATGATAACCCTCGGTGTATCGCGTACGGTGTCAGCGATCGTGTGATGACGATGGCGATCTTTGGCAAGAACGTGGGCGTGTGTGCCGGTACCACGCAAGTTCAGTACGGCGTCGATTTCGGGACGATAGGCACAACGCTGCTCGCTATGCTTCCTGAACGCGAAGCCGACGAGTTGCTTATTGTGTCGCTGCGAGAGATTGAGCGTAAGCAGCTGCCGGATCTGCTGCGCGTCGTGTCCGGTGAACCGAGCGAGTCCGTGTGAGTAGGCGTCAACAGAGTACATTCAGTCATACTTGGGCGACGATGGTTGGGGCTCTTCAAGCCGCCCATAGACTTGCCCCTCTTCTGGTCATCACGCTTGCTGGGGTCGTCACTTGCGTCGTCATGCTCGCGTTGACCTCAGCCGCGTTCATGGTCGGCGTTGTTCTACTCGTGGTGTTCCTTGTCGCCATCATCATGTTCGCGACAACGGGCAGATTCGGCGAGGCTGCACTAGCTCTCGTGGCCGGCGTTCTTGCCGCCTTCTCGGTCGACTGGACATCAGGCGCATTCATTGCGTTCATGGTCACGTGGTCTGGCTTCTTCTTCGTGGTCATCCTGATCGCTAGCATCAAGCTTGCGGCTCGCTCAGAAAGCATCTACGGACAGGCCGCGGTCGCAATGTCGAACCATGCACGCACGGCCGAGGACGCGGAGGAAGAGCTCCGGCGCATCGGTGCAGACCGGTCCATTGAGGGTTTGGGTCCAATTGAGCGTGCGGAAGTTCTTCGCCTCTTCGCGTTCAGGCAGTTGCCGGCGGATGTCATGCTCGATGCACTCAAGGCTGTTGTGATGCTCACGGTAATTACGCAGATTGGGCACATGAAGGTCGCTGTGCTCGTGGCCGATGCGGTCAGAGTCTTTGCCGCCCGATCGCCGGATTCCCTGACGAAACTCACCGACTCCCTATATGGATCGATCAAAGAGAGTGCAGTGCCGCCAGCGGACTTCATAGCCGGTTTCGAGAGTGCTCGATACTTGATTCTCAGTGGACAGGTGGAGCCGGTCGAGTTCCTCTCGAGGCTCACGGAGGCGCTGGAGAACGGCGTGGAGCCCCAGGCGGTGGCGGAGGCAATTGCTCGACGAGACTGATCTCCACACGAATGCGCGAGGCATCTGCGCTCCGGTGCTGTGCTCGTCGTTCAGTTCTGTCGGCACTGCGTCGGCGAGCTCGCCCTGTGCAGCCCTTTCTCTGCCCCCCGAGGTTCGGCCAACCTGTGCCGCTTGGCCAACGCTTGCCGCCCTTGCTGTGTCGCGCCCGCAGAGCTACCGTGTCCGTTCCCAAGCGATGAACGGAGGCGAGCACGATGCCGACCAGCTACGAGACGCTCAGCCACACCCGTCACGGCGACTACGCCCAGACCACCGTTCTTGACGCCGAAGACGGCAGCCTGCGCGCCACCATCGCTGGACCCTCCGGCAGCTTCGAGCTCTTCATCGAGTCGCCCGACGACCTGGAGCCGCAGTTTCGCCAGCTCGAGGAGTTGGCCGCAGCTCTTGCGGATGCTCGCGCGGTGCTCGCACCGTACATGGACGTCGTGAGTGACGAGACGCACTGAGCATCCACGGTTGTCACATGCGAGATGCGTCGCCGAACGGGCCTCCGCTTGGCTATCGCATCCACGCCCAGGCAGCGCGACTGCTTGAACGGCATGGAGTGGGCGTCTCCCGCCCGAGCCAGCGCCCGCCGAGGGCTCCGGCAGTCTGGCGAGGCAGCCACCTGCGCGTGGCCACGGTGGACGACTCAAGATGAGGTGCTTGCCTTCCGACAATCGTACGGTACAATGCCGTCACTGCTCCCCGCCGTCCGGGCTCACGCCTGAACTGGCGGGGTTTTTCTTTGGAGGGTGATGAGCTCGGCGCGCGCGGTCGTCTTTCTCGACTACCAGAACGTCTACAACGGAGCGCGTGAAGCGTTCGGCTTGCGCGGTGACCCCAGTCGCTACGGACAGATTGATCCGCTGCAGCTCGCGGAGGCCATCGTTGCGCGCCATCCCGAGGAGAGCCACGTTGCTGGGGTGCGTGTCTACCGCGGGCGTCCGGATTCAGCCAAACAACCTCGCGCCTATGGAGCCAACATGCGCCAATCGGCCGCTCAGGAGCGCCGCGGCCGGGGTCTCGTCACGGTCATCACCCGTACCCTGCGCTATCCGACCGATTGGCCCGACGAGCCGGCGCAGGAGAAGGGCATCGATGTCGCCCTCGCCGTTGACTTCGTGACCATGGCGGTTGCTCACGAGTACGACATCGGCGTGATGATGTCGACCGATACCGATCTGATCCCGGCGCTCGAGGCCGTGATGAAGCTGAGCGGTACCTCATACCCGCGTTGTGAGGTGGCCGCTTGGTCTAAGCGCGGTGCCTACTCGCGGCGTCTGCACGTACCGGGCAGGAAGCTCTGGTGCCACTGGCTCTCCGATGATGTCTATGGCTCGATCGAGGACGCGACGGACTACAATCTGCCGTCTAGCTAGAGCCGCGGCGACCTGCGCGTCGCCCTCCATGGCAACAGGCAGCAGCGCGCGGCCCACAGCAGTGTGTCGCGGCGTCGGCCGTAGGTCGGCTCGCCAGGCGAAACCGCTGCACACGTCGTCGTTTCGGCGTTTGTGGCGAACGTGAAGACCTCTGCGGGCTCGGCCAGCGCTCGCGCACCTGCGGGAGGCTCGTCGTAGGGCTCGCCGCGGTGCTGTCCTTCGCGACGGCATGGTGAGCACGCGCGGCGGCCGCGTGCAACACGAACCCTGCGAACGCGGCAGGCCGCGCGTTCCCTCTAATCTCACGCCTTGCCGGGTCTTCTCACCTACTTCGCATGGGGAATATCATGCGATTGCGGTGTTGCGGGATAGACTGAACTCCTCGCGCGGCTTTCGACATGCGGTGTGAGTCGCACGTGTTGGGCGTGTCTTGGGGGTTGAGGGTCCGTGTCAGGGACGGTTCAAGGTGGGCGGGGAGGAAGCTGCATGAACAACTTCGACATCCTGAAGGACTACTCCAAGGGCGACCTACGCCGCCTCGCCAAGGGCAAGATCTCGGAGATTGTGGGGCTCGACGCGGATAAGATCCTGCGCGATCTGAGTCGCGTCCTTGGCAACTACGAGAGCGTGAAGCGCAATATCGAGTTCCGCACGCCGCCTACGGACACGATCCTAGAAGTGCTCTTGGATGCGGAAGACCACCGTATCCGCACGGATGATCTCAAGGCCAGCGTGAAGAGGCGCATACATGACTACGTGGAGGCGTCGGCGAGCCTCGATCTCAAGAACGCGAAGAAGAACTACAGTCTCTACGCGAAGATGCTGGAAGCCGCCTGGGAGTTCGAAGACGATCTCAAGGAGAGCGAGGCCAACCTGCTGCGCGTGCTTCGTAGCGAGCTTGGCATCACGCGCACCGAGCACCAGATGATCATGGCTCACGCCGAGATCGGGCGTCTCAAGTTCGTGGCCTCCGAGTACGAGGACGGACTCGCCTTCCTGACCAACGAGGGCATCGTCTTGGTCTGCTGCGCCGATGGCGAGAGCTACTTCACGCTCTCCGACGAGACCTCCGACAGTCTCCTGCAGCTGTGGGGCTTCGACATGCGCCTGAAGCAGCGCCAGCGCCTGTTCGAGAGCCTGACGAAGAATCAACTGGTGATAGCGCTCAAGGACGCGGGCCTCAAGACCGCCGGTTCAAGCGCCGAACTCGTGGCACGCCTCATCGAGAACGAGATTGCGACGCGCACGGTGCTCTCCGCGCTCGGCACCGTCGAGCTCGTCGGACTGCTCGCGAAACTCGGCCTGCCTAAGTCGGGCAACAAGGAAGATCGCGTCTACCGCATCGTCGACCATTTCAGGTCCGATGCTGACATCGCCGTCACTGAGGTCGCGCCTCCTGTCGAGGAGGTGGCCCCGGAGACGGAATCGCTCGGTGATGAGGCAGTTGTCGATCTGCTTGATGAGCTCGGGATATTCCAGCTCGGCGACGCATTGCAGGCTCTCGGGCTACCAAAGACGGGATCCAAGGCCGCCAAGATCGCGCGCCTCGCCGAGAGTCGGTTCAACTCGCACAGCGTCCTGGCGACGCTGTCCAAGGGCGAGCTTGTCGCACTCGCCGGGAAGATGGGACTCAATCGGACGGCCAACAAGCCTGAACTCATCGAGTCCATCATCTGTCACGTCGCTGAAGCGGACGCGCAGCCGAGTGAGCTGACCGCCAAAGACCTGCTTGAGGTCTATGATGAGCTGAGCCGCCAAGACACGCACGCCTACCCTCCTCAAGTCGTATCGGATGGGATGAGTGCGAGCCGTATGGGCCTGGACTTCGAGCGCGCGACCCGCTACATCTTCAAGAACCTCTTGCGGCTCGATACGAAGACGCAGAAGGCTGGTCGCGAGGAGCCAGATGGCGTGCTCGTGGACGAGAGCGGTGCCTTCTTCTGCTACGAGTGCAAGACTACCCTGTGGCCGCCCTACACGCTCCCCATCCAACATCGGCTGCAGGTGCGCAACTACATCTCGACGCTGGCCAAGTCCCGGCGCGCAGAGCAGTTTGCGGGCTACCTCATCATCGCGCACAGTTTCGCCGACGGGATCGAGGTGAAGCTCGCTGCGATTGAGAGCCCGCTGGACGTACCGCTTGCCGTCATCGAGGCGCGTGACCTCCTTGCGTTCGCGAGGAAGTGGCAGGATGAGCGTCCGATAGATACGTATCCGATCGGCGCCGTGCTGCACGCCGGACGCGTGACCGCACGCGACCTACAGCGAGCAGGAAGAGCCTAGCGTCGCCGGGTTCGCGAGCCCGTCGTTTGCGCTTGCGGGCACGGTGGAGGTGGCTGTACGAAGGGCTGTCGCACGCCGCTACGCAGGAGGTTTGCATCGGGCTGACGGCGGCGTGGCGTCGGCTGTGCGTCGGCTCGCTGAGCGAAGCCGCTGCAAACGGCGCACTTCCATCTGCCCGTGACGTCTCCTTGACCTGTGCACGCTCATCAAACAGCGCGGCGAGGTTCTAGGGGGAAGGGCTTCAGGCACCTGTCAACGGCGCATCGGAGCGCTGTCTGTCACGGTCTCCCTGTAGAATGGCCTTCCAACCATGAGGGGCGATGCCGTTTGCGCCACTCTCCGACGCGGCTCGCTTCAATGGACGCGAGGGTTTCGTGGGTTACTGGGTTTACGAGAACTGGCAGGCCGGACCTCACAAAGCCGTCGTTCACGAAGCATCCTGTGGCTTCTGCTGCGATGGCCACGGTCGCAGTGGCGCAGGCACAGACCCTGCTCACGGTCGTTGGCTAGGCCCCTTCGCTAGCCTCACTGAGGCACAGGCCAAGGCGGAACGCCTTGGCGCGGCCACAGTGAAGACGCACAGATGCTGCGTCCGAGGCCCGCGGGACTCAACGGTGGTCCGCGCTGCCAGCGACTGCCCCGCGACACCGACGGCTACGGGTCACGATTCCACAGAGACAACGCCGCTAGCGTCGGTGACGCCTGAGACCGGGTCGAGTTGCAGGATCGGGCTCGTCGGCTGCGTCAAGAAGAAGCTAGGTCACGCTGCGCCAGCGGCCGAACTCTACGTCTCGCCGCTGTTCCGCGGTCGCCGTGCCCACGTGGAGCGCACTTGCGAACGCTGGTTCATTCTCTCGGCTCTGCACGGTTTGCTGCGACCGGAGACGGAAATCGATCCCTACGATGTCACGCTCAACGACATGTCTCGAGCAGAGCGACGCGCCTGGGCCGACAAGGTTCTCAGCCAGATTGAGGCCGCCCTCGGGTCGTGCGCTGACCGTACCTTCGAGATCCACGCCGGCGCGAACTACGCGAACTTTGGACTGGTCGATGGACTGCGAGAACGAGGTGCCACCGTGGAGCAGCCGACGGCGGGTTTGAGCTTGGGCGAGCAGTTGGCGTTCTATGCGAAAGCAGACCACGCGGCCGCAGCCTGCGCCGAGGCCCCAGCCGCGTTTGCCGATATGGCTGCAACGGCAGCGACGGCGCCTCCAGGCACCGTACCCAAGTGCGACGACGAGGACGTACTGAAGGCCATCGCGGCCCTCGATGAGGCGCCAACGGTTGTGACGGCTCGTGAGTGGCCAAACGGAGTTGCGAGTCTTGACCAGCCCGGCCTCTACGCCTGGTTCGTCGATGCGGACGGCGCTCACGACCTCGCTGAAGGCCTTGGTCACGACATCAGTGCCGGTCGGATCTATGTCGGCCAGGCAGGAGCCACGCGGTGGCCGTCCGGAAAGCCCAGCGACAACACGCTTGGCACGCGCATCGACCAGATGCACCTACATGGAAAGGTGCGCATGTCGACCTTCCGATGGACGCTGGCTTCGATGCTCTTTGCACAGCTCGATGTGCAGGTGCAGGACTCGATGGCCATCACCGAGTCGTCTGAACTGGCACTCACCGAGTGGATGCGCGAGCACCTCTCGCTGGCCATCTATCCGCACGATCACCGTGACACGCTTGAGAATCTCGAACGCCAGGTACTTGCCTGGCTCGACCCTCCGCTCAATCTCAGGCACATGGCCGTCACGCCAGCACGCGAGCGGCTTACACAACTGCGACGGCGCATCGCTCGCGAGGAGGTCGGCTCCGAGCAGCCGAGACGTGTGGACGCGACCCCGACACGCTCGATCACGACCGAGGGTGGACCACGGATCTTCCCGCTGACCCTGCAGAAGACGTACTCCAACACGGGCTTCTTCAATGTCACCCGAAAGTACGACGGTTACGTCCGCGCGACGGAGGGGCCGGTACGTCTTCGTCTCGGCCGTGAGGGCGAGGAGATCGATGCCCAGATCAACCGGAGCGCCAACTCGAACCACACAGCGAGGATCATGGGCGGAGTCGCCCTCAAGAAATGGTTCCAGGGCAACTTCAAAGCGTTGGACACGGTGCTCGTCGATCTCACGTCGCAGGATGTGATTGTCCTCAGCGAGAAGTAGGTCGCGCCATGACGCACAGTGGCGATAGCAGGGGGTGGTGGTGAACGACAACGCAACGGTGGTGACCGCCGCCATCCTCCTGCGAGGCGACGATGTTCTCCTCGCCCGTCGCCCCGTCGGTGATCGTCTCGCCGGTCACTGGGAGCTGCCCGGAGGCAAGCTCGAGCCTGGGGAGAGCCCCGAGGAGTGTCTTGCTCGAGAGCTCACTGAGGAGCTCGGCGGACCTTGGCTGTCTCAGCCCCCGGCGCTCGTACTCGACTCTCTTTCGACGATGTAGGGTTGACCAACGGTGAGGGGGACGGGTGTGTGATCGCGAGCGATTTCGGCGTGTTGCGGTCTTCGGTGCGGAGGTCTCCTCTTTGCGAGACGTCGTCTACTGTTGGGTGCGAGCGTTCTGGGTCTTGCGAGGGTATCTCGCGCGTCTCTTCCCTACGTTGCTCGTGTCCTCGCTGATTGCGTGCGTGATGCTCGTATTCGCGACCGCCGCCGCCTCGGCTTTGGAGGCCAACGGGTGCGCAGCTCGAGCAGCGCAGGAATCGTCGGCATTGCTGGCTCTGCAGAGGGCTGAGCTGAGGGCGGGCAAGGTCGGCGACGCATTCGGCTACGCGGTCGCGCTCGACGGTGATACTGCCCTAGTGGGTGCGCCGGGTGTCGACTCGCCAGACGGCGAGCTGAACGTGGGCGCGGCGTATGTCTTTGTGCGCTCGGGTTCGAGTTGGCTGCTGCAGGCTGCACTCACGGCCCCCGACGGCAAGGCCACCCATGCGTTCGGAATCTCAGTGGCTCTCGACGGCGACACGGCATTGGTTGGAGCGTACGGAGACGATGGTGTTCCCGGACCCTACGCCGCCGACAACCGGGGGTCGGCCTACGTCTTCGTTCGTATCGCGTCACACTGGGACCTGCAGCGCAAGCTGCTTGCGGCGGACGGCCAGGCGAACGATTTCTTTGGCAGGTCGGTTGCTCTCGCCGGAGACACGGCGCTCGTCGGCGCCACCGGCGCCTATTCCTTTCGTGGCGCAGCCTATGTCTTTACTCGTCGAGATCGCAACTGGAGTCAGCAGGCCAGACTGACCGCACCGGGTGCGTCCACGTACTCGGACTTCGGCACGTCCGTAGCTCTCTCGGGTGACACCGCCCTAGTCGGCGATTGGAGCGATGCCGTCGGCGGCAACTTCGGTCAGGGATCGGCCTACGTGTTCGTGCGTGCAGGGGGGACCTGGCGATCGCAAGCCAAGCTGACCGATGTCGACGGTGCGTCCTACGACCGTTTCGGCGAATCGGTCGCGCTCTCCGGAGACATCGCCGTGGTTGGCTCCGCGAGCGACGGCGTAGGTGACAACGACAGCCAAGGCTCCGTGTGTGTCTATGTGCGCAGTGATCTGCGCTGGACGCTGCAGCAGAAACTGACGGCGAGCGACGGTGCGTTTGGCGACAAATTCGGAGAATCGGTGGCCGTCTCGGGCGACTCGATCCTCATCGGAGCGCCAAGTGCTGACGTACGTGGCGACTCAGCTCAGGGAGCCGCCTACGTCTTTGAGCGTTCGGGTGATGAGTGGCTCGAACGACAGAAACATGTGACTGCCACTCGCGTTGTGCGGTACTTCGGCACCGCAGTCGCTCTATCCGGGGAAGTCGGTCTTATCGGGGCTCCCGCGACTCCCGCGCGTGATGAGGACAGCGAGGAGCTTGCTCTGATCTGCCCGCTCGATCGTACGCCTCCGGAAACAGTGGCCAGCCTGTCTCCGCCCGCTAACAGCGCTGGCTGGAATCGTGACATGACTGAGGTTCTGCTTGCCCCATCTGATGTTATTTCCGGAGTAGACGTAACCTACATCCGTCTCGGAGTTGGCGACGTCTTTCAGGTCTACAGGCCGGATGGGCCTCGCTTCGCTTGGGCTAATGGGCTGACCACCGTCGGGTACTACTCGGTGGATCGTGCTGGTCAAGTCGAGCAAGAGCACAGCATAGTGGTACGGATTGACAGGACTCTCCCAGTCTGCAGAGCGCTCGCTGCCGTCTCTGTCGTGAGGAGCCGAAAGGTGTCTCTGCCGTATCGCGTCAATGACCGTGTCTCCCCTAAGGCGAAGGTCACTGTGAAGATCTTCCGTGGAGGAACTTTGAAGCAGACACTGACACTCGGCCTGCGGTCGACAAACAGAGACACGTCTTGTCGCTTTCGGTGCACGCTGGCACGGGGAACCTATACGTGGAAGGTCTACGCAAGAGACTTAGCTGGAAACGAGCAGAGCAAGGTCGGGAAGGCGAAGTTGGTAGTCAAGTAAGGGCGTGAGCGACAGCGGCCTCTTGCACATCGGAGCGTCTCCTGTATGCGGTCCACGCTTGACGCGATAGCTACCCGACGCTCGCACTTCGACGTGACTGCACGCGCGCGGTCGCTTGTGGCGCGTCGGCACGGCGTCGGCGTCTAGTAGGAAGACGCTGCATATGACCGTGTTTCCCCGGCCCGTGACGTCAACAAGACCTGTGCGCGCTGAGGCCAGCAGCACATGCGTGCGTCGCCCTGGGGGTGCTGTCTTCCTCTGCAGAATCAGGGACGGAGACATCTGCAGCTATCGTGCGCCAGACTGCCAGCGCTGGTGCCGATTCCGTCCGGCCACCATGATTGCGCCCCGCCCTTCCCGAGCGTCTGCGCGACGCTCAAGACTGGAGATCCAGACTGTGGCCCAAAGCGAGTCGCCGGAGCCGGGCAATGACGTGGCTACGTTGTCAGCAACGGAGTCGCCGGTGACGTTTGCGGTGGCGGAAGCAAGGGCAAGGAGCGCGACCGAGACCGCGAGTGATCGCGACGACATCGTGGCGGCGATGCGGGAGGAGCGCTACGTTGAGCGGCGATGGTCTTTGGGCTGAGGCCGCACGGCCTTCGCGGCAGAAAGCGAGCAGCTACTTGACAAGGTCATTGCTATCATCAATCATATGGTCATGGGCCAACTGCCGATCTCTGCTGACAATGCCGGCCTCTTCGAGCACGACCCGAGAGGCAGCTATCTGCACCTCTTTCGTGAGGTGATGCTCACGTATCGGCTCCTCATGCGGGAGGTGACGGCCGAGTTCGGCCTGTCTGGGGCGCAACTCGAGGTGCTGAGGCTGCTCGCGCTTGCCGGCGGCCGGTCCACGACCTCGGCGCTGGCGCGCGAGCTGGCCGTCGACCCGGCTGCAGTGACGCGGCTGGTCGCCGGTCTGGAGCGCCTCGAGCTAGTTTCGCGCGAGGACGACGAGCGGGACGGGCGCCGGCGGCCGGTGCTACTCACGCCCGCTGGCCGCGACCTGATGCTCGACTTCCACGCGCGGGTGCACGCGCGTGAGTCCCTTCTGGCTGAGGAGATCGACCAGGAGTCTGTGGATGCGGCGATGCGTGTCCTGCACGCCATCAGAAGCGTGTTCGATCCCAGCGCGTTGCCCCGGCCGAGCCAGCGCACCGGGGGAGGATCTCGTGGCTGATGGCCGCGTGTCTCCCGCGAGCACGAGGTCTGCGGCGACGGAGAGGCGGCGCTGGAACCAGCGCAGCTTCGCCGCAGCCGGAGCGCTGCTGTCCGGACTGGCCCTGCCGCTCAGCGGGCTCGCCGACCACGTTGCCGGCGGATCCGGAGGCTCCTCTGCCGGCTGGTCGATCGTGCACACCTCGCTCGGCGGGATCTTCGTCTGCTTCTGCATCTGGCACGCCGTCCTCAACCGTCGAGCGCTGTTGCGCCACCTGCGCATCGGCGCCGCGGCCCGCGGCCTGCTGAGCAGGGAGGCGCTTGCGGCCCTAGCACTCGTCGGCGGGGTCTCCGTGCTCACGGTCACCCACGCTCTGCTCGGCCCGTGAGCGCCGCGACGGCCCTGCGCAGCGTCTCGTCGAGGATTCGCAGGCGCCGGCACGTAAGTACGACGACGGCGCGCTTCGTCGTCCTCGACCGCTCCCGCTGCGAGGCCTGCTGGAGTTGTGTCGAGGCCTGCCCTGAGGCGGTGCTCGGCAAGGTGGAGTTCTTTCGCCACCGGCACGCCGTGGTCGAGGCCGGCGAACGCTGCAGAGGATGCTACAGGTGCGTCAAAGCGTGTAAGGCCGGGGCACTCTCCCGCCGAGACGGCTGAAGAGCTGCGCTGCATGTCTCTCAACATCGTCGATCGCTGGCGCGGCAAAGGCACGATTCCGTTTGTCGTGGCGATAGATGTCGCCAATGAGGATCTTGTGTCAACCCTCCTTGCCGCCAACCTTCGCATGGACGAGCTCGGTCGGAGCTCGATGGCTGCCCCGGGGACAGGCTCCGTGGACGTGATTCTGATGGGCACGCGTTGGAAGCTCGGGGCGCCGGATTGGAGCTACGAGGGTTCCTGACTCGCGACGTCCTAGGTCAAGAGCTCTCCGCTGCAGGAGTCGTCGCGAGGCTCGCGCACCGTCGCCTTCACCTAGAACGCCCTCGGCCAGCTCGCCGCGGTGACCACCCCGACAACACGACCGTCGCCTACGCCTACAACGCCACCGGCGCCCGGACGCAGCTCACCTATCCCGACACCCGTACGGCAAGCTCCACCTACTCCGACGACGGTCTCCTAACGAGCGTCACCGGCCCCGCCGGCGACACCACCCTCTACTCCTACCGTGCCGACGGCAGCCTGCTCACCACCACCCTGCCGAACGGCATCACTACTTCCTACACCTACGACGACGCCGGCCGCCTTGCGAGCATCAGCCACGCCAAGGGCACGACCCTGCTCTCGATCTCCTACACCCGCGACGAGAACGGCAACCCGACGACGATCGACGACTCCCTCGCCGGGCAGAGCTCCTACAGCTTCGACGCTCTCGACCAGCTGACCGCGGAGGTACGCTCAGGCACGACTACGACGTACACTACGACGCCGTCGGCAACCGCCTGACGAAGACCGTGAACGGCATCACGACCGCCTCCACCTACGACGACGCTAACCAGCTGACCGCCGCCGGCACGACCACCTTCACCTACGACGCAAACGGCAGCCGCGTCACGCGCACGCAGGGCGGCGCCACGACCGCCTACAGCTACACGAGCGACAACCTGCTCGCCGGCACGAGCTCGTCGCAGCTCACGACCACGAACCTCTACGACGGCGACAACCAGCGCATTGCCGCCATCGAGAGCGGCACCCGTACCGACTTCGTCTTAGACGAGGCCGCCGGCAACGAGCTCGTCCTGCAGGAGACCACCGGCTCCGAGACGACCACCCTGACCTACGGTCTTGACCTGATCTCGCGCGAGAGCTCTTCCGGCATCCGCTACCTGCTCGCTGATGCCCTCGGCTCCGTGCGTCTTGAGACCGACGCCTCCGGCCAAGTCGTCAAAGAACACACCTACGAGCCCTTCGGCACGGAGCTCGGCACCCCCGACCTCACCGGTAACCGCTTCCGCTTCACCGGCGAGCACACCGAAGCCAGTGGCCTCATCTTCCTCCGTGCCCGTGTCTACGATCCCGAGACCGGGACGTTCCTCTCGGTTGATCCGATCCCGAGGGCGGGCAGCGCCTACGCCTACTGTCTGAACAATCCACTGATGTTCGTCGATCCGAGCGGGATGGACGCCTGGTCTGACTTCAAGAGGGACTTCTTCGGCCCCATGTACGACTACTGGCTCAGCCTGCACAACGGCTCCGAAGACCCACGCTACAGAGACGGCTTCTATCCGGTCTGGCTGAACGACGCCCAGGCGCGCGCCTACGGACAGCAAGCGGCGGTGCTCATTGCGTTCTGGAGCGCCGACGTGCTCGGGATGGTCGGTGGGATGTGGATCGATGTCGCGCTGGAATCGATGCTGGCACGCTCTCTGTATCCTGGTCTGAGGCCGGTCTGCAAGGGCCCGATCCCGGATGCCGTGCCGGAGAATCTCCCTCAGCAGATGGCGCTCGATACAGCGAGGAAAGGCTATGGTCGCGTCATAATCCGGGACCTCGGAGATGAACCGCGACTGATCGCAAACTACGGACCAGGAGAGTGGGTGAAGGTGGAGTACGTCCTTCGTGGAAACAATGGCCAGGTGACTGTGCACTACTTCCGAAACCTGACGACCGGCCAGATGGTCGAGTTCAAGTTCGTTCCGTGACGGGGGGCTTGAGATGATTGTGCGCTGCATCGCCGTCGACGGTTCGGCGCTGCCGACTACGAGCTACGACCCTCGGCAGGGCATTACTGCGGATACCGAGTTCCCGGTGACTCTCGGTCGGCGCTACGCCGTCTACGCCATAACGGTGTACCTGGGCATCGCCTGGTACTACATCATGGACGACGACGGCAATCCATGGCCGGTGTGGACCCCGGCACCGCTCTTTGAGATCGCCGATGGGTCGCTGCCGTCGAGTTGGCAGATAGGCTACTTCCGCTTCGACAGGGAGGATCAGTACCCGATCGTCTCGTTTCCTGAATGGGCGAGCGACCACAGCTTCTATGAGCGACTCGTAGACAGAGACGCAGCGGCCGTTCGGATCTTCACGACGCGGCGACATGAGGTGCGCGGCGATCGAGGCTAGCCGCGGCAGCACCTCGACGTGGCCGACAAGGCCCACTGACGCGATGACCATCGCAGGCGCGGTCCTCGCTGTCGATCTCGCCAATCCATGACGGACCGGCGCGGTGGTCCGGCGATACTGGCTATGCGGTACCTGTCAACTAGAGTCGTGATTGTCAGACACTGACCGCCGCCGTGCCGCCCACTTGCCGACCAGACGCCTCCCCACGCCTGAACACGCGCGAGCATAGCCCGCCACGAAGCCTCGCTGGAACCTCGCACTGTGCAGCAGAATCGCCTACGGACGGGGACCCCTCGTCACGCCTCCCTGACGTTTCCTAAACCTGGTGTCGCTGGTTCGATTCCAGCCGGGGGCACCACCCACCCTGCTGTTTGGTGCTGCACAGGGCGTTGTTGTGCTGGGAGGTTCGGCGTCGGCGGCGTCGTTTGGGCGCCCTGAGGCCACCACGCCGACATTTTGCCGACATTCTGCCACCGAGAGGCACCGTCACGGGAGCGCACGCGGCGGCATTGGCGGCTGCGACCGCGTCAGGGGTGATCGGCGCAATCACCATTGATCGGCGCCATCACCATTGAGGCAGAGATCGGCCCGCCTGGCGTCGACGGTGGCGATCTCTTGCAGCTTGAGGCTGTTGCGCCCACCACGCTGGCTCGCCGGGGCACGACGGGCCGAGGTCGCGCCAATCTGATCCTCTGCTCTTGTTCGTGGGAGGCGGTCGATCGGGAGCTGTTGATGCTGCTGCACGCTTCGGTCGAGACGTGGCAGGAGGTCGACGCGAAGCTGACCCGCGAGCTTCACTGGGAGTTCGAGAGGTACGTCGATCGTGTCAGTGCGTGAAACTCTGGCTAGGCGCTGGAGTGTCGATATGCAGTCCAATGCGTTGGTGTGCGTGTTGGGCGGAACGTGGTGAAAACAGACATCATGAGCCAGATGGCAAACTTAGTCGGTAGTATGTCGGTGTGAGTGTCGCTTCGAACGGGGGGGCTGCTGCAGTGTTCACCAACAAGAAGCGTGTGGAGGAACTCGAAGCCGAGAACACCAACCTGCGTCAATGGGTCGAGTACCTGAAGGGTGTCGACGCGGTTCACTTGGCGAGTCTACTCGCCTCGTCACGAGCGGAACTGGCCAACCTGCAGGCCCAAACGGGTGCTGCGCGGGCACAACTCGAGGCCGCGCGCGCCGGCATCGTCCAAACCGACGAACTCGCCTTGCTGCAAGAGGTAGGCATCTACCAGTACAGACATCCGCTTGACGATGCCGTCGCCTACCAGACGCAGCTGAAGCAGACCAAGGATGCGATCAAGACGTTGGCCAAGTCCGGCGCAGTGCAAGCGGCACAGGGTTGGACTGTCAACAACTCCACCAAAGAGGGCGAGAAGATGACTCGCGACCTCTCGAAGCTGATGCTTCGTGCCTATAACGCGGAGGCGGACAACATCGCGCGGACACTGCGTCCACACACGCTTCACTCGGCAATCGCACGCCTCGACAAGGCCCGCGAGACCATAGCCAAGCTCGGTTCCATTGTGCAGATCCGCATCACCGACGACTACCACAGGTGGCGCGTCTATGAGCTCGAACTGACTGCCGACTACCTCGTGAAGGTTGAAGAAGAGAGGGAGCGGCTTCGCGAAGAGCGCGCGCGCCAGCGCGAGGAGGAAAAGGCGATACGCGAGATGGAAGCGGAGAAGCGGCGTCTCGAGAAGGAGCAAGCACATTATCGAACGGCGCTCGAGAAGTTGGGGGCCGCCGGCGATGAGGCGGCAATTAAGGAGATGGAGGGCAAGCTCGCGCAGATCGATAACGCGATCACCGGTATCGAGAACCGCGAAGCGAACACTCGGGCTGGCTACGTCTACGTGATCTCCAACTTTGGCAGCTTCGGTGAGCGCATGGTCAAGATCGGGCTCACGCGTCGCCTGGAGCCTATGGACCGGGTTCGTGAATTGGGCGACGCCAGCGTGCCGTTCAACTTCGACGTGCATGCGCTCGTGTTCAGTGACGACGCAGTGGGCCTTGAGCGTCGATTGCACGAGACGTTTGCTGACAAGCGCGTGAACCTTGTCAACCTCCGACGGGAGTACTTCTACATCACGCCGCGCGACGTCCGTGAATCTCTGGAGGCCATTGGTAGCCAGCAACTGCTCGAGTTCCACGAGGTGCCAGAGGCTGCGGAGTGGCGCGCATCAGGGGGCCCCGCGCGTGCATTAGGCTGGGCGACGATGAGTGCCCCTTCGACCGCAGGCGATGACGTGTCGGCTGTTGTCTGAGCTTCTGGCAGCTCTGCGCTGGCGGCAGATCCAGCACGCCGGCGTACACCATTCTGATACTGCCTCACCGCTCCGCAAACACCAACCCCGCGATCATCGCTGCGGCCTCTTCCTGCATCGCCGGAATGGCATGCGAGTAGGTGTCGAGCGTGATCGACACCGTCGCGTGCCCCAAGCGCTCGGAGACGACCTTGGGGTGGATGCCGGCCTGCAGCGCGAGTGTCGCGTGCGTGTGCCTGAGATCATGCAGACGAATCTCCGGCAGCATCGCGTTCTTGACGGCGATCTTGAACCAGCGCGTGATCGTCTCCGGGTCGAGCGCCTCGCCGTTCTCCTTCGTGAACACGAGTCCGGTGTCGACCCAGGCGTCAGCCCACTGGTGTTGCTCTTCGAGCTGACGCGCGGCTTGCGCCTTCAGCACCTCGACGGTTGCCGCATCGAGGGCAATCACCCTTCTGCCTTTGGCCGTCTTCGGCTCACTGACGATGACCTCGCGGTTGGTGGGCGCCAGCGACAAGCCCCGTGTGACGCACGGCGGTCTGTCCTTGCAGGTAACGTCAACGCCACCGGCGCCCGGACGCAGCTCACCTACCCCGACGCCCGTACGGCGAGTTACACCTACTCCGACGACGGTCTCGTGGCCTCGGTCACCGGTCCGGCCGGCGATACGACCCGCTCGCGATGCGGCCTAGTCTTATCTGAGCGTGATTGTGCCGGCAATGCGCCCAGCACTCGGCGGTCTCGCGCATCTGGCTTCACGTCGGAGATTGCCTCTCGTGGCAGGTTTCCGCGGTGTCGAGAGGGGGCACGAGTAGGTTCGTTGCTGCAGGCGTCTTGTACCGAGAGGGCAGTCGTCTGAGAATCGAGAGAAGGAGATTTCAATGGCAGACGACAACCCCCTGGTCCTGTTTGCGGGCTCATATGCGCTGGAGGCCGATGCGCGCGCCGACTTTGAGGCGATCAAGGCAGCTCACCATGCCGGGCTGATCGGCAAGTACCAGTCGGCTCTCTTCACCAAGGACGATAACGGCAAGGTCAAGGTGCTGAACACGGACTCGACGACACGCACCTCGGGGGCCAAGTGGGGCCTCGCCACAGGCGCCGTCGTCGGCCTGCTGTTTCCGCCCTCTCTCCTTGCCGGCTTGGTCTGGGGCGGCGGTATCGGCACCCTGGTCGGTCATCTGGTCAAGGGCTGGGGCCACAAAGACATCAAGGAGATCGGCGAGGCGCTCGACGTCGGACAGTCGGGCGTCGTGCTGGTTGCCGAGTCGACGCTCGATGTCGCTGCGGACCGTATCCTGAAGAAGGCCATCAAGGTTGTGAACAGGGAGATCAAGGACGAAGAGAAGGAGATCCGCAAGGCCCTTGACGCTTGACCGGGGGGCGAGCCGCAGCGAAGGTCGAAGGAGCCATCTCCGGGTCGGGGGCACCACCCTCCCTGCTGTTTCGTGCTTCACTGGGCGCCGGCGTGCTGAGGCGTTCGGCGTCGGCGGGGTCGTTTGGGCGCCGCGGCGGGCCCACGCCGACAATCGGCTGACATTCTGCTGACGAAGGCACCGTCACGGGGCGCATGTGGTGGCGTGGGGCGGTATCGGTGGCGGCGGCGCCGATCTTGTGACGGATGACATGATGTTCGTGAGGCCGAGTGTCTGCTTCACCTCGGCGCTGACGGCCTCCTACGTGAAGGGGAGCGCTGGTACTACGACATCTTGGCCGTCAGCTTCCGCGTGCCCAAGGCCGCCTACAGGTGCGAGGTATCTTGTCGCCGCGCAATGCTGCAGTCCATGGTTGCGTCACGTGGGACCGCGACTCACGGACTCGCTGACGTCGCCATCGCCAGTCAGAGCTATCTGCGTGCTCTCGGCGGGCAGATGATGTGCCGGCATGAATCCGAGCACCATTGGCGCGCCGATGAGTGCGACGGCGGCGCCGATGAGTGCGGCGAGTCCCATGGCGTCGGCAAAGGCGGCGCCGGTCGCTTGTGAGAGCTGAGCGCCGGCTTCTGGCGGTAGCGATGCGGCGATCTGCGTGGCGGCTCCAACGGAGTCCTGGGCCCGCTGTGCCAAGTCCGGCGGCAGAACGGTGACGACTTCAGACACTTTCGCTCCGTAGATGCTGTACATCACAGAACCGATGATCGCGGCACCGAAGGCGCCGGCGATCATGCGTGTGACGCTGTTCATGGCAGATCCCACACCGGCCTTGCTTTCGGGCACTCCGCCCATGATGGCGTCCACAGCAGGGGCCATCACTGATCCCATTCCTAGCGCCAGCACGAACAGAGTCGAGCCAATCACCCAGTAGCTCGTGGCGGGTGCCCAAAGGACTATGCTGCCCAGACTGACGGAAAGCACGATGAGACCACTGGCGATCACGCGAGCCGTTCCATAACGCCGAACCAGCCGATTCGCATTGCCGGCGCCGACGAGGATGCCCAGAGAGACTGGCACCAGCCGAAGCCCGGCTTGGAGGGGCGTGTATCCCTGCACGAACTGGAGCAGTTGAGTCAGGCTGAAGGTCAGACCGAACAAGGCAAACGAGGCCACACCGGCGGCTACGACCCCCATGGTGAAGCGATGATTGCGGAAGAACTGCAGCTGTAGCATCGGATCGCGGGTGCGCATCTCGCGCACGATGAAGCCGGCTCCGCTGATAGCGGCTGCTGCGAAACAAAGGAGAATCACGCCGTTTGTCCAGCCCCGGCTCGATGCCTCGATCAAGCCATAGATGAGCGCCGACACGGCTACCGCAGAGAGCGCCAAGCCTGGCAGGTCGAGAGGGTGGACGCTTGGATCCCGGCTCTCCACGAGGAGGATCGCGCTTGCGACGAGTGCGATCCCGACTACTGGTAAGTTGACGAGAAACGCACTTCCCCACCAGAAGTGCTCGAGCAGGACTCCTCCGATGACGGGTCCGGCAGCGATGCCCAGGGCGTTGAACCCAGCCCAGACGCCGATAGCACGGCCGCGCTCCTCTTGTGGGAAGACGTTTGAGACGATGGAAAGAGAGGCAGTTGCGAGGAAGGCGGCGCCAGCTCCCATCACTGCTCTTGCGATGATGAGTTGTATGGGGCCTGACGCATAGGCTGCCGCGAGACTGGCGAGTCCGAATACAACCAGGCCGAAGAGCATGGCACGTCGCCGGCCGAAGCGGTCGCTGAGGGACCCCGCGACGAGGAGCAGGCTGGCGAAGACCACGATGTAGGCATCGATCATCCAGATGAGCTGCGATGAGCTGGCTCCCAGCTCACTCTGCAGGGTGGGAATGGCGACGTTCAACACCATGTTGTCCAAGCCGATCACGAGAACGCAGAGAACGAGCACTGCGAGGATCAGCCAGCGTCGTGAATAGGCACGTTCGCTGGCGGTCATCTCCGTGGTCATGAGGCTGCGTCCTGCCACTGGATCAGGGTCGCTTTCTCGGTCGGAGAGGCGTCTGTTGAGTCGGTTCCGCATGGCTTCACCTCCGGTCAGGGGATGGGTCCACAACGAGAGTGTGGAGTAAACCGGCGGAAAGGTCAGCGGCCGAAAGTGGCGATTGAGGGTTTATTCCTGACAGTCGCGGCGTCGACCGCAACCCAGCGGCGGGGTGTTACAGGAGACCGAGCTCACGGGCTCTGGCGACGGCGTGGCTCCGGCGAGCAGCTCCCAGCTTCATGCAGATGTTGTAGACGTGCTTCTTCACGGTGCCTTCTGCGAGGTAGAGCTGAGACGCGATTTCCTTGTTGGACTTCCCTTGCGCCAACAGGCGCACAACCTCAAGCTCGCGCTCGCTGAGGAGTGGTTCGGGATCCGTGGGAAGACCCAAGTCGCGGCGCCGTTGGCGCCGGGCCGTCGCCGCTCGTCCAGCCATGGGCCTTCGGCTGCTCTGGAGGGGGCCTGATGACGTGAAGGCGTCTGCGAGTCTGCCGAGATAGGCTCCGCCGTGGCCCTGGGATGCGATGACGCGTAGCAGTCGGGCCACGGGCTCGCCGTCGTCTAGGAATGTCCGAGCGTAGCCTCTGGGGTCGGCAAGGGCGAGCGCACGTTTCAACTCTGTCGCGGCGTCTTTCTCGTGGCCCTCGGCGTCGAGGATCTCGGCTCCTACGGTCAGGATCTCGATCAGCATCCCTGTACGACCCTCGCGCTCAGCCCGTTCTGCCATGTCTCGCAATCGTTGCGCCCGATCAGCTGGACATCCGGCAGCAAGACGCACGCGGGCGACATTGAGAAACGTGGGATAGTGGAGGACCGCGAACTGGCCGCCGTGAACGCAGGCCTCCTCAGCGTGTGTGGCGTGGTTCAGAGCCACGGCGTGGTTTCCTTCAGCAGAGGCGAGGCGAGCTGCCCAGCTCTCGAGATAGGGCCGGATCCACGGAGCCAGATTCACCGGCAGGGCGGCACCGGCGTGCTTGAGTGCTTCTCTCGAACCGTGGATGTCGCCTTGCGCGAAGGCGATGCGTGACATGCCGAGGCGGGCGCCGAAGGCGGCGGCGGGCTCGCCGGTCGGCTCGCAGATTGTGAGGGCTCGGTCGAAGCACTTCTGGGCCTCGGGCAACTGGTCGAATTCGAGACGGACATCTCCTAGGGTGACGTACACGTGGGCTAGTACCGGGACTGGTGCCGTGCCTGAGGAGCCAAGTCCCTCCTCGATGGTTGCACTGCAGATCTCCTCGGCTTCGAGTAGTCGCCCGCTCTGTAGGGCAACCCGTGCGAGCAAGTTGCTGATGACGCCATCGTCCCAGAACGGTCGTGAATGGCGGGCGAGGGCAAGCGCTTCCTCGCTGAGCCTGCGGGCGATATCGATGTCGCCGCCGAAGGTATGGAGGACGGCCAGGTTAAACGTTGCCATGCCGCGGAGCAACGGCATCTCGACAGGGAGCCGAGCGAGGGCGGTTTCGCTCTCCTCGAGGCTTCGGGTGAGGTTGCCGACGGCACGACTGAGGAATGCCCGGATCGTGACAACGGCACCGTCGGCCTTGGGATCGCTCCCGGCCAAGACAATAAGACGTCGAGCTTCGCGGACGTCTCCCCGGAGGAAGCTGGCCCATGAGCCCCAGACGGCCAGCAGGGGATGCTTGTCGAGCATCTCTGCCGAGAGTGCATCCATCCACATTCGTGCCGTTGCGGTCCTGCCCGTGGTCACCAGTGTGATCAGCACCTGCTCAAGCAGGGCCGCCACTCGTCGGTCGTCGCCGGCGGCGAGGGCGTGGCGGGCGGCCTCCTCAAGGTCTCCCTCTTGCTCAAACCAAAGACTTGCGCGCTTATGGAGGGCGATGGCCTCCTCGGGGTCGCGATCGCGCAGCCGCTGGCGCAACAGATCGGCGAAAAGCCGGTGAAATCGGTACCAGCGACGCTCGTCGTCTAGTCGGACCATGAAGAGGTTTGCATTCTCTGCGCGGCGGAGCATCTCTTGCGAGTCGGTTCGTCCAGTAACCACGTCACAGAGTGGTGCACACAGTCGATCAAGTATCGACGTCTGGCTCAGAAAACTCTCGAGTTCACCATCCTGGCGTGTCAACACCTCCTCGGTGAGGTAGTCGAGAACGTAGGAGTGAGTTGCTCCGAAAGAGGCTACAAACGACTCGCGATCTTGATGTCCCTTCAGGGATAGCCCCGCGAGTCGCAGTCCGGCTGCCCATCCCTCGGTGCGCTCCACTAGGGAGGCGATCTGCGCTGCGTCGAGACTCAACCCCATAGCTCTGTTGAGCAGTAGGTCTGCCTCGTCAGTCGAGAAGCGCAGGTCGCCAACGCGGATCTCGTTCAACTCGCCGTGCGCACGCAGGCGAGCGAGTGGGAGCGGTGGGTCCACGCGAGAGATGACGATCACATGGGCCTGAGACGGGAGGTGGTCCACGAATCTCTCAAGGCTCTTGTGCACGGATGTGGCTTCGATGACGTGGTAGTCCTCGAGTACAAGGAGTTGAGGTTCGGCGCGCTGTGCCATTTCGTTGACGAGCTTTGACACGAGAGTGTCTGCCGAGAAATGGGGTGAATTCGTGCGCCTATCGAGTATACGTTGCGCGGCGATTGCGCCGGAGCCGGCGATGGCCACGTCTACATAGCGCCAGAACTGGACTGGATCGTTGTCGCTCGGATCGAGGCTGAGCCATCCGCAGTGCGCAGCGAGTCCCGAGAGTCCGGCGGCTACAAGGGTCGTCTTGCCGTAGCCGGCCGGTGCCGAGACGAGAGTGAGGCGACTCGACAGTCCCCTGCGCAGCGTCTGGATCGGGGCCAAACGGCATACGAGACCGTCCGGCAGTCTTGGCACGACAGTTTTCGTTGAGACGAGATCGGCCACGGCGTCACTCCAACGGGGGAAACCGGCCAATGTTCAGGGCGGTCGAACTCGGGCCATCCGGTCGCGCCGCGACGAAGGTGGTTGGGCAACTCGGTGGCTCACTGATCGCGGAGCGTGTCATTCTGACCACAGGAACACCCACGCGCCGCTGCTGCCCACGGCAGGGTGATCGATGCAACGGGGCGTTGAGAGAATCAAGGCGGGCTATGCTCCCAGGGTCGGACTGTAGAGCCGCGAGGCAGCGGTGCCGGCAACGGCACTCGGCGGCGCCGTCCTACGTTCGTACTTGGGGTACGACGTCCCGACCTCGCTGCCGTCGACACGCTCGGCGATATGTTGTCGGCAGAGCCCGAAGGCCTGCCGCCTCCAAGCTCAGTCTCGCGCCATCGCCGCGGCGATCTCCGCCTCGAGGTCGCGGTACTGCTCCTTCCCGACCGACACCTCGACGAACTGGATGGTGCCGCCGCTGAACTTGCCTTGCGTCTCCGGGGTGTACTCCCTGGCTACTGCGTCGGCGCTGTCGCGGCCGATGCACATGCCGTCACCGCACAACGTGAACTTGCCGGTCTGGGTGCGGATCGGCCCTTCGGCGACCACCTCGTCGTTCACGTACAGCTTGGCCGTGCCGTGCGACTCGTGGTACTCGCCCGCCTTCTCGCGGATGAACTCCACGCCCAACGTGTACCTACCGGGCTTGAGATCGTCGCGGGAGATTAGCTTCTGCTCCGGTGGGATGCCGAGGAAGTTGTACACGTAGTAGAGCCTGCTCTCGTGGATGAACAGCGCGTGCCCACCGAAGCGGGAACCGTGGGCGAAGAGGACGCCGCTGCAATCCTCGCCGACTTCGACGTCGGCCAGGATCTTGTACGAGCGGCCGCGAAGGTTGGCGGCCACGCCCTCGGGGATCGCGCTCGTGTCCGGGTAGTAGACGAACCGCTCGCGTGGCGGCTCGGAGGAAGGCCGCTCGATGTTGGCGAGGACGATCGGAGGCGCATCGTTGAGGGGCAACACGAGGTTCTTGCGCGCCTCGTCCATCCACAGCTGCTTGAGGTGCTCGAGCTTCTCCGGGTGCTGGTCGGCGAGGTCCGTGGACTCAGAGCGGTCTTCGTCTACGTTGTAGAGCTCCCACCGGTCCTCGTCGAAGTGGCCCTTGCCGGTCAGTGGCGCGTGCGTGGCCGCGGCATGCCAGCCGTCCTCCCAGATGCCGCGAGTGCCCATCATCTCGTAGTACTGAGTCTTTCTCTGGGTCGGCCCGTCCGGGTCGGCGTCGAAGCTGTAACGCATCGAGATGCCGTTCATCGGGTACTGCCCCACCCCGCGATAGGTGTCGGGCATCTCGAGTCCACAGACGTCGAGGATGGTCGCCGCGACGTCTGTCGAGTGATGGTACTGGTGCCGCACTTCGCCGCGCGCCTTGATGCCCTTGGGCCAGGAGATGATCATCGGGTCGCAGGTGCCGCCGGAGTACTGCGAGTAGCGCTTGAACATTCTGAACGGCGTGGAGAAGGCGGCCGCCCAGCCGGTGGGCATGTGGTTGTAGCAGTCGGGCCCGCCGAGCTTGTCGATCATCGTCAGGTTCTCTTCGAGATCGTCGGGGAAGCCGTTGAAGAACTTGTTCTCGTTGACCGAACCGTTCTCTGAGCCTTCGCCCGAGGTGCCGTTGTCGGCGGCGTAAAGCACCAGGGTGTTGTCGAGCTGGCCCGACTCATCCAAGTAGTCGATCAGACGCCCGATCTGGGCGTCGGTGTACTCAAGAAGGCTACCCGCCTCGGCCATACGGCAGAAGAGCTTCTTCTGGTCATCGCTCAAGGTGTCCCAGCCGGGACGTAGTCAGGCTCGTTCGCCTGGTCGTCGGGCATCGGGTTGACAGCGTCAGCTGCGTCCTCGGGCATGGCCGCCCTTCTCGATCATGCGCGCCAGGCACCACTCGCGGTACGCCTCGTAACCGTCGTCGAAGGCGCCCTTGTACTTGTCGATGTACTCCTTGGGCGCGTGGTGGGGAGCATGGTTGGCGCCCGGGCAGTACCACATGTACCAGGGCTTCGAGGGGTTGCTCGCCTTGTTGTCGCGGATCATGCGGATCGCCTGGTCGGCGAGGTCCTTGGACAGGTGGTAGCCGTCCTCGGGCAGGTACGGCTGCTCGATGAAGTGGTTATCCTCGGCCAGGTCCGGATAGTACTGGTTGGTCTCGCCGCCGAGGAAGCCGTAGAAGCGGTCGAAGCCCTGCTGCAGGGGCCAGGTGGCCCTGTACCCACCGGGGGCGTTGTCCTGCTCGGGCACGTTGTGGTCCTTGCCCACCCAGAAGGTGCTCCAGCCGGCATCCTGGAGGAGGTGGCCGATCGTGGCGCACTGGTCGGGGATGCGGGCGTGGTAGCCGGGGAAGCCGTTGGAGGCCTCGACGATCTCGGCGAAGCCGTTGACGTGGTGGTTGCGGCCGGTTAGGCAGGTGGAACGGGTCGGCGCGCACAGGGCGGTGGTGTGCCACTGCGTGTAGGTCAGCCCGTTGTCGGCCAGCCTCTGCGCCGTCGGCATGTTGATCCCACCGCCGTAGGGCGACCAGGCCGCCATCCCCGTGTCGTCGTAGAGGATGAAGAGGACGTTCGGTGCGTCGTCGGGTGCCACCGGAGGCATGTACGGGCCCCAGTCGGGCACCGAGTCGCGGACATCGAGCTCGATCTTGCCCTTGAAGACCTCTCTTGTGTGGCGCTCGGGGTACGTCTCTTCCTTGGCCATCGTGGATCTTCCTCCCGTGCTGACTTCGCTCCGTCCCTCACACCGCATGTGAACACCGTTACCGCAGGCGCTGTGGCCGGAGTCACCGCAGGCCCATGTGACGATTGTACTCCGGCAACTACCAGATTCCGGCGCCCCTCGTTTCGTTGAGCGGTGCGTCAGCCGCTGGCGAACCGGTCTACTTGCTCGTGCCATGCGGATCGGGTTCTCGCTCTGCGGCCACTCCCAGCGATGAGCGTCGCTCTTGAAGAAGCGAGCTGGAATTGCTCCGGTGTTCGTCGCAGTGGTAGCGAGTGCGGATTGTGGAACGCCTGGATGTAGTCGAGGATCACGAGTCATGCGACGTCGCGGTTCTTGAAGGCGCGACGGTGGGTCAGTTCCTTCTTGACGGCCCGCTCAAGTATCGCCCGCCGGTGCCGGAGACGATCGCCGGCGAAGACAGCGTTCACGCCGGCGAGGGCACTGCAGACGGGGCTCTCATCGGAGCGGCCATGCACGTGACTTGGCGCAGAGGTGGCGCGATCCCTAGAGCTCCACAGAACTCTCGATCATGGACACGCCGCGGACAGGTTCAAACAAGTGGCCTGCTCTTGGGTGGAAGGATCAACAAGACGATGATCGTGATGAGCGGGAAGAACATCGCCAGGATGACCCAGAGCAGCGGACTGCGCCCCTTGTTCGCTGCAAGCTGAAACGTGAAGTAGATGAAGAACGCCCAGAGGATGACGGCGATGATCCACCAGAAGAACCCCCAGAACGTGGCCGCCACTATGGACCCGAGCATATGCACCCCCACGACAAGAGGTCACGACAGGCCTACATGACCACACCAGCCACCATCTCGGCAAGCGTTGCCTGCCGAGATGGTGTCGTTGTAGGGATGCGTAGAGGCGGAGCATTGGAGTTGGAGAGTTCGCTCGCGTCACCGGCGTAGGGGTCGTGCTCGTCCCATGCGGCCTGACGACGTCGAACAATTCCTCTGTGGTGATTGGCGCAGCCGCTCTCCCCATGATCCTTGTTTGCTCGGCCTGCCGGGCGTTCTGCCGCCAACTCCCGACTGTCCCTTCGCACTGTCCTGCGGCTGTCCCGCGGGACAGTGCGCGCCCTCTTGGCCGGTCGTAGACTCGAGACGGAGAGACAGGCGGCGGGATGAAGGAGAGAGCAATGGACGGCGTGTCGAGGGATTTCTCTATGCACAGGTGGCAACTGCGGACGTTGCTCACGGCGACCATCTTCGTGCTGGCGCTGCTGCTGCCGGCGTTGGTGCCGCCTTCGGCCGATGCTTTCGTGTACTGGACACGCGTCAACCTCTCGGAGGACTGCATCGGCCGCGCCAACAACGACGGCAGCGTCGTTGACCAGTACTTCATCACCGGCTGTAGCGGGGCGGATGGCGTGACGGTCGGCGGGGGGTATATCTACTGGGCCAACCTGCGTGGTGGCACTATCGGACGGGCCAAGATCGACGGCTCCGAGGTCAACCAGTCGTTCATCACTGGCTGCAGGTCTCCCAGCAACATCGATGTCGGCGTCTCTCACATCTACTGGACCAACTGGGACCCGTATGGCGGACATCCAAGCATTGCTCGTGCGAGGGTCGACGGCACCGAGGTGGATCAGGACGTGATCAGCACCCACGCGACGGGGCTTGCCGTGTACGACAACCACATCTACTGGTCGTACTACCTGCCCAACGTCGTATCGAGATCCTGGGTTGCCTGGGCTAACACGGACGGCAGCGACCAGGAGGATCTGTTCTCGGACGACGACTACAGCCTCGGTGCCATCTGGGTCGGGTCGCCCTACTTCTATTTCTCGAGAGGCGACATGATAGGCCGCGGGGAGACGCCCTCAGGACTCATCTGGTCGCTGCATCTCGACAGAGATCTGATCAGCGGCCAGCCGAACTTGGGCGGGCGGTTCGATGCGTACGACCACTACATCTATTGGATCACCGGGTACACGGGTCAGCCCGGGCAGACGAACTACATCGGCAAGGTCAAGACCGATGGGACGAATGCGAATTCCCAGCTCTTCGCTGCGGGCGTGAACGTCATGGACGTCGCTGTGGACGGTGGCAGCGTCGGGACGGATATTCATCAGCTGTTCCTCGGCGTGCAGGAACACGAGATGCTGCCCGCCGGGCTCAAAGCCTCGCTGAAGGCCAAGCTGCTTGCCGCCAAGGCGGCATACGAGAGGGGCGCGTACAAGACTACGCTGAACAACCTCCAGGCGACGACCAACGAGATTGAGGCCCAGTCGGGGAAGGCCATCCCGGTCGAGACGGCAGAGCGCTGGCTGCTCGTGATCGAGAAGCTGGAGAAGATGGTGCCGTGAGGACCGACAATGGACCGCGAGCGGACGGATGTGACTTAGTCGCGGGTCCCTGCGATGCGCTCTGCTCGTGCAGCGCGGGCGCCCTTCTCCAGTGTGTCGGCGACCAGGAATCCGGCGAGCATGAGCGCGGCTCCGATCATCTCGGCAGGGTAGAGGCCGGCGGTCTCGCCGAGACGGGCTCGTGAGCCGACGACGGCGAGTAGGGCGGCGCCGGCGGCGATCAGTACGTTGCCCCACATCCGATAGGCGAACTCTCGTCGCCGCGCGAAGCGCCAGACCGACCATGCCGCACCGCCGAAGAGCAGGATCGTGCCGCTGATGTTGAAGGGCAGAGACATGACGCGTGGGAAGCTCAGACTCGGGCCCAGCGCCTGTCCGCCGACGGTGATGCCGGGTACGAGCTTGCTCGCATCCAGGTCTGTGGTGAAGGTGCCCACGAAGAAGATCGCGAGACAGATGAGCAGAAAGGCGAGGTAGGCGTCGCCCCAGCGGCGCCGTCGTGCCAGGAGGTGGAGGCTCCCGAGACCGAGAAAGCCCACGAGGGAGGCCGCGAGGACGATGTAGATGCGGTACACGGTGGGGTCCCAGTGCCCGCTGTACTCCGACCACGCCTCCATGGCCGCGGCCAGAGCGTAGAACAACAGGCCGACCGACCAAGCGAGCTGGTGTGGACGACGCCTGGTCAGGTACTGACGCAGGACGAGGGCGAAGAACACGAAGCCCAGGGCCGCGGCGGCCGTCGGCCAAGCCCAGCTTGACCAGAAGGATGAAGCAGCGACTATCTGCACGCGGGCTCCCCGTCTTCGATGAGAGAATGTCTGTCCGCTCGACCGGGGTCCTTACCCTAGCGCATGGAGAAGGCGCGACGCCAGACCCCGGACGCATCGTCTGGAACCGTGCTCGTTGGCCCAGTGGCTGGGGTCGTCTGCAGTGGGACTGAGGTGAACCGGCCGGCATATGGGGACTGCGGAAGCCCGGTGGGTGTGCAACAAGCTCAGAGCGGAGAAGGGGGTGCCTGTATTCGGATCGCCCTTTGCCGGCTCATGATTGCTGCAGAGTACGAAGCGATTCAGTTGTACATGCAGCTTGCGGAGTCAACGGACAACGCTCTTGCCATCGCCGTCCTCAAGGACATCGCCGGCGAAGACCGCGTTCACGCCGGCGAGGGCACTGCAGATGGGCTCTCATCGGAGCGGCCAGGCACGTGACTTGGCGCAGAGGTGGCGCGATCCCTAGAGCTCCACAGAACTCTCGATCATGGACACGCCGCGGACAGGTTCAAACAAGTGGCCTGCTCTTGGGTGGAAGGATCAACAAGACGATGATCGTGATGAGCGGGAAGAACATCGCCAGGATGACCCAGAGCAGCGGACTGCGCCCCTTGTTCGCTGCAAGCTGAAACGTGAAGTAGATGAAGAACGCCCAGAGGATGACGGCGATGATCCACCAGAAGAACCCCCAGAACGTGGCCGCCACTATGGACCCGAGCATATGCACCCCCACGACAAGAGGTCACGACAGGCCTACATGACCACACCAGCCACCATCTCGGCAAGCGTTGCCTGCCGAGAGGCCTCATCGAGGGCGTGCTCGATGACGGCTGCGATCAGATCCAGATGGCGAGCAGCGACATGATGGCGAATCCTCCGGCGGCAAGAAGCCACTTCTGCCAGTTGTCGCCGGGAATCTCGAACTCGGTCCTGATGATGTCGACGGTTGCGATGTAGAGAAACGTTCCGGCGCCGATGGAGTCAAAGACTGCCTCGAACAGTTCCCGGCCCTCGGTCGAGATGATCGTGTAGATGGCTGTGCCGGCGAGGATGCCGACCGGCGTCATGAGGGCGAAGACTGCGGCAGCACGGACAGCGTGGCGCCGGGAAGCGCCCGTCCTGCGGTAGGTGACCCCCAGTGCGAATCCCTCCATCAGCTTGTGAGCCATGATCGCGATGAAGACCGCCAGCGCCCCAGCCGCCGTTGTCTGGGCGCCGAGCGCCAGACCTAGAATGATGGCGTGGACCGACAACACCATGAGCAGGATGAACGACGTCGTCGACCGCGTGTGTGATTCGATTGCCGGCGAGATCTCCGTGGCTGCTCCTCCCGAAGCGCAGTGAAGTGGCGATACGGAGGGATCGGGGTCGGCCACGATCACGGCCTCGATCAGCAGGACCAGCAGGAAGCCGGCGCCGGCCAGGACGAACGCGAGCGGGTACGTGAACCCGGGCGCCCATGCTCCGAATCCGGCCGCTCCGCTGCTCAGCAGATGCACGAGTCCTGCGCCGGCGAGCACGCCGCCGGCGAACGTGTCTCCCCAGATCATGAAACGATCGTCGTCTCGGCCGTGTCTCCGCATCCACGGTATCAACGCGCCGAGCGCGCCCAAGAGGAAGATCGCCAGGGCGAAGACCAGTTTCAGTTCCGTCGTGTCCACCCGCTTCTCCCACAGTGACGCCGACAGGCCCAGAGTGCCTCACGGTCGCGTGTGTCTTGAACGTACCCGTTTCCCTCACCTTGCGGCTTGAAGGATCGTTGGATGCGACACTTACGTTGGTGTCGGTGACTGGGCCGCCGACCTGGCCTACGGGCGGCCTGAGAGTGACGCTCGTTGGGCTGGTGCTTGGGCGATGTGGAATCCGCTTTGCTCCAATCTCCATCCGTCCATTCCTCGCATCTGGTGGGATGAGGGCCACCGAGCCGTTTCTTCGTTGATGCGCACTTCGTCGTAGGAGAGCTCTATCCGGTCGGAGAGCCCCGTTCCAGACCGCGTCGAGCCAGACGCAGCTACCGGCACACGTTGCACATCCGCACCGAGGGCGAGGTCGCTCCACGTTGTGGAGGGTGCAGCAGTTACTCTCTGATAGGTCTCCTCGTCCCAGACGCCGATCCGAAGCATGCCGGGGAGACCGTTGAGGAATCGCCGGTACTTGGAGAAGGGAAGACGAGTCATGCTTGGAGGCCAGCGCAGTTGCTGTTGCGGCAGGCAAAGCAGGTGCTGGTCTCGCTGGTGTGCCACCGCGTGCGTCGTCTTTCACCCCAGGAGGCGTTTGTGCCTCTAATATAGGATGTGAATCGACGTATGGGGTCCGGTCACCGTGCTGCCTTCGCGAAGGGGCGAACGGCCGCGGCACACGAAAGCCTGCATACTGACATGGGGGTCGAGATGACGCACTCACCGGAAACCCTTGCCGCACGCAACCGGCAGTACTACGAAGACGCCGGCAAAGTGTTGACGCGTGCAGCGGCGACGATCTGGCACAACTTCTCGGTCGGTCAGTCCGGCATGAAGTTCACCGACGAGCGCACCGACCTCAGCGACCCGCAGCCCCAGCATCTCGACGGTAGCGAGCTTGCTGACGGCGCCTTCTATCTCTTCAGTTGGGGCACGAAGCCGCACAGACCACCCGAGAAGATGGACGATGGATCGACGCAGACCGTACTGGAACGCTACTGGATCCGTGCCGTCTACCGGGCTGACGAAAGTCTCGAGGTTCACTCCCGTGAAGGCGACCTCTTCGTCGAAGACGCAGAAGTTGGCCCGGAAGCGTCAAGCGGCCGTATGACGCCTGTCAGGGCGGTAGTGCTACGCGGCCAGCAGGGATTCGGCAAGAAGACCTTCGGGAGAACGTTGGCGTTGGCGATGGGCCATCCTGTCATCGTCCTCGAAACTCAGATTGTCCGTCCGTCGGATTTCAAGCTCGACGAGCCGACGCCATACGACGACAGGCGCTGGTAAGAGGGTCACGCGACTTGGCCCCGCTGCCGGTCCGCTGCCCGCCGGCATGTGTCTGAGATCGGCACCCGGCCCGCTACGACAGGTCTAGGGCTTGCTGCTTCCCGTCTGTGCCGGTGCCCGCTCGACGTTGTGAAACCACACCGTCTGCTGCGGGAAGGGGATCTCGATGCCGTGGGCGTCGAACGCCTCCTTGATCCGCTGGCGTAGCATGCGGCTCACGGCCCACTGCTGGCCCGGCAACGTCTTGACCGCGAGTCGAACGGCGACGGCATGGGCGCCGAGTGCCTCGACGCCCCAGATCTCCGGCGCTTCGATGATCGCGGCGTCTGCTCTCTCTTCCTGCCAAAGGTCGTCGGCGACCTGCTTGATGACGGTGGACGCGCGAGCCACATCGGTGCTGTAGGCGAACTCGATGTCGAGAAGGGCTCGTGCCCACTGATACGACTTATTGCCGACACGACGGATCTCGCCGTTGGGTACGTACCACAGGGTGCCCTCGACGTCGCGGACGACGGTGAGCCGCAGCGTGACCCGCTCGACGACGCCGCTTGCCTCTCCGACATCGACGACATCGCCCACGCCGTACTGGTCCTCAGTGATCATGAGGATCCCCGTGAGATAGTCGCGTACCAAGGCCTGCGCGCCGAAGCCGATGGCGATGCCGGCGACACCGGCGCCGGCGAGCAGCGGTCCGATGCTGATGCCGAACTGGCCGAGCGCCATGATTCCGGCGATCGCGAGGACGACGATGGTCGTGGTGTGACGAAGGAGCGTGCCCAGAGTTTGGACACGCTGCGCGGTTCGCGTCTGCTGGCAGTCGGCTGAAGGTGTGAGCGTCGCCGACGGCGCTGTGGCAGTCGCTGGAGCGCGGGGCGCGCGAGCATCAGCAGCGCCTTCGACTTCGTGGCGTTTGCGACTGGATGTGATGAGGTGCCGCGTGAGTCGCTCGACGGCACGCACGATTAGGAAGCGAATAACGAGGGCGCCGACGACGATTACGACGACGGAGATCAGCGCCCTCGCGTCGGTATTGATTGAGACGGCCACCGCGCCTTGCGCAGCGTCGGTGGCTCGTTCCGTCTGCCATAAGCGCCCAAGCATCTTCGGCAGTCTAGCACGGTGCGGCAGCCCCGGTCCTTTGTCCGGACGCGTAGGGCGACTGGTCCACAGACGCAGTGGGGCTTGTTCGGTACTATCGTCGTGCGTCAGCGCGCTTGGCCCGCGGCACGTGGTAGACGCCAAAGACCGCGGTCACGAAAGGAGACCAGCCATGCTCCACGACAGAGAGTCCATACGCTCGGAGCTCCTCGATGAGTTGTATGCGTCGAACGATCTCTCGGTGTCCATGCCGAAGTACCGATTGCCGGATCGGGAGCAGCAGCCAAGCCACGCCTACCAAGTGGTCGCTGACGAGTTGATGCTCGACGGCAACTCGCGACAGAACCTGGCGACCTTCTGCCAAACGTGGCTGGAGCCGCAGGTCAGCGAGCTCATGCACCTGAGCATCGACAAGAACATGATCGACAAGGATGAGTACCCGCAAACAGCCGAGCTCGAGGAGCGCTGTGTGCACATTCTCGCGGACCTGTGGAACTCTCCCGAGGCCGCCAACACGATGGGTACCTCGACCACCGGCTCGAGCGAGGCGGCCATGCTGGGTGGGATGGCTTTGCTCTGGAAATGGCGGGCTCGCCGGCAAGCCGCCGGCAAGCCCGCCGAAGCTCCCAACATCGTCACGGGACCGGTTCAGATCTGCTGGCACAAGTTCGCTCGCTACTGGGGCGTCGAGTGTCGCGAAATCCCCATGGAGGGCGATCGCCTTCACATGAACGCTGAAGAGGTCGTCAGGCGCGTCGACGAGAACACCATCGGTGTGGTGCCGACGTTGGGCGTCACCTTCACAGGAAGCTACGAACCGGTGCAGGAGGTCAGTGACGCGCTCGATGCGGTACAGCGCGACAAGGGGCTCGACGTTCCGATACACGTAGACGGCGCGAGCGGAGGGTTCCTGGCCCCGTTCACGGCTCCGGACATCGTCTGGGATTTCCGCTTGCCACGCGTCAAGTCCATCAACAGCTCGGGACACAAATTCGGTCTCGCGCCGCTCGGCGTCGGCTGGGTCGTCTGGCGCGACGCCGAGGATCTCCCCGAGGACCTGATCTTCTACGTGAACTACCTCGGCGGGAACATGCCGACGTTCGCTCTCAACTTCTCGCGTCCCGGCGGACAGATCGTGGCGCAGTACTACAACTTCTTGCGACTGGGCCGCACAGGGTATCGCAAGATCCACACGGCCTGCTACGAGACGGCCATGTGGCTGGCGCGGCAGATCGCCGAGCTGGGCCCATTCGAAATCCTCTTCGACGGCAATCCTGAGTATGGAATCCCCGCTCTCTCCTGGAAGCTCAAGGAGGGTGTCGACCACGGCTTCACGCTCTTCGACCTGGCCGATCGGCTGCGCACGAGGGGCTGGCTCGTGCCCGCCTACGCGATGCCGGCCAACCGGCAGGATCTCGTCGTGCAGCGAATTCTGGTGCGCCACGGCTTCAGCCACGACTTGGCCTCGCTGCTGATCGACGACTACGCCAAGGCTCTTGACCACCTCGCGAGGCACAAGGTGACGACGCCGCTTACCGAGCAGGAGGCGGGCGGCTTCAAACACAGCTGAGATCGCAGGCGGGGCGGCGTGCGAGGTCGTCTCGCCCGCCTCTGCATCGTCTCGGCAAATCCGGACTTCCCTTACTCAGAATCAGGGTTTCCCCGATGCTCAGCCCATGCTCTCGCTGGTAGCTTGCGAGGAGAGAGTGGGGTGCTCTCTCGGTCCCTTGTGGCGACGCTGCTGTGTTGTCGTTGCGGGACCGTTCAGCAAGCGGCAGGGAAGGGAGTGGGTGCCATGGCACAGAGTGCAAGCACCGAAGAAGAGCATCACGTGCTCGTAGAGGAGTACGAGCGCGAAGGTGTGCCTCAACATGCTCGTCGCAGTCGTATGTCGGTGACGCTGGTTTGGCTGGGTTTCCCGATGGTGATCAGCGGCGCTGCGCTTGGAGCTTCTCTGACGCTTGGGATGGGCTACAAGAGCGCTGTGTTGGGCATCATTCTTGGCAACCTCTTCCTCTTCTTCTACGTCGGTCTGCTCGGCCAGCTGTCCCAGAAGTCCGGCTACAACTTCGCCATGCTGTGCCGCACCACATTCGGCTCCCGCGGGTTCTCGATAGCGTCGGGGCTTCTTTCGACTCTCGTCATCGGCTGGTTCACGGTGCAAACCGCGCTGGTGGCTGTGAACGTCAACGTGGCATTCGGCTGGAACCTCATGCTTTGGGCGGCGATCACCGGTATCTTGTACACGGGAGTGGCGATTGCCGGCATCAAGGCGCTCACGTGGATCGGGGCGATCAGCGCGCCGCTGTTCGTGATCTTCGGCGGCTACGCCGTGATCGACGCCATCAGAACCGTGAGCTGGTCGACGATGTGGAGCTACGGCGGCGACCCCACGGTTTCCAAAGTCGCGCTAGGTCTCTCCGTCACGCTCGTCGCGTCGTTCTTCATCGATAGCGGCACCATGAGTCCGGACTTCAATCGTTGGGCCAAGTCGCGAACTGACTCCTGGATCGCGACCGCCTCGGCGTTCCCTATCGGCTGCGGTTTCGCAATGCTCATCGGCGCCACCATAGCGGCAGCAACGCCTCAGCGACCCGAGATGTTCACGTGGTTGGCGGACAAGGGCGGCATCATCGCCGTTCTCGCCACGATCTTCATGTTCATCAACCTGGGCAGCGTGTGCGCTCACTGTCTCTACAACGCATCCGTCGGCTGGGCACACCTTACACACCAGAAGTACCGCGTGATCGCAGTCATCTTCGGCATCATCGGCACGCTCATCGCGATGACGAACGCGTGGCAGTACTTCATCGATTGGCTAAACTTCCTCGGCGTTATCGTCCCTCCGATCGGAGCGGTGATTCTTGCGGACCATCTGCTGCCGTGGACACGGCACGCGGGTCATGACGCATTCGATCTCAGCAGTATTCAGGTAATCCGCTACACACCGTTCATCGCGTGGGCATGCGGTTCAGGTGTTGCGCTCTTCCTGAACTACAACGCGCCGGCATGGTCGACGGTCGTCTTTGGGTTCATCACCACTGTCGTCGTCTACTCCGTGATTGAGCGGTTTGCTCCGAAGGAAGCGAGCCTGAAGGTCCCTTCGGTCAACTCCCCCACGACCTGAGGACTACGTTCGCTCTGGGGCTCCGTTTCGCTCGCCAGGGCGAAGCTCGCCGGTCGGGCGGAGGATCTCCCCCCGTTGTCTCCGCCCGGCCGGTGTCTGCAGAGATGCGGTGGCGGTTATTCAGAGTTGGCGAGCCGACCCGAGTTGGGGTCTGGTAATCGCAGGGACGCAGTCTTTGCGAAGTACGCGTCATTGAAAGGAAGTTGAGATGGGTCAGTTGAGGAAGTACGAGGAGTTTCAAGACAAGGGTCGTGACAGGCTGCTTGAGCGTGTTGCAGCTGCGGCCGAGGAGTTCAAGGAGACCAGGACGCTCGCGTATCCCACCTGGCTCTACGGCGATCCCGTCGGCAAGCTGTTCAAAGTCGAGGTGGAAGACGCTCCGACATTCGGCGAGACGGCCTATCTTGAGATGGACTCGGCGCGTACTGCGTTTGTCTCCATCGATATGCAGATCGACTTCTGCGGCAAGAACGGATACGTCGATGTCATGGGCTATGACCTCAACCTGACCGCAGCCGCGATCAAGCCGATCAAGAACGTGCTCAACGCTGTGCGCGGCACCGACGTCAAGGTGATTCACACGCGCGAGGGGCACGAACCGGATCTCTCTGACGCGCCGTTCAACAAGGTGCTGCGCAGCAAGATCATCGGCAACGGCGTCGGCATCGGTGAGGTCCCCGAGAACGGCCTCGGCCGGCTGCTCGTTCGCGGTGAGCCAAACTGGGACATCATCGATGAGCTGTATCCGATTCCCGGAGAGATCGTCGTCGACAAGGCCGGCAAGGGCGCCTTCGGCTCCAGCACGATCCACATGGTGCTGAAGAATCTCGGGGTCACGCACCTTGTGATCAGCGGCATCACGACCGATGTCTGTGTGCACACGATCATGCGTGAGGCCAATGACTACGGGTACTGGTGCGTACTCCTCAAGGACGCGACCGGCGCGACGGATTACGGCAACTACGAAGCGGCCGTCAAGTCGATCAAGATGCAGGGAGGCGTGTTCGGCAACGTGACGGATTCGCAGCGGTTCATTCAGGCGGTGGACGCGAACCTGAAGTCACCCTGCTGTTGATCGCGGCAGCACTCCTCTCCTTCAGCCCAAGACATCTCCGGAGGTGCTGGTCGCGATGTTGCTTGCTGTGAATGGTACGCTGATGCGTGGTTGTGAACTCAACCCGAACATGCAGGCCGCCGGCGCCAAGTTCGTGCGGCAGACGAAGACCGCGCCCATCTACCGCTGCTGGTCTATCGATGACGGTTACGTAGGCATGCTGAGGGATCCGCAGGCCGGGGCGGAGATCACGGTGGAACTGTGGGATGTGGATTCATCCGGGTTGGTCGACATCCTTCAGAAGGAGCCGCCAGGGTTGACCATCGGCAAGGTTCTGCTTACCGACGGTCGCGAAGTCCTGGGTGTGCTCGCAGAACCCTACGCCATCGCCGGGAATGCGGAGATTACCCATCACGGTGGTTGGCGAGAGTACATCGATAGCAGGGGCGAGGCCGTGTGAGTTCGCCCACGTCGCAGGCTGGTCGGCTTGTGACGTGCGGAGGTGATACGAGCAGCATGAGAGACATGGCGCTGTTGTCAGAAGGCACAGCGACGCGCTTTGCGAGCTCGATGCCATACCCCGCCTATGTTGTGACGACATCGGGACGGGTCGCCTTCGTCAATGAAGCCGCCAGGTGTGCGGCCGCGCCGAGCAGTCTGCTGGACACCGGTGCGGCCGCCCCCGGCTCGGTTGCCGAGCTCTTCGCTCCTCCTTGCAGAGAGCGGGCAGCGCGGGCAGTGGCTGCGGCGCTCCAGGCCCGCCGTGTCGCTTTCTTTCAAGGTGTGGGCGAATCGCAGGATGCGCTCTACGTGGTGCATCCGCTCTCGGTCGACGACGGGGACATCGAGGCGTTGGTGGTGCTTGTTGTTCCTGTAAACGGCAGCCCTCGCTCTCAACAAGCACTTGCCGAGAGCGAGGAGCGGTACGGCAAATTGGTCGAACTGTTGCCGGACGCCATCATGGTCCACTCCGATGGCGTCGTCGCTTACCTCAATGCAGCAGGCGCTCGATTGTGGGGCGGCACGTCCTCAAGTGAGTTCATCGGCATGCGCCACATGGATCTCATCCACCCTGAGGACCGGGCCTTTGTGCGCGAGCGTGTGCAGCGGATCGAGCGAGGTGGCGAGTCGCCGCTTCGTGAGTACCGCATCGTGCGCCTCGACGGCGGGGTGGTGCCGATAGAGGCTGCTGGCACGCTCATTACGTACGAGGGGAAACCAGCGAATCTGGTGATGGTGCGCGACATAACGGCGCGCAAGGAGTCGCAAGCGCGGCTGGAGGAGACCATCCGCCGGTATCGCAGCTTGTTTCAGGACTCACCGATATCGCTGTGGGAGGAGGACTGGACCGGGTTTCGCGGGTACCTCGAAGAGCTTCGCTTGTCGGGTGTCACGGATCTTGCCTCGTATCTGGACGACCATCCAGACGCCTTGCGGCACAGCTTCTCGCTGCTGCGTCTCACGGACGCCAACCGAGCATGCGTTAGCTTCTACGGTGCCCACGAGAGCGCGGAACTCATGGCGAACATGGAGAAGCTCTTCCCAGACGAGTCGCGCATTATCCGTGACAGTCTCGTGGCTATCGCAGACGGGGAGACACGCGTCGTCAGCGAAGGTCTGACGCACACGCTGGCCGGTGAGGAGCGGCATGTCGTCTACCACTTTGCCGTCTCTCCAGGCTCGGAGGATACGCTCGAAAGCGTGGTCGCCTCGGTCATTGATCTTACGCCGCAGAAGCGCGTGGAGAACGCGCTCATGGAGGTCAACGCGCGCCTGCAGGAAGAAGAAGCGCAGCGACGCCTTCTGTCGCGGAGGCTGATGGAGATGATCGAGAACGATCGTCGGGGCGTCGCCATGGAGCTCCATGATCACTTTGGGCAAGTGCTGACGACACTCAAGCTCGACCTCGAGATAATTGGCGCGAGTCTTGGGGCTGCCGATCCCGCGCTGCGCAGACGTGCCGAGGAGGCCGCGGTCAAAGCGACGCAGACGATCGCCGATCTCAAGAACTTCGCGTCGGGACTGATGCCGAGCATGATTGAGAACCTTGGCCTTGTTGCCGCCCTGCACGCCTTGCTCGAGAGTATGAGGAGCAGCTCGAATCTCGAGATTCAGTTCTTCTCCAGCGGTATCGAGGAGCGCTTCGATCGCGAGAAGGAGCTCGCCCTGTATCGAATCGCGCAGGAGAGCATCAACAACGTGCTCAAGCATGCGCACGCGACGAAGGTGTTCATCAACCTTGTCAAGAAGGACGATGTGGCATCGCTGAGCGTCGAGGATGACGGTGTGGGCTTCACCTACGACGAGCGGCACCCACTATGGCATGGCGGTCCGCTTGGCCTGCACATCATGCGAGAGCGAATGGTGCAGCTGGGCGGCGAACTCACGATCAATACACGGCCGGGTCAAGGCGTGCACGTCTTGGCCGAGATGCCGCTGTGGACGCGCCGGTCCGCGTGATGGAGAACTCGAGTCAGACCTGTCGCGTTCTACTTGCAGACGATCATGACATCGTGCTCGAAGGCTTGCAGAGCGCTCTCGAGAGTCTGACTGGCTTCGAGGTCGTGGGAAAGGCGACCAGTGGTCGTCAGGCTGTCGCCAAGTCCACGCTACTTCGTCCCGACATAGTCGTGATGGATGTCTCCATGCCGGGCATGAACGGCGTGGAGGCGACCAAGGAGATCAAGCGGCATCTTCCGGAAGTGCGCATCGTCATCTACACGATGTTCTCGGACAAGGAGTACGTGCTCGAGTTGTTTCGTGCCGGCATCGACGGCTACGTGCTGAAACAGGATCCGCTTGCAGACCTCGTGCTCGCTCTGGATGCTGTGCGCTCGGGTGGCACCTACTTCAGCACCGAGGCGCCAAAGGTCTTGAGTGAGCACCTTCGTGGGGACGAGGCGGGGCTCGGTCATGAGCGCTCTGACATACTCGAGGCGCTGAGCAGGCGTGAGCGCCAGGTGTTTCAGCTGCTTGCCGATGGAATGGCGGTCAAGGACATCGCCCAGGAGCTCTACATCAGTCCGAAGACCGTGGAATCGCACAAGTACCACATCATGGCTAAGCTCGGCGTTGACTCCGTCACCGAGATGACGAAACTGGCCATACGCGAGAACCTGATCGAGTTGTAGTCGGCGCTCAGTTGTGTGGCTAGGGTGCGCAGCGTCAGGTATGTGCCGAAGCCGCGCGGGTCGCCATCGCCGTGAGTCGGGCCCCGCAGGCGCGTAGCATCTTAACAGTGCACCCGCTGCCGCGCTCTGTGAGCGCTGTAGACTCTTAATCAGAGGGTCGGCTTGCTCAGCCGGCTGGAGTACGCCTGTGGGGAGGCGCACGATGAGAGCGCGATTGGCCATTCTGTTCTGCATTCCGTTCTGTTTCCTAGGCCTTGTGAGTGCGGCCGGTGCGGTGGGCGCGCAAGCGGCCGGTTTTGATCGCACCGACTTCGACACTGGGGCTCTTCCGGCAGGCGTCGCTGTGGGTGATCTCAACGGTGATGGGGAGCCCGATCTGGTGACGGCGAACAACGGCTACCCCAACTCCGTCAGTGTGCTGCTCGGCGGCGGTGCCGGCGCCTTCGCCGCCAAGAGCGATTTCACGACCGGGAACGGTCCACTCGCGGTTGCGGTGGGCGATGTCAACGAGGACGGCCGTCTTGACGTGGTCACCGCCAACGATGGCGGGGACGAGTGGGCGGGCAGCGTGAGTGTTCTCCTCGGCGACGGAAGCGGCGGGCTCTCTGCTCCAACTGACTTCGTCGCGGGGTTGGGTTGCTGCTCGGTGGTCGTGGCGGACGTCGACAACGATGGCCACCTCGACGTTGTCACGGCAAACGGAGCCGAGGGAGACGGCGTTACGGATGCGCCGGGCAACTCTGTGAGCATACTCCTCGGCAATGGGAGCGGTGCCTTTGCTTCCAGGGCCGACTTCGCCGTCGGCGATCAGCCGCGGCAGGTTGTGGTCGCCGACTTCAATCACGATGGTCGTCTTGACTTGGCAACTGCCAATAGCGGCACCTGGTCGACGGTCGGGGCGACCCTTAGCGTGCTCCTCGGTGACGGCGCCGGGGGCTTCGGCTCCAGACGCGATCTTACGACCGGGGCATATCCTTGCGCCGTTGCCGCCGGTGATCTGAACGGCGACGAGAGTGACGATCTGGTCTCGGCCAATCGCGGCGACAAGACCGTCAGTGTGCTGTTGGGCGACGGCAACGGCGACTTCGCTGCGAAGGTCGACTATGAGATGGGCGACGTCTATCTCTCTCCGCGTTCTGTGGTCGTCGTCGACCTCGACGGGGACGGCAAGCAGGATGTAGCGGCTTCCGCCAATGGCAGGATCTACTACCCCTTCTATGTCGAGGACTACAGCGCTGTGCTCGTCCGCCTCGGAGACGGTGACGGCACACTCGGTGGCCAGACATCGTTCAACGCGGGCGAGACGCCGTGCGAGATTGCTGCGGGCGACCTGAACGGCGATGGCGCATCCGACCTGGTGACGGCGAATTGGAATGGAGACTCGGTCAGCGTGTTCCTCCAGAAGGTCGTGTTGCTGCCTCGCACCGTCACCACTCCCGTGGCGCCTTCAGTGATGTATCACAGCAAGGCGAAGACCATCTATGGCTACCTCAAGCCTCGCCACACTGCCGGCACCAACCCTGTGCAACTGCAGCTCTACAAGAAGAACAGTTCAGGCGCTTGGGTGCTGCAGAGTTCGGTGAGCGCCAAGGTGAGCGACTACTCGAGTTACAGCAAATACGCGGCGTCGGTGAAGCTCACATCGACCGGCTCTTGGCGGGTGCGTGCCTACTGCCCCGCGACCGGCGAGTACCTCTCCGCGTCGAGCGGCTACGACAACATCACGGTCAAAGACGTGACCGTGGGCAACCCCGTTGCTCCGGCAACGATGTACGCGAACAAGGCGAAGAGCGTCTACGGCTACCTCAAGCCGCGTCACACCGCCGGCACCTACCCCGTGCGCATCTACAAGTACCGCTACGTCGGCGGCATCTGGAAGAGCTACGGATTCGTCAAGGCGAAGGCCTACAACTACTCCACCTACACCAAGTACGTGGCCTCGGTGAAGCCGCCCTACAAGGGCAAGTGGCGCCTGCGCGCCTACCACCCAGCGTGCTCTCAGCATCGTGCGAAGTGGTCCGCGCGTTATGACTATGTGACGGTGCGATAGCCACTGCGCTCAGCCGGGGAGCCGTACATTGGCGGCGTGGACCGGAGAGTGTTCGGCGCAGGTGTGAGGGTGCGGCAGCGTGATGGATGCTGAATATGGCTGCCCTTTCTGCGATCGAATCGCCGCTACGTGATTCGTCGCCTGGCTGTCTACGGGGAAGAGTGAGTCGGGAGGCGGCGCGGCCGCGCTTGACAACGTTCTCCACTGCGCATACATTGAGAATGGTTATCAAGTGAGGCGCGGCTGTTGCGCCCCGAGGAAGCCGGTGAGATTCCGGCGCGGTCCCGCCGCTGTAACCGGTTTGGATCGCTGCTATCTCTCTTCCTGTTGAGAGAGCCACTGGGCACGTGTGCCTGGGAAGGTGGTCAGCGATCTGTAGAACGGCCGGAAGCCAGAAGACTCGAGCAACAGTCGTCTGTGGTGCTGCCCACGCGGATGGGCGGTCCTGATGTCCTCGAGACACCGGACCTCTCTGGCCACCTCCGTCATCTATGTTGACGGAGGGTGTGCGCCGGGCAGCGAGCTCACGACGCGTATGCCGCGTCGGAAGAGGAGGACGGATGAACACAGGGGCATCGACATCGTCGCTGGCGAGCGAATCCTGTGCTCGCCACGGCTACATCCAGGTCTACACGGGCTGGGGTAAGGGCAAGACAACGGCGGCATTGGGTCTGGCCGTGCGCGCCGCCGGTCATGGTCACCGCGTGTACATCGGCCAGTTTCTCAAGGGCAGGGAGTGCGGGGAGCATCGTGAGCTCGCCGGGCACCCGCTGATCACTCTGGAGCAGTTCGGCTGCGAGGACTTCTTCCTCGGCTCAAGCGCGAGTCGACGGCACGCTCATGAAGCAGGTGTCGCGAAGGCTTTCGCCAGATGCTCTCAGGCTGTGATGCTGGAGGACTACGACCTCGTCGTGCTCGATGAGATCGACGTCGCGAGCGCCGCTGGTCTGCTCTCCATCGACGAGGTCCTCGCGCTCATCGACGCCCGGCCGGAGTGTGTCGAGATGGTGTTGACCGGTCGTGACGCTCCTGCCTGCCTCCTCGACCGCGCCGATCTGGTGACGGAGATGCGGGAGGTCAAGCATTACTACCGCGCAGGCGTAGGCTCACGGCCGGGCATCGAGTACTGAGCGTCACCCCCCCGTCGTGCTGCTCATGCTACGAGTAGCCCTCCGGCTACTCGGCCCGGATCGCACTGAAAGGAGAGGACCATGCCTCCCATTTTGTTTTCCGCCATGCGTCCCTGGCTGCTTGACGGAGCGATGGGCACAGAGCTCATGCGTCGCGGACTCGGGCCGGGCGAGTGCCCGGAGGAATGGAACCTCAGTCACCAAGGCGTGGTGGAGGAGATTCACCGCGACTACTTCGCTGCCGGATCTCACATCGTGAATACGAACTCATTTGGGGCGAGTGGTCTGAGGCTGGACGCGTTCGGGCTTGAGGGCAGCGCGGGCAGGATCAACTTCGCGGCGGCGCGCATCGCCGTGACTCTGCGCGACCGCGAGTACCCGAGTCGCCTAATCGCCGGCAATATGGGTCCCTGCGGCAAGCTGCGCGCTCCGCTTGGCGACGCTCAGCCGGCGGCCATCCACGCTGCCTTCGTTGAGCAAGCGCGTGCGCTGGTGCGCGGCGGCGTCGACGTGATCAACATTGAAACGATGTTCGACCTCGACGAAGCGGCTCTCGCGGTCGCGGCCGCTCGGGAGGTGAGCAGGAGCATTCCGGTGCTCGTCAGCATGGCGTTTCGTGAGGGCCCCCGAGGCTACCGAACGATGATGGGAGTAGATCCGCAGACGGCCGTGAGCACGCTCCGCGAGGCTGGAGCGACGCTGGTCGGCTGCAACTGTGAAGTCACGGCCAGCGACTACCGCGGCCTGGTACCGCTCCTCGCCGCGTTGAATGGCGGCGCGACCTGCGCTCAGCCCAACGCCGGGCAGCCTCGTGTCGACGGTGATCTGGTCGCCTACGATGAAACGCCCGAGCACTTCGCGGCCGCCGCACTGGAACTCGTGCGGCTGGGTGCACAGATCATCGGTGGCTGCTGCGGGACTACGCCGGCGCACATTGCGGCGCTGTCCGAAGTCACCCGAGATATGGTTTCACCCGCTGCCGACATGAGCGGCGCGTGTCTCGTCTGACGGCTCATCCCCTGGGGCCGACCGACATTCGGGGCAGACGACGCAGATCCCGCAGACGTGTCCGGACGTGGTGATCGCGTCACGCCGTCTCAGGCATTGAGCCTCGATCGGCTTTACGTGCGCTTGACACTTGAGCCGCACGTACCTGACCGGCGGCCCTGATGATGCTCTCAAGGCAACTGGGGAGGTCATCATGATCGAGGCGCCGGCCGCCGTCCGCATGTCGAGGCGGCTTGATACCATGCGAGGGCGCATGAGCACCTGCATCCTCATCGTCGAGGACGACCGTAACATCGGCTACTTGGTGAAGACGTACCTTGAGCGCGATGGGTATCGCGTCGTCTGGGTGCGCAGCGGCGAGGACGGTCTTGCGGAGATGGAACGGCAGCATCCGGGACTCGTTGTTCTCGATGTGGGTCTGCCCGGCATCGACGGGTTCGAGGTCTGCCGGCGCGTGCGCGCGGGTGGCGAGACGCCGGTGATCATGCTCACGGCGCGCGACGAAGAGGTCGATCGCGTGCTCGGACTCGAGCTGGGCGCCGACGACTACGTGCCCAAGCCGTTCAGCCCGCGTGAGCTCGTCGCGCGCGTCAAGGCGGTGCTGCGGCGCACGCAGCCACGCCCGCCGAGCGATGTCCTCAGTCTCGGCGGCGTGGAGCTGCGGCGTGGCGCCCGCGAGGCTACATCTTCGGACGTCGCACTCGACCTTACGATGAAAGAGTTCGACTTGCTCGCCTGCTTCCTCGAGCATCCAGGGTTCGCCCTCTCGCGCGAGCAACTACTTGAGCAGGTCTGGGGCCTCGAGTTCCCGGGCGGCACCCGAACTGTCGACCAGCACGTGGCGCAGCTTCGCGCCAAGCTGGACGGTGCGCTGACGATCAAGACGTTGCGCGGCGTCGGCTACAAGTTGGTGCGGTCATGAGCGGCGATCTCGAAACGGCCGGCACCACTATGTTCACGTCGGGTCAGAGCGGTGTAGGCGTGGCCGCAGTTCCACGGACACGCCGTGGCTGGGCGACCTTCGGTCTGGCCGGCGTCATCGCTGCCGTTGCTTGCGCCGTGCCGCTGACGATGTTCTTCCTGCTCTCGATCGGCAGCATGCTCGGTACCTTCATGGTCGACAGGAACGTCGTGGAGGTCGCGATGGTCGGCTCGGTGCTGCTCGCGATGGCGGGACTGGCCTCCGCGGCCGCTGTCGCAGTCCTGGCCTGGCGCTCGCGCTCGGTGGCGGGTGACGCCGTTTTCTCTGCCTCAGGCGGCCCTTCCTCTGAGCGGCCGCTCCGCGGCAGGCGGGTCGCCGCCGCGGCGGGCCTGGCGATCGCGTCCGTCCTCTTCTTCGCGGTGTTCTTGTCTCTAGGCGTCAGCTACGGAGTCAGTGCCGGCCTGATCATGGTCGCGGTGAGCCTCATCACGCTGGCGGGGTTGGTCGTTGCGGGGATTCTCACGATCCGCGCGATCTGGCCGGGTCAGCCCACGTCGTTGCGCACCCGCGCCTTCGTCGTGATCGCCATCGCCGTACTCATTCCCTCGGTGTGCCTCGCGCTCTTCGGCGTCTGGGCGTTCTACAAGAGTTGGTCCACGGCGACGTCGCTGTATGTTGGACAGGCGAGCTACCAAGCGTCGGAGGTCGCGCGTGAGGTCTCGTCCGTACAGCGGCAGACCGACCGTTTTTCGGCCGCTGAGCGCGCGCGGCTCTCGTCCGCGATCGCCTCCATGTACGGGAAGCAGGGTCACCTCGAGGGGGCGCAGCTCGCGACTCTCGCGCAGATTCGCGACACGAGCACTCTGCCTCGGTGGGCCATCAAGAGCCTTGAGCGCGAGGGCTACGCTATCGGGACCACGAGCGGCCCTGGTCGATCGGCGTCGGCCGAGATCGTCGCCTGGCGAGTGGGTTCCAACACGGTGCGGTATTTCGTGCCCGAGTGGTCCGGCACGTCCTACTACACCGCGCCGACACCTGCCGGCCGGCTTATCCAGCTCGCAGTTGTCGGGGTGGTGCTCATCATCGTCGTCGGCCTTCTTGGAGCCTGGCTCATCTCACGCAGCGTGGTCGGTCCGGTGCAGAAGCTGGCGGAGGCGAGCAGCCGGCTCGCCGAAGGCGAAGCCGGCGTGACCGTCAAGCCGCGAGGCTCGCGGGAGCTGCGCGATCTGGCTGTGTCGTTCAACGACATGAACGCTAAGCTGACCAAGGCGCAGGAGACGGAGCAGGCGTTCCTTCTGTCGGTGAGCCACGAGCTCAAGACGCCGCTCACCTCCATCCGTGGGTACGCCGAGGGCATCGGCGACGGCACTGTGGCGCCGGACGAGGGCGCGGCGGTCATCGGTGTCGAGTCAAGACGTCTCGAGCGACTTGTGGGAGACCTGCTGGAGTCGGGCCGCATGCGCAAGAGCGCATTCACGGTGCGCAGCGAGCCGGTCGATCTGGTGGCCGTAGCGGAAGATGTGGCGCGCCGCTACGAGGCGACGGCGCGCGACGCGGGCCTGACGCTCTTACTCGACACTCGCGTGCGGGGCAACGTTGTCGCCGACCATGATCGCGTGCTGCAGGTCGTATCCAATCTGATCGAGAACGCCGTGCGCTGCACGCCGGCGCCGGGCACGGTGACTATCACTACGGCGCCGGGCGCGATTACGGTCGCCGATACGGGGCGCGGTCTCACCAGTGACGACCTGCCGCGGGCCTTCGAACGCTTCTATCTCTACAGCCGCTACGGCACGGACCGGCCGGTGGGAACCGGCCTCGGACTGGCGATCGTCAAGGAGCTCACGGAGGCCATGGGCGGTGCGGTGAGCGTGTCGAGCGCCGTCGGCGTCGGCACTGCCTTCACGGTGGCGCTGCCGGCAGGTGCGTCGCCTCAGGGAGCGCCGATTACAGGCGGTCCATCGCCCGCCGGGGTGTCGCCTGCCATGTCTGCGTCGCCGGTGGCGCCGTGGTCCGCGGCTCCCGAGTCAGCAGCGGCTCCCGACTCGAAGGCGAGCGCGGGATCGGCCAAGGTATCCGCTCCGGCCGTTCGGGACGATGCCTCGTGAAGCAGGGTGCCGCCGCATCTATCGTTCTCATGCCGTGCGGCGGCGCCGGTCGGTGCTCGCGGTCCTGCTGGCGGTCGTGCTCGCGCTCATCGTCATCGCTGCGGCGCCGGGCGTGGGTGGGAAGCCCGTCAGGGTGACGTACGATCGTCGGGCGGCCGCAGCCTACGCGGACCACTGGGCGCTCAAGGTGAACTCGGCGTACTGGTCGTCTCCGAACAACGACTGCGCCAACTTCGTCTCCCAGTGCTTGGCGGCCGGCGGCCTTCGTCCAACCGCGGATGCCGGTCGCGAGTGGCGCGCCGACGGTGCCGCCTTCCCGACGCTGGCTTGGGTCAATTGCGAAGCCCAGAAGCGGGCGCTGAGTCAGCGCTCGGCGACGCACTCGCGCTACATCGTCGCCGTCAGTCGCGAGGTGCCCTCAGACTGGGCGGCGGGCGACGTTGTCTACCTGGGCAACAGAGTGCACGGGTGTGTTGAGTGGCAGCACGTCATCATCTGCGTCGGGCGGCGCGGCGGCGAGTTTGTGTACGACAGTCATACGAACGCGAGGAAGCGTCGCCCGCTCGGTCACTGGTATCCGGCGCACTTCAGCGAGGTGCGCTTCTGCAGGATCGCGGACGTCGTGAGCTACGAACAGCGGTAGCGATGCCGGCCGGAGGTGCTTCGCACGCCGGCCGGCATCGCTCTTGTTGGAGCGCCTCCTAGTTGGTGCCCCGGGCCAAGGAACATAGCGAGCCAGCCTCGAACTAGGTGTGGTGCTCGCCGATGCACATCCAGTTCACGAACAAGCGCGATAGGTCAGGGTCAGCCAATTGCGGCGCGGCGAGATTGCCCAATGTGCAGGCAGGTTGTCGTGTCCGCGAGGCGTCGGCGTGACTATCGAGTTGCCGCGGATGGCCGGCTCTTCGTCATCCGTGGTGTCCCAGCCCTGTGACGACCCGGTGGTGCGATGTCCGTCACCGACTTCCTGATCATCCTGCTCGCGGGCATCGGCGCCGGGACCATCAATACGGTGGTCGGCTCCGGCTCGCTGATCACGTTCCCCACGTTGGTTGCGCTCGGCTACCCGCCGCTGCTGGCCAACGTGTCGAACAACATCGGCCTCGTCCCCGGTGGAATCTCAGGCGCATATGGCTACCGGCGCGAGCTTGAAGGCCAGCGGGTGCGTCTGCGGCGGCTGTTGCCCGCATCCATTCTCGGCGCGCTCGCCGGGGCGACCTTGCTGCTGGTGCTGCCGAGCAGTCTATTCGACAAGATCGTCATCGTCCTCATATGCATCGCGCTTGTGCTCGTTGTGGCTCAGCCGACGCTCTCGCGTCGGCTCGCCGCGCGGCGGCCGGTGGGATCTGACGGTCAGGAGGGCGCGACTCTGGGCGTGCAGGCACTGGTGGCTCTCGCCGGCGTATACGGCGGCTACTTCGGCGCTGCGCAAGGCATCATCTTGATCTCGATTCTCGGGATCATGATCGACGACCATCTACAGCGTCTCAACGGCTGCAAGAACCTGCTGGTCAGTTCGGTCAATGCGGTAGCCGCGACCGTGTTCGTGCTCGCCACGGATGTGGATTGGGAGGTTGTCCTGGCGATTGCCGTCGGCTCTGTCATCGGTGGCCAGATCGGCGCACGGTACGGTCGCCGCCTCAACGCCTCGGCGTTGCGCGGCGTCATCGTCGTCGTCGGCATCGTCGCCGTGGTGCGCCTGGTCTGAAACAACGAGGGAGCTTCCTCGGGCGATGAGGCCCGCTTTGCGCCGTAGCTTCTGTGCTACTGCTGACCGGTCCCAGGAGCTGCGGGCGCTCCTTCCTGCGGTACCGGAGCGTCTGTGGGCGGTGTGCCGCCTGGCGTCTGCCGGGATCCGCCAGGGGACCCCCCGCCTGGCCGCCCACCGGCTGCACCCCCGTGTGCGGTCGCTGCCGCCATGTCGGCAAACGACCAGAGGCCAAGGCCGAAGAAGCCGGTGACGGCGGCGAGCGACAGCCAGCTCGGTAGTCGCACTAGTGCCCAGGCGCCCAAGAGTGCAATTGGCGCGAGCGCCGGGACGAAGAAGCGGACCACGTGCACGGCGCCGTCCGCTCCGCCGTGCATCTGCGCCGTCCAGTAGTAGGTGAAGTAGAGCGCCCACACGCCCCACCAGGCCGCAGCGAGGGCTGCGCCCACGGCGAGGTCGCCGGCGATCGCGCCGAGGCCAAAGACGATGACGCCTGCCGCGTAGCCTGTCGCGAAGGGGCTGCCGTAGACGAGTGCATTCCAGACGAGCGTGGCCGCTCCGGCGATCACCGCTGAGCCCAACCAGATTGCGGGGGCGAGACGTGGGAGCGTGCTTGGTCGCAGGCGCCAGAGAGCGAGCACAGCCGCGCAGGCCACGGCGAGCGAGATGACGTCCGTGTAGCGGATGAGCATCGCAGCCTCGAGCGCCAGGAACCCGAGTAGGCCGATGACGCTGCGCCGTCGTTCACCCGCGTCGACGGCCAGAAGAGCCCACAGGAGCGCCCCGGCGCCGGCGGCGAGGAGTGCGACACCGGTGAACGTCGGCATCCAGGCCCGCCATGCGAACACCATTGCCGCTCCGGACGAGCAGAACAGCCCGACGGCCCAGGTTCCGCCCCAGGCTCCGAGCCATCGCCGGGCGCCCACGAAGAGTGCCAGGCAGCCGAGGCCACCGTAGAAGAGCGCTGCCATGCGCACCGATCCCAGCAACTCGAAGGGAACGGCGAGGAACGGGTAGCCGGGGTTCTTCTCGCTGACCCAGCGGCCGTCGTCCAACTGGGTCCACTGGGATATGCTCTGACCGCCGACCGGGCCGCCGTCGCTCGAGGACTGCTGTAGCGAGCTGGCGAGGTCCTCGTACTGCGCGTTTGTCAAGATGATGTGGCCCTCGCTGAGGGCGACGATCGAGGCGCGATAGGCATAGTCGTCCGGCTCCAGCAGCGTGACCGGACGACTGAGGGCCGCGCCGCACAAGACGGCGAAGCACGCCAGGGCAATGAGGATTTCTGCCAGCCCCGGCCGCGAAGGCGCGCGCGCTGTTGTCGCCGGTGCGATCATGTACAGCGATGGTAGCGGCTCTCCTTAGGAGTTCCCTGAGAGCTTGGTGCGATTCGGCGCCCATACCGCCACCGGCGCTCGTGGCGTGTGTGCGGGGCGCCGCAATGTACATTGCGGGAAGCGCAGGTACGAGGCCCACCGTCCGCAGAATGCACAAGCTTGGTAAGTGGGTGCGTCGGTGCCAGAACGGGGCCGAGCATGCTGTCATTGATTGGCAACCTGCTGCCTCTGGGCATCGCCAGCGCCATCGGCCCGGGTCAGGCCCTCTTCGTCACCGTGTTGTTGCGTTCGCTCAATCGGGGAGCGATGCGCGCCGGATCCTTCGTCGGCGGCATGACGGCGGTGCGTCTCTTGCAGGGCGCCATCTTCGGCTTCATCCTGACGAGTGCGAGCGTCGCTCAGAGTGCGCCGGGGAGCGGCGGCGGGGCGACGATCCTGACGCCCCGCCGCCCAAGTGGTAGGAGACCATCGATCGCCTTGCGCCGATCCCGGCGTTGGGTCTGGGCTTCCTGCTGGTGATTACGAGCCCGAACCTCTGGGTTTTCACCTTGAGCGCGATCGCCACGATTGCTGATGCCGGGCTGGATCGATCCGACAGCATCATCGCTTTCTTGGTGTTTCTCAGGAGTCTGCCGAGACGGTGTCTTCTCCGCGAGCGATCACAAGACGATAGACGAGGCCGCCGATCACCCCTCCCACAACAGGAAAGATGATGAACACCCACAGCTGTGCAAGCGCCCAGCCGCCAACGAACAGCGCGGGAGCGAGGCTGCGGGCAGGGTTCACCGAGGTGTTGGTGACAGGGATGCCGACGAGGTGGATCAGCGTAAGCGTGAGCCCGATGGCGAGCGGAGCCAAGGCGGCGGGGGCACGCCGATCGGTAGCGCCGTGAATTACGAAGATGAAGAAGGCGGTGAGAACCACTTCGGCGATGATGGCCGCGGCGAGTGAGTAGCCTCCGGGTGAGTGCGCGCCGTAGCCGTTGGCTGCAAAACCGTCCGCCAGCGTGAAGCCGGGGCCGCCGCTGGCGATGAAGTAGAGGATTGTCGACCCCGCGATGGCGCCTAGGGCCTGCGCGGGAATGTAGGCGAGTAGGTCCTTAGCGGGGAAGCGGCCACCCGCCCAGAGGCCGATTGAGACGGCCGGATTGAAGTGCGCCCCCGAGATGTGGCCGACGGCGTAGGCGCCGGTGACCACCGTCAGGCCAAAGGCCAGGGCCACCCCGAGGAAGCCGATGCCCGTGTTGGGGAAGGTGGCCGCCAGCACCGCCGCGCCGGTGCCGCCGAAGACCAGCCACAGCGTGCCGAGGAACTCGGCGGCCGAACGTCGAGCGAGGGATACACTCATCGTTGCATCCTCCTATTTCGCGGGGGCGTTGCGCAGAAGGGCGTTGCGCAGAAGGGCGTTGCGCAGAAGGGCGTTGCGCAGCTACTTGCGTCCATTCTCGTCACGGAGAACGCTCCTGAAGAGGAGAAGAGGCAGGACGAGTGCTGCCAGCACTCCGCCCAGCCAGACGATGAGGGTGCCGACGGCCCAGGCTGTGAGTCCGTTGATGGTGAGTCCGTCCGTGATTACGGTCGTCACGACGAGACCCGCCAGCGTGGTGACCAAGGCGACACCACCTCTGAGCGCCGGCGCATACTGCACAGAGATCTTGATCATGAGCGGGCCGAGAATCACTTCGACGACGGTGAAGATGAGCACCGCGACGATGAACGCGGTGGGGGTGATGCTGAATCCCGACAGGACCAGCGTGGCGATCAGGAGACCCACGGCGTTCGCCAGCAGATGGAGCGCCACCGACGCGAGCATTCTGACCATTGTTCAACCCCCTGCTGTATTGGCTACGACAATCGTCGGCCCCGGTCGTCAAACCGTGGCACCAACACGCACCCCCAGTGCAGCTGATGGTACCCCATCAGCCGAGACGGCAATCGCCGGGCAATGACCCTTGGGATCGGCCGTCCTAGCCGCGAATGGTGTCGACGTTCTCTGCGCGGGTAGCAAGCGCCAGGAATTCCGCCGCATCCACGTGGAGGTCGAGCAGGTGAGGTGCCGGAAGACTCGCCTGCTCGTACTGCATCCTTCCGCTGAGTGCGCTCATTTCGATCAGCGCTTCCATCGAGCGAGCGCCGTGCTTGTACCTGCTTGCGAGGAGGAAGGCACGCAGCAGGCCGGGGTCGATGCGTAGCGCCGGGCCCGGGTCGGAGTCGCTGACGATCTGCGGCGCCTTGCGCAGGAGGAGCGATCGCAGGAGCAGGGCGCGTCGCAGCACAACGGCGTCGTCTTGCGGAGACTTGGGGTTGGGGCCGAGAACATCGACGTATCCGCGCAGGCGGCTGATGAAGTCGGGTTTCTTGGCCACTACCTCGGCCTCGGCGTCCCGAACAGCGGCGAATTCGTTGAACGACGAGGCGGTGCCGCCGGCGAAGATGAAGATCGCCGGCCCCAGCGGCCGGAAGGCCTCCCCCTCGCGGAACTTGCCGTCCTGCATGGGAGCCAGGAAGTGTCGCAGCCAGCCGAGCCGACGTTCGTTGAGCGGGGTGTCGAACTCATCCCAGAAGACCAGCGGGAGCCGCTGTTCGAGCACGGCGTCGCGGATCTGATGAAACGCCGCTGTGAGTTCGCTGGCGTCGTCGAATTGCGACAGGTTGAACTCGAGGATCCGCGCGGCCCCGCTGAGAGCGTGACTGATGATCTGCTTGACGGCGAACGACTTGCCGCTGCCTGGCGCGCCGAAAACAGCGATGGAGAGCGGGCGACCTAACGGCTGCGCGCTGAAGTACTTGGTTGTGTACTCCTCGATGACGAGACCCGCGCTGCGCAGTTCCTCAATCTCGCTGCGGTCCAGCGACGACCAGGAGCCGACTGTCTCGACGGGAACGCCGCGCGGGAGGCTCGCCGGACCATTGAGGGCGAGTCGGCGCGCGGCGTCGAGCATCGACGTTTGGCCGAGGACGCCGGCGACGATGGTCGGCATGTTGTCCGGGCGTGGATGATCGGTAGCGATGATTTCGTGTGGTTCGCGGAGCAGGGCCTTCGCGATGGCGTCGATGAGATGGGCAGCGCCGTGCCGCCGGGCAAGGCCGGCTGGTTCCTGCTCATCGACACGATGACGGAGGACAAGTTCCTCGATGCGGTTCAGGGCATCAAAGCCACCGTGGTGCGCACGAACCTCTCCAACGAAGACGAGCGCGAGCTCAAGGAGGCCTTCGGGGCGGATCGAGACTGACGAAGTACTCGACGGCGGTGGCGCCGTGATCACCGCGCCACCGCCGTCATCATCTCTTGACTGTTCCGTCTTCCGGGCGCCTTTGGTGCCCTTCCCGAAGGAGATTCCACTTGCTCCACGTCGACATCCCGTCTCGCGCAGACACCGACTGGCTCGCGGCGGTGCGCGACCCCGCCTGTCTCTCAATTTGCCTTCCGACCACGCCGCTCACTCCGGACGTGGAGCGCGACCGTCTCATGTTCAAGAACTTGTCGCGCGACGGCATCGCGGAGTTGAGCCAGCGCTGCGATGCGAAGCGCGTCGCAGCTATTCAGGAAGCGCTGGATGAGCTCGTCGAAGACAGGGTGTTCTGGGCATACCAGGCCAACAGCCTCGTGGTGTTCGCTAATCCCGATCATGTGATCACGTTTCGTCTCCCGCATAGGCTGGAGCCCGTCGTGGAGGTCGCTGATCGCTTCTTCATCAAGCCGCTGTTGCGCAGCATGACGGTGCCGCAGTCTGCCTTTGTTCTCGCGCTGGCGCAGGGCTCCGTTCGGCTAGTCGAGGTCTCGCCCGACATGCCCGCCTTCGCTGTTGACGTTCCCGACATGCCGGCTGATGCCGCCAGTTCCGTCGGCAAGGCGTCGATCACGGATCGCTCACCGAGTCGTCGCATTCAAGGCGCGGAGGGACAGAAGGTGCGCATGGGCCAGTATGCGCGCCAGGTGGATGGTGCTATTCGCGAACTGCTGGGCGGGCGGGAAACTCCGCTCGTCCTCGCGGCCGCACCTCCTCTGGATGCTATCTACAGAGCGGCGAACACGTACCCCTTCCTGGCAGCTGACGGCATCGGCGGCAACCCGGAGGCGCTCACGGACGCCGAGCTCGCCACCGCCGCCCGCAAGGTGTTGGATGCGCTGCTCGCCCAGGAACTCAAGAGCATCGCCGCTCTCTTCGAGGCGCGTGCCGGGCAGGGTAGGACCACAACGGACGTGCAGGTGGCCGCGCGGGCAGCGACCTGGGGCGCCATCTCGTTGCTGCTCGTCGACATCGACGCGGTCGTCCCCGGCACCGTCGACGAAGAAGACGGTGCCGTGCAATTCGGCGAACCCGGCGGCAGCACCTACGGCGTTGTGGATGAGATTGCGCGCCGCGCGCTTTCTACCGGAGCGCGTGTGCTTGGCGTGCGTAAGGGCGACCTCCCCGCTGGTGACAGCCTCGCTGCTATTCTCAGGTACCCCCTATGAATCGCGAGCCAGAAGGGGTGTGCTTCGCTGTCGCTACCGACTCGGTTACGGGATCTGATGTGACTGCTCATCTCCTAGGAGAAGCCGCATGAAGTCCTCGAGGACGGCGGTGCTCCTCGTTGGGGGAGCGCTTGCCGTCCTCGCCGTCGTCGCCCTTCTTCTGGCGACGGGCGTCATCTCTGTGACAACCGGTGGCTCACAGGCAACGGCCTCGCGAGGCTCGCTGACGCCGATGGACATCTTCAGCCGCAACGCCGCCGGCGTCGTTGAGGTACGTGCCACGTTCGCCGGCGGCAGCGGGATAGGCGACAGCTCCATGGGCTCGGGATTCGTGGCGTCCGCGGACGGCTACATCCTCACCAACGCTCACGTGGTCACGAAGAACGGGCGAGACGCGGCCAACGTCGTCGTGGTCTTTCGGGAGGCGACGGGCTCGGGGACCGGCTCGCCGATCAGAGCAGAATTCATCGGCGCCGATCAGAACAGCGACGTGGCCGTGCTCAAGATCGACCCTGAGGACGCGTCTTCGCTCACCCCGTTGGTAATGGGGGAATCCGTCGATCTACAGGAGGGTGAGCCGGTGACCGCAATCGGGAATCCCCTCGGTCTGTCGTTCACCGTGACATCCGGGATAGTGTCCGCGATCGGCCGCAACCTCACCTCACCAAACGGTGCTGTGATTCCGAACGGGATCCAGACGGACGCGGCGATCAACTCGGGCAACTCTGGTGGCCCTCTGTTTGATTCAAACGGAGAGGTCATAGGCGTCAACACGATGATTGCGACGCAATCCGGCGGCAGCCAGGGTCTCGGTTTCGCTGTTCCGATCGAGACGGCCACAAGAGTCATGGATCAGTTGATCGCTTCCGGCGAAGTGCACTACGCCTTTCTTGGCGCGTCCGGCCACGGCCTCAATAGCGATCTGGCCAGCGTGCTCGACATCGGCGTCGACCAAGGCCTGCTCGTGGTGCGCGTCGAGGCAGGCAGCCCAGCGGCCGAGGCCGGCATTCGCGCCGGCAGCCGGTACGTGCTCGTCCAGGGGCAGCCATTCGTCGCCGGCGGGGATGTGATCACCGCCATTGACGGCCAGCCGGTCGGGAGTGCGGTCGATCTGGCCGCTCAGATCAATCAGCGCGAGCCCGGCGAGACGATCACGGTCGACTTGGTGAGGAACGGGGAGGCGACGAGCGTGGACGTGACGCTCGGATCGCGCTCCGGCAACTAGAGACGGTCAGAGGGGAGAGCGACGTGGCAAACGCGGAAGATTCGGACGGCGAACTAGTAGGCGGGTCAGAGTCGACGACGGCGAAGCTGACGCTGTCGACGATGACCATGATGGTCATCGGAGGAATGGTCGGCGCCGGCGTCTTCTCTCTGCCCGCGCGCTTCGCATCGCAGACGGGTGTGCTCGGCACCCTGATAGCGTGGGTCATCGCCGGCCTCGGCATGCTGATGCTTGCCTTCGTCTTCCAGGCGCTCGCCGTGCGCAAGCCCGATCTCGACGCCGGAGTCTACGCCTACGCGAAGGCGGGGTTCGGCGAGTACCTCGGCTTCTTCTCCGCCTTCGGTTACTGGGCGAGCATCTGTGTCGGGAACGTGACTTACTGGGTGCTCATCATGTCGACCTTGGGAGCTCTGTTCCCCGTTCTCGGCCACGGTGACACCGTACTCGCCGCCGCGCTCTCGTCGGTGGGCGTGTGGGTCTTCTTCCTGCTGATCCGCCGCGGTACCAAGGACGCCGCCGTTCTCAACCGCATCGTGACCATTGCCAAGATGGTGCCGATTCTCGTCTTTGTCCTCCTCTGCGTGTTTGCGCTGGATCTGAACACCTTCTGGGCGAACATCACGACCGACATGTATGGTGGATCGCTGTTCGAGCAGGTCAGAGGAACGATGCTGGTGACGGTCTTCGTCTTCCTCGGGGTTGAAGGGGCGAGCGTCTACTCCCGGCATGCCAAGCGCCGCGAGGATGTCGGCAAGGCCACCATCATAGGCTTCCTGAGTGTCTTTGCGGTCTTTGCATCGGTGACGCTCGTTTCCTACGGCATCCTGCCGCAGAGCGAGCTCGCCGACCTTCGTCAGCCCTCGATGGCGGGCGTGCTGCGAGCGGCGATGGGTGCCTGGGGGGCGTGGTTCGTCAGTATCGGCCTCATGATCTCGGTGCTCGGCGCATACCTCGCCTGGACCCTGATGGCCGCGGAAGTGCTGTTCGTCGCGGCGAAGGACCGCGATATGCCTACCTTCCTCGCTCGCTCGGACCGCAACGACGTGCCGCGAAGCGCACTGCTGATGACCACCATCCTCGTCCAGGTGATGCTCGTGGTGGTGCTGTTCTCGGAGAACGCCTTCAACTTCGCCTTGGATCTGACGGCGGCGCTCACGCTCATCCCGTTCGTGCTCTCGGCTGCCTACGCGCTCAAGCATGCGCTTACCGGTGAGTCCTATCACGACGTCCCGGGCGGGCGCGGCAAAGAGTTGGTGATCGGCCTACTGGCGACCTCCTACACAGCCTTCCTGCTGGTTGCCGCGGGTCTCAAGTTCGCGCTCGTGTCGTTCATCATCTACGCGCCGGCGACCGTCCTCTTCGTAATGGCGCGGCGAGAACAGGGTCGACGTCTGTTCTCGGCGCGCGAACTGGTGATCCTGGCGGTCTCGGTCATCGGCGCGATTGTCGGAATCGTGGCCTTGGCGACCGGGACGATTACTTTCTAAGTCGGCCTGTGCGGGACCGCACAGCAAGGGGGAAGCAACACATGAGCACGCAGCAGGCAGGGGCCACGCCTTCGCGCTTCGGCGTCCACTCGGAGGTGGGTCAGCTTCGCAAGGTCATGGTTCATCGGCCGGGACTCGATATTGCCCGACTGACGCCATCCAACCACAAGGAGTTGCTCTTCGACGACTCGGTATGGGTGGAGCGTGCCCAGCAGCAGCACGATGCCTTGGTCGACATTATGCGAAGCCAGGGAGCCGAGGTCCTGTACATCGAACAGCTGCTCGCCGAGGCGCTGGCAAACCCCGACGCGAGGAAGTACGCCATCGAGCGCACTGTCACGCCGTTGACGGTTGGCCCCTCACTCGTCGACGCGGCCAGGGAGCGTATGCTGGAGTTCTCCGATGAGGACCTCGCCCAGCACCTCATCGGTGGCCTCACCTATGAAGAGCTCGATATCAAGCACCTTGATCTCGAGTCGCGCTCCCTCACTGCGCATCGGCAGACCGACAAGCACTTCGTGCTCACGCCGCTGCCGAATACGCTCTTCCAGCGGGACTCCTCGGCTTGGCTCTTCGGTGGGGTCACGCTGAACCCGATGACCTATCATGCACGGCGGCGCGAGTCCGTGAACGTGAACGTCGTCTACCATTTTCACCCGATGTTCCGCGACGCCGAGTTCGACTTCTGGTATCCGCCCCTGGGCGAAGACGGCTCATTCGACCTCGAAGACTTCGGCGCCGCCTCAATGGAGGGCGGCGACATGATGCCCATCGGCAACCGCACTGCCGTGATCGGCATCAGCGAGCGCACCACGGCTCGGATGGTGGAGACGGTCGCCCTGGCGATGTTCGCGAAGGGAGCGGCGGATCGTGTCATAGCCGCCTACATCGGCAAGGCTTCGACCTGGATCCATCTCGACATGGTGTTCACCCTCCTCGATCATGACGTCGCCACGTACTTCCCTCCGGTGATCGAGAGCACGGTGACGTGGAGTCTGCGTCCCGGCGACACTCCGGGGACTCTCAGGGTCACACGGGAGAACGACTTCCTGTCAACCATCGCCAGCGCGCTGGATGTGCCGAAGCTCAACACCATTCCGACCGGTGGCGACGAGTTTCAGGCGGAACGTGAGCAGTACGACAACGGCAACAACATGGTCGCACTCAAGCCTGGTGTCGTTGTCGCCTACACGCGTACGCCGTACACGAACGCCAACATTCGCAAGGCGGGCATCGAGGTGCTCGAGATCGAAGGATCGGAGCTCGGCAAAGGACGCGGCGGCGGGCACTGCATGACGTGTCCCCTGCTACGCGATCCCGTCTGAGCGGCGTTCGGGAAGGAAGCGCCGTGGACACTGATCTCGACTCAAGCGGCAAACAGCCGAAAGCGCCGTCCAATCTCGACGTTGCGCTACCGATTGTCACTCTCATCGTCTCGATTGCGGGCGCAGTCGCGCTCTACGGCGTGGCCGCAATCGACGGGCCCGTGCAGGTGGCTCTATTGCTCAGCTGCATGGTTGCAGCCACGATCATTCTCAAGAACCGGCACCCCTGGCATGAAATCTCGGCCTCTGGCGGACGGGCCGTCTCTTCGATCGTCAGTGCGATCTTCATCCTGCTCGCTGTGGGCGCGCTCATCGGCACGTGGAACATGTCGGGCACGATCCCGACACTTGTTGACTACGGCATTCGTCTGCTGCAGCCGAGCTGGTTCTATCCGGCCGCTGCGCTGGTCTGCGCTGCTGTGTCCTTGGGCATCGGCAGTTCGTGGACGACCGCGGGGACGATTGGCGTGGGGCTTATCGGCATTGCCTCGCTGGTGGGTGTGTCGCCGGCGATCACGGCCGGCGCGGTGATCTCGGGGGCGTACTTCGGGGACAAGACTTCGCCCCTCTCAGAGACGACGGTGTTGAGCGCTCAGTTGGCCGGCGTCGACGTCCACAAGCATATCCGGGCGCAGATATGGACCTCGGGGCCGGCCTTCGGCCTGGCGCTGGTGATCTTCGGCTTGCTGGGGCTCACGGTTCAGCCGGCAGGCGACGTCACGACCGGCATCGAACTGGCGAAGCTCGACCAGCTCTTCTGGATCACTCCGCTCAACTTGATCCCGCTGCTCTGCCTCGTTCTCCTGTCCATCCGCAAGGTCCCCGCAGCGCTCGCCATCATGGCTTCGGCGCTGATCGCCGGCGTCACCGCTGTGATCTTGCAGCCGGACGCGATTGTGCGCTTCGTCGACGATCCGTCGCTTGCCCTGCCGATCGTCTATATCAAGGGCATCTGGACCGCCATGGCCAACGGCTATCAGGCCAACTCAGGCATCTCGGACATCGACTCCCTACTCTCGCGTGGCGGCATGGACAGTATGCTCTACACGCTCTGGCTCATCATAGGGGCGGTGACCTTCGGTACGCTCATGGAGGAGTTCGGGATGCTGGCGAAGCTGATCAACCCTCTTCTGGAACGGGCACACAACACTGCGTTGCTCTTCGTATCTGTGCTGGCGACCGCCATCGGTCTCAATATCGTCGCCGGCGACCAGTACATTGCGCTGGTTCTGCCACTACGCCTTTACAAGGTTGAGTTTCGCAAGCGAGGGTTGGCTCCACAGAATCTCTCGCGCGCCGCCGCCGACGGAGGCACGGTAACCTCTGCGCTTGTCCCGTGGAACTCGTGCGGCGCGTACATGTCGGCGACACTGGGCGTGCCGACGATGCTGTACCTCCCTTACTGTCTGTTCAACATCTTCAGCCCGCTCCTGTCGCTCGTCCTCGGGATCACGGGGTTCAAGATCAAGAGGATCTCGCCGGAGGAAGAAGCGTAGTCACAGGGGCGATCGAGTCCGCCATAGAGCAATTTGCCCGCTCATGAATATCGGTGCCGACGGGCGCGCTGCGATTTCTGTAGCCGCCGTGTTGACCTGACGAGCGATCGGTCTCGCCCCATCGCCGTCGCAAGCACGTGAGTCCTCGCTAAGCTTCGGAACTGTCAGTGAGGCGCATGCGTGGCGGTGCACAGGGTCTCTGCCTGCTGGCCTGCCTGCTATGATGGCCGGCGGTCGCGTCGGCTCTGCGTCGTCGCGCCCGCTACCTGTCAAGGAGGCATCCATGGGCATCGCGGCTTCGGCGCTGGCCTCTCAGCTGTGCTGTCATCTGGCGACCGAACCCGCCGCGGTTGCCCTCGTCATCGTTGACGCGATGATCGCCGTCGCGCTCGTGGGCGTCGTCGTGGCCCTGATCACGGACGATCGTGACCCGAGCACAGTGCTTGCCTGGCTGTTCGTCATCGTGTTGCTGCCAGTCTTGGGTGTTGTCCTCTACTTCTTCATCGGCCGCAACTTCCGCCGGGACTCCCGAAGCAGACGGCGTGTGCGTCAGTCGCTCGAGGAGCTTGTGGAGACGTCGCTGACACCGGTACTTGAGGCTAATGCAGGGTTCACGGCGGCCGCAGTTGCCGGGCTCGACGGCTCGGCGGCCGGCAAGATCGAGGCCGCCGGCGAGAGTGGGACGTACCTGCCGCCGCTGCCCGCCGAGACGCTCGACGTCTACTCCGCCGGCGCGGAGAAGTTTCCGGCGCTGCTCGAGGACATGGCGCGGGCTGAAGTCTACATTCACCTGATGTACCTCATTTGGAAGAAGGACGAGCTCACGGCCAAGGTGACGGAGGTCCTTCTCGAGCGTCTCATGGCGGGCGTCAAGGTCCGCATCATGTACGACTGGCTCACCTGCATCCTCTACTCCAAGAAGGAACTGCGCACCTTAGCGGCCGCCGGCGCCGACGTCGTGCCCTGCTACAGGAGCCTCACGCGCATCAACTACCGCAACCACATGAAGATCGCCCTTGTCGACGGCAAGGTCGTGTACACCGGCGGCATGAACCTGGGCCAGGAGTACATCGACGGCGGCAAGCGGTTCAAGGTGTGGCGGGACACCCATGTGCGCATGACAGGTCCGATTGTCGCTCCGTTCATCAGCCTGTTCGCGACACGATGGCTGCTGAACGGACGCTCGGAGGACTTGGCCACGGGGTATATGCCCGAGGCCCGCGCACACGCGCCGGGGGAGGGCACCCCCGTGCAGATGCTGCACTCGAGTGTCGCCACTCGCAACAAGGCGATCCGCGACGCATTCATCATCGCCCTCATCGCGGCTCGGGAGCGCGTCTGGATCCAATCGCCGTACTTTGTCCCCGATGAGCCGCTCATCACGGCCATGTGCGTTGCGGCTCGCGCCGGCGTGGACGTGCGCTTCATGATGACCGGCGTGCCCGACAAGAGAATTCCTTTCTACGCTGCGCAGGCGTACTTCGCACAACTCGTCGATGCCGGCGTGCAGGTGCACATGTACATGGCTGGCTTTCTGCATGCAAAGACCGTGATCGTTGATGACCAGGTCTGCATCATCGGCACCTGCAACTGGGATATCCGCAGCATCATCTTGCACGATGAGGTGGCGGCTGTGATCTACGACACGGCCATCACCACCCGGTACGCCGAGCAGTATGAGCTCGACCTCAATGACTGCCGACTCGTCACCGCATCCGACGTACAGGGCGTCAGCGCTGCGACACGGCTCCGCAATTCTGTGGTGCGGCTCTTCTCCCGGCTGCTGTAGTTGGCTGTCGTCGACGCGAAGTAGTGGTGGCGTTCAAAGACGCAGGACAGGCGGTGGGCCTGCTTGGCTCATCGCCTGCCTTATGACTTGCGCAATCCGATTGGCGACATGATCTGCGGTAGCTCCCTTTGCTCTCGCGTGGTGGAGGATCTCTCGTATCCGCAGTCGCGGCAGACACGGTACTCATTATCTTGTGCTCGCCAGGGACCGACGGAATCCCAGCCGCCCCAGTCCTCCCAGCGCATCTCGGCGGTGAAGGTATGTGATTCGATGAGGCCGCAGTCCTGGCACGCGTGCTTGTATCCGTCAACAGCGGCGAAGTCATGTCGTGGTTTGTCACGGTTGCGCACCCATCCACACCGCGTGCAGCGGCAGTTGCTCCACGAGTGCAGGCCGAGAAGGCAGCGACACGGCTTCACAGAGGCAGTGTCCTATGTCTGCTTCTGCTGTCGAACGTCGGCGGGTGCGTGAGTCGAAGTGATGTCGCGCTGAATGAACATCATCTCAGTCATGCCGACCCGCACAACATCACCGTCGCTCAGCGGATGGGTGCCGGTGACCTCCGCCCCGTTCAGCCAGTAGGTGACCTCACAGGTGAGCGCGATGCCGTGGTCGCCGATCTCGACCTCCATGTCGTCAACGTCTTTGGGGCCAAGTCCGCTCCCGGGCGGAGGGCCGAGGATCTCGCCCTCAAATGCGATCTCGCCGCTGCTGGTGAAGGCGAACGTGAATCCGTCGTTCGGCCCGGCGACGATCTCGAAGCGGGCCTCAGGTGGCCCGTTCGCCTGGTGCAGGCGGGCGATGTTCTGCTCAGGACTCGCTGCTGAGTAGGCAGACGACCATGCTCGTTCTCTCGTGCCCGCAAGGCGATAGGCCTTCTCCGCCCATTCCTCAGTGAGGATGAGTTCGCGGATCGACTCGCTCATTGCGGTGAGGTCACAGCTCAAGGTTGCGAGTGCTCTGGCAGGCACGCCGTGGTCCTCGGCGAGTATGGCGAGAAGGATATGTGGCGCCCATACGAAGTGGTCTGGGCTGCCTTCCGGCCGCACCGTCGCGGCGAGTCTCTCGGCTTCAGCCATGACGCGCTGCGCGCGCAAGGTCGGACCGAGGTAGTCGCCGTCTGGGTACAGCTCGCCGCTCGCCGCTTCACGCACGCGGCGAACGGCTTCACGGAGGTCTGAGCGCTCCGCGGCGAAACGCCGAATCAGCCCTTCGTCATCGAGGGCGTCGATGGCCAGAAACAGGTGGTCGACGCCGAGGTACCGGTGGTCAAACGCGGCCCGCGCTCGCTGGGCGCGAGAGAGGACGAGCACAGCCGAGTCGCCGAGTTTCATCGACATCGCCTCCCCTGCGTCGCGCTCGGTCCCAACAAGACTACTGCATTGCGGTGCCGGCGGCCTGTGCCGGGTCGTCCGGCGATGCTTGTTTGCGGACTCGGCGGCGAGGCTAAGATAGCTGGTAGCCGTATCCACCCGGCTGGGAGGGGCGCCATGGCCGTGCGACGGACTCGAGGTTCGCATTCACCACAGAAGCCAGATCGCTCGAGCGGGTTCTCTCGCCTTCTCCTTGGTCTTCTCGGCGCAGTAATTACTGCCGCAGGCGCCGGCTTGCTGTGGCTGGCGTACATCTGGTCGTTCGACGTTGAGGCCGACAGCGCCGTCGGCGTGAGGATCGGAAACGTGCGCGTCGGAGGGTCTGACTCCGTCGACGTCATCGGCGTTCTGCTGATCGGGCTATTCGGTTTGGTCCTCGCCTACCTCGGTGTAAAGGCAGTGATCGGTGCCTTCAAGGGCGCGGGGATTCGATGAGCAACTGCACGAGCCGGCGTCGAGGACTCAAGGTATGGGTCGGCCGCTAGCGTCGCAGCCAGTCCCAGCCGTCGGTGTCGCGTTCGAAGAAGCGCGCCTCCTTGGCGTAGAAGCGCCCGGCGACCTTCGCAAGGTATCGCTCCCACCTTCGGTCGCCGACGATCGCCATCTTGTCGATATTCTGCTTGAACGTTCTGCCGAACGCGAAGTCGGAGGCCCAAGCGTCGATCTTCTCCCAGCGAAACGCGGTGAGGTCGAGAAGCAGCCGGACGCTACCGTGCTCCTTCACCGCCGCCTCCACCGCGGGGTCGAGAATGGCATAGTCGTCCTTGGTCACGTCATCCGACACCTTGTAGCCAAGTACGTTGCCCGAGCTGCCCGGGATCACTTCGATCACGGTGTCCCCCCTCCTCTCGATAGTCACCGAGGACTCACCGCCAGAGGTCGCGTGGCGAGTCTCGGCCGCGTCTGCCGTACTGTGCCGTCGGTATCTCCTCGCCTCCGCCGAGTTCCATTCGGCAGTGGTTACGTGTGACGGGCGACTCGAAGCACCTACCCTGCGGTCACATGCTGCAAACGATCCGACCTGTGCGCCCCCGGTTGTAGGATGCTGAGCGCGCCTACACCGCACATACCATGCGGTCGCGTGAATGAGGTACTGAGTCCGCGGGACGATGAGTCCACGGAGAAGGGAGAACGATTATGAGCGGCCGACGCAAGGAGGCGACCGCCGCTACTCGGGCGGCGAACCAGAAGCTGTTGGAGACGCTTCCCTTCTCGGATCGGCGCGAGTTCGAGGAAGCTGAGCGTGGCTTCATCGCCGCGTTGCCGGATGACGGTGTGATCAAAGACGACGGCGGTCGAGTCGTCTGGGATCTCTCTAGGTTTGCCTTCATCAGCGATGACGCACCGACGCCGGACACGGTCAACCCGAGCCTCTGGCGGCAGTCCCAGCTCGTGGTCAAGGGCGGTCTCTACAAAGTGGTCGACCGGATCTACCAGGTGCGCACCGCCGACCTATCGAATCTGACCATCGTGGAAGGCGATACTGGTCTCATTGTTTTTGATCCGCTCATCTCCACGGAAACCGCCAGGGCAGCGCTCGAGCTGTACTACGCTCACCGTCCCAAGAAGCCGGTGGTGGCTGTCGTCCATTCACACAGCCACGCAGACCACTACGGAGGTGTGCGCGGCGTTGTCTCCGAGGCCGACGTGAAGGCCGGCAAGGTGAAGATCATTGCCCCGGTCGGTTTCCTGCAGGCTGCCGTTGCCGAGAACGTTCTGGCAGGCAATGTGATGAGCCGGCGGGCCAGCTACATGTATGGCAACCTGCTGCCTTGCGACGTCAAGGGACAAGTCGGCTCTGGCCTCGGCATGACGACCTCGAATGGTACGATCTCGCTGATTCCACCGACGCACGAGATCACCGAGACCGGTCAGAGGATGAATATCGACGGTCTCGACTTCGAGTTCCTGCTGGCGCCGGACACCGAAGCTCCGGCCGAGATGCACTGGTACATCGTGCAGTTGAAGGCGGTCTGTGCCGCCGAGAACTGCTGCCACACTCTGCACAACACGTACTCGATGCGTGGTACGAGCTGTCGTGATCCGCAGGCATGGTCCAAGTACTTGAACGAGACGATCGACATGTGGGGTCACCGCTCGGACGTAATGTACGGTATGCACCACTGGCCGGTCTGGGGTTCTGAGCGCGTGCTCGAAATGCTGGAGAAGGCGCGCGACGGCTATCGCTACATCAACGACCAGACGTTGCGCTTGGCCAACCACGGCTACGGGCCGGTGGAGATCGCCGAGATGGTTGAGTTTCCGCCGGAGCTTGCCGGCCACTGGGCCATGCGTCCCTACTACGGCTCGCTCAATCACAACGTCAAGGCGACCTACACGAAATACTTGGGCTGGTTCGACGGCAACCCGGCGACGCTCTACACGCTGCCGCCGGAGGAAGCGGCGAAGAAGTATGTGGCGATGATGGGTGGCGCCGACAAGGTTGTGGAGAGCGCCAGCGCCGCCTTCGCCGACGGCGAGTACCGCTGGGTCGCCGAGGTCGTGAAGCACGTCGTCTTCGCCGACCCTGAGCATCAAAGGGCTCGCGAGCTGCTGGCTGACGCCTTCGAACAGCTGGGCTATCAGTCGGAGGCCGGTCCCTGGCGCAACTTCTACCTCACCGGGGCGCAAGAGTTACGCCAGGGCGTGATGCAACTGCCGGCGCCGAACACTGCCAGTCCGGACACCGTGCGCGCCATGACCTTGGATACGTTCTTCGACTATCTCGGCGTGCGTCTCAACGGTCCCAAGGCCGCCGGCAAGACGATCACCGTCAACTTCGAGTTCACCGACACAAAGGAACAGGCCGTCCTCTTCCTTGCCAACGCGGCCCTGAACCACTCGCCGGGCCGGCACGACGCCAACGCTGACGCTACGTTGACGCTGACGCGGACCGCGCTGAACGAGATCATCCTGCAGACGTCGACGCTCCAGGATGAAATCGCGAGCGCCGCCGTGCAGATCGAGGGCAACGCTGACGCGGTCCACGAGCTCGTTTCGCTGCTCGACACGTTCGACTTCTGGTTCAACATCGTGACTCCTTGAGGGGTGCGTGCGCGGTGATCGACCCGGACTCGTGAAGGTTGAGAAGTCACGTTGAGTGGAACGCGGCGGGCTCGGCCGTCGACGTGAGACGTATGGCGCAAGGGGACATGCCGGCGGCGCATCAGCGCCGCCGGCATGTCCGCTGCATGCTCGGTGAGGATGCAGTGTCACTCATGACTGGGGAGAGATCGTGAGCACCTCGCAGTTCCTCACCGCTTTGGCGCAGATATCTGGCGTTCTGTTCGTCGTCGCCAGCATGCTGGCCATGGGACTGAGTCTGACCATGGCGATGATCCTGAAGCCCCTGCGAAACGTCCGTCTCGTCGTGCTGGCGCTCGTCGCGAACTTCGCTCTGGTGCCATTGTTGGCCTACGGCATCGTTTCGGTGATCCCGATCGAGGAGTCGCTGAAGGACGGCCTGATCATCCTCTCGTGTGCGGCCGGGGCTCCGTTCCTGCCCAAGCTTGTGCAGGGAGCCAAAGGCGATATCGCCCTTGGCGTCGGGATGATGGTGCTCCTCATGGTGGTGACCATCGTCTACCTTCCGCTCGTGCTACCGTGGCTGCTGTCTGGTGTGTCGGTTAGCGCTTGGGACATCGCCAAGTCCCTGGTGGTGCTCATGCTGATTCCCCTGGCAGTCGGCCTGCTCGTCAGATGGCACTCGCCCGATACCGCCGCGAAGTACCAGCCGCTGATGAATAAGGTCTCGACCGTATCGCTGCTCGTCCTGCTCGTGGTCGGCCTCGGTCTCAACGTCTCCAACATCGTTGACCTGATCGGGACCGGGGGCATTGGAGCCCTGCTGCTGTTCATCATCGGCTCGCTCGTCATCGGGCTGTTGCTCGGCGGCCGTGATCCCGAAATACGCAGCGTCATGAGCCTGGGAACGGCTCAACGCAATCTGTCGGCTGCCATCGTCGTAGCGGCGCAGAACTTCGCCGGCGGGATGACGTTGCCGTTTGTGCTGGTGGGCGCCATCGTGTTGCTCCTGATCTTGCTGCCGACGGCACGCCGTATGGGATCGCATCGGTTGCCGACGACGGCAGAAACGAGCGCGGGAGTCCAGGCGTCGTAGAGTCGGCTCAGCCCGATCTGCTCTCAGCACGGAGTTCCGCGAGCCGCTCGCGGCCTCGCTTGCGGGCGGCCTCCAGGGTCGCGTCCAGATGCCGATCGCGCGCCAGGATGTTCTGCTCGCCGATGAGGCCGGCGATCTCGGTGCGCCGGAGGGCGTCACGAGCCTCGTCGGCGACACCGACGAGGACGAGCGCGCTGTCTGCGGAGGCGAGCCGGCGGAGGTAATGCTCGACGTCCTTGAGCATGGTGCTCGAGAAGTGGTTGAGCGCCCCGACGTCGACGACCACGACGCCGGGGTGTTTCGGGTCTGGCGCGGGAAGCTGGTCGATGATCGAGGCTACGACGGCGAAGAAGTTTGGACCGGAGTAGCGCAACAGGACCGGTTCGTCCGCGGGCAGGGTGGCCGGTATGTCGTCGGTGACTAGCCATCCCTGCTCGTCGTAGGTGAGGCGATGTAGGTGAGCCTGCGCGCTGCTGGCGCCGACGTAGGCGAGCAAGGAGAGCGCCGCGCCGGTCAGGATTGCCCACTGAAGAGGCACGGCCAGGGTCAGCACCAGAGTCACTGCCAACAGTACCCGTGGGGTCCACCCCGCGCGCCAGGCAAGACGAGCGTCGGGGACGCGGCCGATGACGAGTTCGACGCCGATCACGAAGAGCAGTCCGCCGATCACGGCTTCGGGGATGTGCCCGATGACCGGTCCTAGCGCCACCACGAGGACTAGCACCGATCCACCAGCCACGTAGCCGGCCCAGCGTTTGGTCGAACCGCCGTCGGCGCTGACGGCGGTTCGCGACAGGGAGCCGCCGACCGGAGTGGATTGGAAGAAGGCCCCCGCGACGTTGCCGAGCCCCTGCCCGAGGAAGTCGCGCGAGGCGCTCGCTCGGGTCCCGTCCGGATTCGGGAACGCGGGCCGGATGCCCGCACCTTGTGCCAGCGCGACGATCGCGATGGAGATCGAGCCAACGAGGAGCGTCGGTATCATGCTCAGGTCAGGGAGATCTGAGACGCTGGTCGGGATGGGCACCGCATCGAGGCCCGTCAGGATTGTTGCCGAATCGCTGATGAGCGCGGTGTGGATGCCGGAGACCCAGACGACCGCAGTGCCGACGATGACTACGATCACGAGTGCATAGCGTTCGAGGCGGGGAATCGCCTTGAGGGCGAAGGCAAGGCCGATGGCGCCCAGGCCAACGACGGTGGTCGTGAAGTCCCAGTTGCCGGGGTGTATCGCGATCTCGGCTGCCTTGACGATCTTGTTTGAGTAGCCGGACGGGCCGCTGCCGAAGATCTCGTCGAACTTGCCGACCATGATCAGGATGGCGACGCCCATCACGAAACCGGTCATCACTGCGTTCGAGACGAAGTTGACGATCTTCCCCAGCTTCAGTGCTCCGAGGACGACCATGATCACTCCGGCGAGCAGGGTCATGGTGAAGACCGCTCGCGGGAGCTGGGTGCCGGTGAAGCCGGCGTCGGCGAGGACGTCGCCCATCGTGAGAGCGATTGCCGACGTGAGCGTGCTCATCATCAGCAACGATCCGGTGGTCGCTGCCCCGACTGCGACGGGCACCATACCGGAGTAGATGCCGAGCATCGGATTCACACCAGCCAATGATGCGTAGCCGATACCCTCCGGAACACTGTAGAGCCCGGCGACGAAGCCTCCGACGAAGTTGCCGATGGGCGAACTGGAGGAGGTGGCGGCCGGCGCGCTCTCGCTGGTCATACTGCCGCGCTTCCCGCCTCGGTTGCGAGGCACTATGAGGCTCCAGCCCCGGTGCTCTGGTCCTCGGTCCGATAGCGTGTATGGAGCCGCTGCTCTTCCTCGCGGTGAGGGAAGGCGAAGAAGACCAGCGCGGCTCCGACGATGACGGCGATGAAGCCGGCAATGTAGGCGAGCTTGTCGCCGGCCAGGAACGAAGATCGAGCTGCCGCGACGATCCGATCAGCGAACTCCGGGTTGTTCTTGGCGATGTTGGAGGCGCCGGCGAACGACATTTGCAGCGCGTTCTGGGTGGCTGTGGTCACGTTCTGGCCGGAGGTCGAGATCGCGGTGCCCATTGCCGACGCGTAGCCGGCACTCAGCAAGGCCCCAAACAGGGAGGTCATGAGCGCGCCACCGAAGTCGCGTTGCAGATCTGCCGTGCCCGAGGCCATCCCGACCCTCCGGATCGGTACCGAGCTGGTGAGCGAGTTCGACGATGGGGTCTGCGCCAGACCGACTCCGATGCCCATCAGCACCAGGGGGATCGCCACCACGACGTACGGGGTGCCCTCGCCCCAGAGAAAGAGCATGGCGACGAAAGATAGGCCGAGGAACGACTGGCCGGCAAGCAGCGTCGCACGGGAACCCCACTTGCCGACGAGGGTCGCTGAAGTAGGGGCGATGAGGACCATTATCACAACCGCCGGGATGATGGCAGCGCCGGCAGCGACGGAGCCGTAGCCGAGTACATTCTGCAGGTACTGCTGATTGATGAACAGCACGCCCATGAGCGACCCGAAGATGATGATGCCGGCCACCGCCGCGACCCAGAACGTTGGCCGCGCCGCTACCGACAGATCGTAGAGGGGATTGCGGGCTCGGCGCTGGCGGAGAACAAATGCTGCCGCCAGCACCGCGGCGCCCACGAACAATCCAACGGCCAGGCCCAGCATGTTCGGCGCGGCGACAATGTTCAGGCCGATGACGAGCATCCCGATCATCACGGCCGACACCACCCCGCCGAGGTTGTCGACGGGATCCTTGGACTCGGTCAGGTGCGAAGGGACAAGCCGCAGGGTGAGCAGCAAAGCCGCGACCGCCAAGGGGATTGTCACGAGAAAGACTGAGCCCCACTCGAAAGACTGGAGCAGGATGCCGGACAGCAACGGCCCGATGACGGCGGCGCCGGTGCCCAGAGCCGACCAGAGGGCTATTGCTTTGGTGCGCGACTGGCCTGACCACATCACCGTGACCAGGGCCAGTGTCGTCGGATAGGTGAGTCCGGCCGATAGCCCGCCGAAGACCCGCGCTACGAACAGCACAATCCAGCCTGGGGCCAGTCCGGCGAGCAACGACGCTGGGATCGCCGCGGTCATCCCGAGCACAATCATCAGCTTCCGGCCGTAACGGTCACCCAGCGCGCCGAACCAAAGCACCGACGCTGCCAACCCCAAGGAGTATCCGACGGCGACGAGGTTCAACTGTAACTGCGACGCGTTGAACGCCTCGCCGATGGACGGCAGTGCTACGTTGGCGACGGTCAGATTCAGGTTCGCGACGGCGGCGACCAGGACGAGCGTGCCGAGCACTGCGGTGGCGCGAGGAGGTCGCTCGCTCATTCTGTCTGCTCCCCGGAGAGGACGGAGGAGCAGCGGCCTCCGTAGGTTGTGTGGAGTGTTAGAGGCGGCCGGACGATTGACAGTCGTGACTCGCGGCTCGGGGTCGCATGGCGGCGTTTCGCAAGATAATGAGCGACCCTGTCGCGACTAGGGCAAGCGCGTCGCGGTGCATGCTGCTCGCGTTGGTGCGTCGTTGGCGCAAGTGCCCGAACCGGCCAGCTGTGACCCATCGATGTGATGAGGCCTCCACGTGCATCGTGACCGTGCCTCACGATACTAGCAGAGGTCGTGGACTTGTCGGGCCGTTCGTATCACTCGATGCGGTGTGCGAACAGATCGAGAGTAACCACTCAGACGGCGTTGATAACGGACGTTCTTCTGAACCAGAAGCGGTGCCGCCCGGGTCAGAGACTGATATGGTCGGTGGGCCTCTGGGGCCGGCGACGTGGCGCCGGGAGGAGCGAGACCAACGACCGCGGTGCGTGCCCGCCCCATAGCACGCAGGGGAGTGGACATATGCGCGTGAACGCCAACTTCTTCGCGCATCGCCACTACATCAATCGCAGAAGCCTCGGCGGCGATGTTGCTGCTGGGGCAACGCTCGGCGTGCAGAGCATCCCGGCTGCGATGGCTGCTGGCGTGCTGGCCGGCGTCAACCCGATTTTCGCCGTCCATGCCGTCATGTTGTCGACGCCGATCGGCGCGCTGTTTGCGAGCTCCGTCTTCCTGTGCGTGCAAACGACGGCCGCCATGTCGCTCCTCATCGCCGACGTTCCCCAGGTCCACGGTGGTTCCGACTCAGCGGGGGCGCTCTTCATGCTGGCGATCATGACCGGTGTGCTCATGCTCGCTGCCGGTCTGCTCAAGCTGGGCCGGCATTTACGCTTCATCCCCAATGCGGTGCTCACCGGCTTCATCAACGGCGTTGCCATCCTCATCGTCCTCGGGCAGATCGGAGATCTCACGGGCACGTCTCCTGGGGGAGCGAACAAAGTTGTGCAGGCCTTCAATCTCGTCAAGGACTGGCGCGCGATCGATGTGCGCTCGCTGGCGGTCGGCCTCGTCGTCATCATCCTCATCGTCGTCCTGCACAACACCCGTCTTAAGAGCTGGGGGATGGTGGTGGCGCTGATCGTCGCTTCGCTGCTCGTGCCCCTCTTCGAGTGGCAGACCGTTGCGCTCGTCAGTGACATCGCCGTGATCCCCGACACGCTGCCGCTGCCGGTGCTACCTGCTCTCTCTGTATTGCCGGCGCTTGTGATCCCCGCGGTGTCTCTAGCCTTCGTTGGTCTTGTTCAGGGCGCGGGGATCAGTCAGAGCTACACGAACCCCGACGGCAAGTATCCCTCAGCCTCGGGTGACTTCATCGGTCAAGGTGCCGCCAACATCGCTGCCGGCATCTTCCAGGGCATGCCTGTGGGCGGCTCGCTCTCGGCCACGGCCTTGGTCCGCAACGCCGGGGCTGCCTCGCGCCTCGCCAATATCGTTGCCGGCGGAGTGATTGCCCTGTCGCTCGTGTTGCTGGGCAACTTGGTCGGCAGCATGGCCATGCCCTCTCTGGCAGGCCTGCTCATCGTCGTCGGCCTGCAGACGCTGAAGCCCGCGCAGATCATGCTCGTCCTGCGAACCGGCAGGATCCAGGCGATGACCTTGCTGGGAACCCTCGTGGTTACCCTGCTTGTTCCCTTGCAGTACGCGGTCATGATCGGCATCGCCATTGCGGTGCTGCTCTACCTCGTCAAGCAATCAAACCGCATGACGCTCAAGGAATGGGTGCTCCACGAGGGTCAGGTCTTGCCGACGGAGCAGGAGCCGCCGCCGGAGCTTCCCAGCCGTCGTGCGACGATCATCACGCCCTATGGCAGTACCTTCTACGCGACGGCTCGCCTCTTTGAGCAGCAGTTGCCCGCGATCACGGCCGAGACGCATCGCGCTGTGCTCGTCTTGAATGTCCGCCACTACGAGGAACTCGGCAGCACCTTCCTCGGCATGCTGGAGCGCTACGCCAGCGAGCTCCGCAAGCATGACAGCAAGCTGATGCTGGCGGAAGTGAGTCCGCGGCTCTACAACCAGCTCCACAAGACCGGGCGTCTGCAGAAGCTGAAGCCGCGCAACGTCTATAGGCAGTCGGAGACCGTTGGCGCCTCCATTCTTGAGGCCCATGATGACGCGCTCGAATGGGTCGCGCTTGACGACGCGGGGGACGGCGACGTGCTCGAAGACCAGGGAAGGTGAATGGCGGCTCCGTGATGGCTGCTAGCGAGGCTCGGCCGTCTTTGCGTCCTCTGGGTGGTGGTTCTGGTCCACGTGCCGTTGACCTGCCGTGCCCCGGAGGAAAGAATCGGCTCTGGGCGTGCCAACGACAGGTCGGGGAGGGGTCAGGATCGCATCATTCGACGCAACTCACGTGCCCCTGAGGTCGTTGTGAACAAGGCACGAGAGACTGACGCAGGGGCGACGCAGCGTCACCTCCCTGTCTTCCTTCTTTCGGGCCTCCGCCCCTTCGACGGAAAGCGCCTGCCGGGGGAGATCGTGGCGGGGATCACCTTGGCAGCTCTGGCGATTCCTGAGGTCATGGGTTACACCTCAATTGCCGGCATGCCGGTGATCACTGGCCTCTATACGATCCTCATCCCGGTTGTTCTCTTTGCCCTTCTCGGTTCGTCACGGCATCTCGTAGTTGGGGCCGACTCGGCAACGGCCGCCATCATGGCTGCCAGTCTGGCAGGCCTGGCAGCCACGGCATCGCCGGACTACGTCGGCCTAGCCGGCGTGATGGCGATCATCACGGGCGCCTATCTGCTTATCGCCCGCGTCCTGCGCCTGGGATTTCTTGCCGACTTTCTCTCGCGGACGGTGCTCATCGGCTTCCTCACCGGTGTCGGCATTCAGGTGGCGTGTGGCGAGTTCTCGGGTCTCTTTGGGATCCCCAAGCGCGGCGGCAACCCCGTCGCGCAGGTGATCAATACACTCAAGGACTTCGAGAAGGTGAACTGGCCGACGGTCGTGATCTCGGCGGCGGTGCTGCTCATCATCTTCCTCGGCGGCAAGCTATTGCACAGGGTTCCGTGGGCACTCATTGCCGTCATCGGCGCGATCGTTGCGAGTGCGGTGCTCGATCTCTCTGCCGACGGCGTCGCCACGTTGGGCTCTGTGCCATCTGGACTCCCTCATCTCGCTCTTCCCAGCATCTCCGCCGGGGACTGGATGTCGCTCTTCGTCACGTCCTTTTCTCTCTTCGTCGTCATCCTCGCGCAGAGTGCGGCGACATCGCGGGCGTATGCCGCCAAGTTCAACGACGAGTTCGATGAGAACGTCGACCTAGTCGGCTTGAGCATCGCCAACGTTGGCGCCGGCGTGACCGGCGCATTCGTGGTCAACGGCAGTCCGACCAAGACCGCGATGGTCGACAACGCCGGGGGTCGCTCGCAACTCTCCCAACTCACCATGGCGGCTGTGGTGCTGATCGTCCTCCTGTTCTTGACAAAGCCGCTGAGCTACATGCCGGCCAGCGTGTTGTCCTCCGTGGTCTTCCTGATCGGCGTGGAACTCGTGGATGTCAGGGGGATGAACGACATCTTGCATCGACGGCCGGTCGAGTTCGCCGTCGCGTTGATCACTGCGGTCACGGTGGTGTTCGTCGGCGTGGAGCAGGGCATTCTGCTGGCGATGCTGCTGTCGGTCATAGCGCATCTGCGCCACAGCTACCGACCGTACAGCAAGCTTCTCGTTCCGACCGGCAAGGGGGGTTGGGGCACGCGCCCGCTGAAGAGCCACGAAGAGGCGGCGGAGGGCCTGCTGGTGTACCGCTTCGGTGCCGGCCTGTATTACGCCAACGCCGCGCGCTTCGCGGAAGACGTTCGCGAGATCGTTTCTGCGACGCCGCGACGGGTGCGGTGGCTGTGTCTGGAGGCTGGCAGCATTCAGGATATCGACTACTCAGGATCGGCGGTGCTCGAGTCGGTGATCGCCGAGCTGCGCCAGCAGGGGGTAACGTTCGTCCTCTGCGATGTTTCGGACCCCATCGTCGCCGAACTGAAGCGCGACAACCTACTCGCGACAGTCGGCGAGGATCACCTTTACGCCGATGCTCACGATGTGCTCGAGGCGTACCGCCGGTGTGTGGCGGAGAGGGCGGCGAGCAGTCGCGAGCAGTAGCCTGATCGATGTGCGCGAGCCGCTACCGGGGCAGGATGTCCTGGTCGAAGATGTCGAGCGGCAACTTCAGCGTAACGGCTGCATTTGGGATGTCGACGATGCCGCCGATGTGCATCTCGCAAGGTGCGACACTAATGATGGTGTAGGCCTGTTCGGGTGTGTAACCGAACTTGCCGAGGTACTCGATCGCCTGCTCGACAGCTTGCACGGCGGCCATCGTCGCGTCGAGGTACTTCTGCTCAGAGCCGGCGGCACTCAACCCTGTGAAGGTGAGATAGCGGGTGCCGAAGTTCGGATCGATCGGTGACGGTCTGAGCATCGGCGTCCTGATCCCATACTTGGCCATGCCGCCCTTGATGACGTCGAATCGGTACCACCCCACGCCGTCCATCTCGATGGCGTTCCACGTGATCTCGCCGTCTCCCTCGGCGAAGTGGAAGTCGCCGGTCGAGAGCAGGCCTCCGTCGACGAACACGGGGAAGTAGACACGTGAGCCGCGTGAGAGGTTCTTGATGTCGAGATTGCCGCCGTTCTCGCGTGGGGGCACTGTGCGTGCTGCCGTCTCGGCCACACGTGCCCACTCGTCACCCTCGAGCGTTCGCAACACCGCGGTCGACCTCGCGTCGCTCCGGGGCGCCGCCAGCCCCTGCTCGATCAGCGGGTCCTCGCGTTTGTTCCACTGCTCGAGGAGTTCGTGTGAGGGAGCCACGCCGATCACGCCGGGGTGACTCAATGCTGGAATCTCAACGCCGGGGATCTGACGGCTCGTCGCGGTGGTTCCGTGAAGATCCCAGACGGTCTTGTACCCCTTCGGGAACCAGTTCGCCAACGGACCACCCATGCCGGGGAGGATGTTGGAGTAGCCGATACCCGAGAGGGGCTGGATGTCCAGCACGTCGACGACCAGGAGATCTCCGGCTTTCACGCCGTCGACCTTGATCGGCCCGGTCATGGGGTGGGTTCGGGTGAGATCGAAATCGCGGACGTCTTGGTCGTCGTCTACGTCTTTCAACTGGTAGTCGTCGTAACCGCCGGCCTCGAGAATTACTTCGTCGCCGAGGCCGACCTCGTGAAGCGGCGGGATGTCGGGGTGCCATCGGTTGTGTCCGAGGTGCTTCTGATCAGCCAGCGCGACACCCACCTCACAGTGAAACCTCTTGACACCGAGGTCGCGATCGGGGAAGCGAGAGACGCCGGAGTGAGTGAAGTCGACGGTGTGCGACATTCTGGACACCTCCATCATCTAGGGATGAGTCGAAGGTACGGCGAAATGGCGGTATTGACAACGGCTAGTGCTGGGAATGTGGAGGCAGTGAGTCGCACAAATGCTGGTGGTAACTCTGGCTGACCGGGCTGGCGGCACGTGCGAGCGGACTCGTCGCCTGCGGCTATGATGAGGTCATGAGCGACGATTCCCACTCGCACGATCAACCCGGCGCTTGGGGCGTCGACTCAGAGGCGTCGCGCATTGTTGTGGATCTGCACGAGGCGCAACGACTTCTGGCCGCCGGTGACCCACGCGCGGCAGCGCTGCGCCTGCGCCATCTCGTTGCGCGGCCGCTGCCGTCGGCCTTTGAGGCGGATGCCCGCTACCTGCTCGGCCGCGCTCTTGAGGAGAGCGGTGATCGTGACGGAATGAGCGCGGAGTGGATGGCGGTCTTGCGACTGGACGCCGCCGCCGATCGCCGGCCATGGCTACTCACCCTCGAGGAGTTCGAAGCGGCGGCCGAGGCAGCGCTGGCGGAGCTTCCGCCGGAGAACCTCGAACAGTTGGCCAACGTCGCCATTCTGATCGCCGACCGTCCCTCCGTGGAGATGGTGGCCGACGGCATCGACCCGCGCGTCCTCGGTCTCTACCATGGCGTGCCGCTGGCGGCGCGGTCGGCGAGCTTTGGGGCGCCGTACGCCGATACCATTCACCTCTTTCGCGCCAATCTCGAGCGTGTGGAGACCACACGCGCGGCGCTGGTGCAGCGCATCCGCCTTGTCGTGCTTCACGAGACCGCGCACTTCTTCGGTTACGGTGAGGCAGCGCTTCGTCGGATGGGCTTGGCGTAGCCAACCCATTCCGCCGGGCGCAAGAAAGCAGGTGCCCTGCAGTCTGATAGTTAGTGTGGTAAACTAATCGTCATGACCGCTGGCCGACCCAAGTCCGAGACATTCGAGACGCCGGCGCTTCTGGCAGATCCGGAACTCGCTGCGGGTCTACGTTTGGTCGTGAATCGACTGGCGCGCCAGCTTCGTCGCCATGCTGCTGCCGATCTCACGCCATCGCTCGTGTCGGCGCTCGTGACGATCGAAATGCACGGCCCCATGACGCTCGGTCAGTTGGCCGGACGCGAGCGGGTCACACCGCCAAGCGTCACTCGTCTCGTCGCGAGACTCGAGGCACGTGGGCTTGTGTGTCGTGAGACTCACGCGGCCGACCGCCGCTGTTCTGTCGTGCGCATAACGACGAACGGAAAGCGACTCGTGCGACACGCTCGGCAACTCAAGACGGCACATCTCGTGGAGCGCCTGGAGCGTTTGGATGAGGCAGAAGTGGCTCGCTTGCGCGCGGCGCTTCCCGTGCTCGAGAAACTCCTCGAGGACGAGCCGTGAGCGGCCTGGTCGAGGTCAAGCGCGCAAACCGCGCCCTCTCGCTCCTGCGTCGAACGTTCCGTTCTCTGCGCACGCGCAACTACCGCCTTTGGTTCATCGGCCAGCTCATCTCACAGAGCGGCACTTGGATGCAATCGGTCGCCCAGTACTGGCTCGTGCTCCAGCTCACGCACAACGCCTTCGATCTGGGCGTCACTGCGGCGCTTCAGTTTGGGCCCGTTCTTCTCGTTGGCGCGGTCGGCGGCCTCTTCGCCGATCGTTTGGACAAGCGCAGGCTGTTGCTGGCGACAGAGGTGGCCTTCACGGCACAGGCGGCGGCGCTTTGGGCGATCACCGCAAGCGGATCGGTACGTCTTTGGATGGTTTGGGCACTCGCACTCGTCTACGGGATCATCAACGCCGTCGACAACCCGGCTCGCCAGAGCTTCGTCGTCGAGATGACTGGTCCCGAGCAGTTGCCCAACGCTGTGGCCCTCAACAGCATCATCGTCAACGCTTCACGCGTCATCGGCCCGGCTCTTGCGGCAGCACTCATCGCGACGGTGGGCTTGGAATGGGCCTTCTTCGCCAATGCGGTTTCGTTTGCCGCGGTCATCCTGGCGCTGGTCGCGATGCGGCCGGAGGAGCTTCATCGCCGGCCACCGATCATCGCCGCGCGAGGTCAGATCCGCGCGGGCCTGCAGTACGCGTGGTCCTCATGGGAGCTGCGCATTCCGCTGCTCATGATGGCCGGCGCGGGAACGCTGGCCTACAACTTCACCATCGTTCTGCCGCTCTATGCTGAGGATGTCTTTCACCGTGGCGCGGAGACTTATGGTGCGCTGACTGTTGCCATGGGCGCTGGAGCGCTGGCCGGCGGTCTGTTCCTGGCCGCGTGGCAGCGCCCCAGCCATCGGCAGCTTGTGGCGCTCGCTGCTGCGTTCGGTCTCTTGATTCTCGCGGTCGCGGCAGCGCCCACGCTTCTCGTCGGCATGGCGTTGCTGGTGCCCATGGGCGCTGCGAGCATCATGTTCATCGCCACTGCGAACTCTCTGCTGCAGCTCAACTCAGTCGAGGCTATGCGCGGCCGTGTGATGGCGCTGTGGGCGATGGTCTTTCTTGGATCGACGCCGCTTGGTTCGCCGCTGATCGGCTTCATCGCGGAACACTTCGGCGCGCGTGTTGCGCTCGGCGTTGGTGGTGTCGCGACAGTTGCCGTCGCCTTGTGGGCCCTGACGGCTCTGCGCCGGCTCGCCGCGAGTGGGTTGATCGCGCGGCCGGGACACGAGCCTGAGCGCGCGACGGCTGGGTGACCGCGGTTCACGAGATCGTTAGCCACCGCAGCTCAGGCTGAGCTCGCATTGTCGCAGTCGCTGGTGGCCTGCGCTGAGTTGAACAGCATATGAGCGATCGCCTCCGGCCGCGGACGTTTCTGGGTTGAGCGAATCTGTCCGACAGCAGTCCGGATCCGACGTCGTGGAGCAGCCCTCGAACAAGCTGGGGCAGCTCGGCGCCTACTCGCTCGGCGCCTACTTGGCGCGGAGCTGCGCGACCATGCCGCGCGCCTGAAACACCGTGTGGTATCTGTCGAAGAGGACAGTGATCACGGTGAACAGGAAGACGGTGAAGATCGTCATCGAGAGCGGGAGACCTGTGTCGACGACGCGCAGGATGCGATCGCCGACGATGAGGAGGGCCGTGACGATTCCGAAGTTGACGATCATCATGCCGACGAGCTCGCTGGCGACGGACTTCCAGGAACGGCCGCGACGTGCGAGCCACTGGCTGACCATCGCGTTCACAAGCACGAACAGGGCGACGAAGATGAAGCGAACGCTCAGTAGTCCATCACCGAGAAGCATTTGCGCGAACACGATACTTGTGAGGCCTGTGAGAACGATCTTCTCGATGAGCGCTCGGTCGAAGAGCCTGGCCTCCGCTCTCACGGTACGGTAGAGAGCGTCTCCGCGTAGTTCCGTGGGGAGAGGATCAGCCTTGAATCTAAGGCGGTGATCGGCTGGTGGCGCAACCCGGGTCACGAGCAGCCAGCAGACCACCAGGAAGACGGCTAGTGCTGCGAGCAGGGCGACGAGGACCAGCGGTGCGGTGGCGATGACCGTCCCCCACGAGTCGGTCTTGCTGGCGCCGAACAGCGACTCCTTGATGAAGTCGGTCATGTCGAGCTTGGCGATGTGAATCCACCATTCCTGCGGCAGCTTGATGAATATCCAGATCAGTGCGGCGGCGACGAGCGCCACGGCCATGGTGATGCGAGCGGTGTTCCAGCGCGCACGCACGCCCTCGCAGAAGATGAAGAAGTACTCGAACGTGTTTGGGAAGACGAGAAGTAGAGCGCGCAGGCCGCTGAGCTCGAAAGCGACAACGCCGACGAGGCGGTAATAGTACAAGAAGCGACTGACACGGAACGACGGCAAGTTCGTCCAGTTGCGCAGTGTCGCCAGGTAGGCGATCGCTAGGTAGTAGATGTCGAGCGCCTTATCGTAGGACTGGTAGTTGTCGAGCGGAATGTCGGGGAACTGCTGGAAGATGGACTGGTCGGCGGCGTCGAGCACGAGACAGGAGATGACGCCGATCAGTGGCCAGTAGGGGATCGTGAGCGGGAGGAAGAGGCGCAGTAGAATCACAACTGCGACGACGATGATTGCAACTGTGTCCATGACGTCCTCTCGGGTGCGGCGAGCGGCGGAGCGCGCTTCCACATTGAGTGTAAGCGCCGTGCGTGCCAGAACAAGCGTTGCTCCTGCTGGCGCAGGTTGGGCGGCGCACGGCGCTCGAGCGATCACTATCATATACACAGTACGCTGCGCCCACTCTGCAACCCGAAGGGGCCGAGATGAATCTACTCCAGGCGATTGGCAACACTCCGCTCGTCGAGCTGGCCAACATCAACCCGAATCCTCGGGTGCGTGTGCTGTGCAAGCTGGAGGGATGCAATCCTGGGGGTTCGGTCAAGGATCGCCCGGCGCTCTACATGGTCGCGAAGGCCGAGGCGAGCGGAGCGCTCACGCGCGGCAAGGCGATTCTCGAGCCCACCTCGGGCAATACCGGCATCGCCATCGCCATGATCGGTGCGGCCAAAGGCTACACCGTTCACCTCTGCATGCCGGAGTGCGTGAGCACAGAGCGGCGCCTCATCCTCCAGGGGCTAGGGGCTGAGGTGTCGCTGACATCCGCCAGGGAGGGGATCGACGGAGCGATCCGCGAGGCCCATCGACTCATTGATCAGGAGCCCGATCGGTACTACATGCCCAATCAATACGACAATCCCTGGAACGTCCTCGCGCATGTCGAGACCACGGGGCCCGAGATCATGCAGCAGACAGGTGGTGATGTCGACTACTTCGTGGCGGGCATGGGCACGACCGGTACGCTCATGGGCACCGGCGGCTACTTGAAGTCCGTGAAGCCGACAGTGCGTGTGGTCGGCGTAGAGCCCGTCGAAGGGCACACCATACAAGGGCTCAAGAACATGACCGAATCGATGGTTCCTGGCATCTACAGGCCGGATGAGTTGGACGCCAAGTACATGGTTGCGGATGGCGAGGCGTTCGAGGCGACGCAGGCACTGGCGCTGCGCGAGGGACTCTTTGTGGGATCGTCCAGCGGCGCCGCCGTCGCCGTGGCGTTGCGCCTTGCCGCGGAGATCGACACCGGTACCATAGTCACGCTCCTCCCCGATCGCGGCGATCGCTATTTGAGCACGATGCAGTTCCGTTCCATTTGCGGCAAGTGTCCGCCCTGATTGCAGCGGATTGGCCGTGGCCAAGGTGGGCGGGCAACGAAATCTTCAACGGTCCTTTCGAGGTTTCGTGGCCCAGTGGCTCGGGGACGACACGACTGGTGACGAATGACGGGGGGAGAGGACGATGGTTGAGCCGAAAGTGATTGTGTACTGCACCGATTTCTCCTCGCAGGCGGATGCTGCGTTCGAGGCGGCGCGCGCGCTCGCTGCCAAGTGGCACGCGCGCCTGCTCGTCCTCAACATGGTCTCCTCTGGCGACGAGCTGTTCGGGTCGGGCATCGAGACGTGGATGACGTTCAGAGATCGGACTCTAGCTATGCTGCAGGAGCGCTATGTGTCGGGCGCGGGTGTCGATGTGGAGGCGTTCGTCCGGAAGGGCGCGCCGGGTGTCGGCATCATCGACTTCGTCAAGGAGCAGCGGGCAGACATGGTTGTGGTCGGTTCGCGAGGCGCGGGATCCGTGGCAGGGTTTCTGGGCGGTGGCAGTGTGACCGACAAAGTCATCAAGAATTCGCCGGTGCCGGTGCTCGTCGTTCCGGCGTAGCAGCGTCGCTGAGTACTGGATCTCATTTCTGCGGGCATCCGGATGCGCGGCTTTGGTGCGTGTCGTTCGGCCTATCCGCCGGCCTACGTTGGCCATGTGTCCGCGCAGCCGAGAAGAGCTTGCCTTCGGCGCTCGGACTGACGTAGCGCGCGCGGAGCACTAGAATCGTCTTTGCGCTCTAGATCGGCGCCGCGACCGCGGCAGCGTCGCTTTGGGGCCACGCAACGAATGCTGCCGCCTGGGCGAGAAGGAGTGGGAAGAGATGAGCGTACCGCACGAGTACAAGGGTCTTCAGACGCAGGCTATTCACGGCGGCGAAGGCCCCGATCCCCGTACGGGTGCCTCCGCCCCCAATTTGGTCATGTCGACCACATTCGTGATCGATCCCGACATCTCGTTTTCCGCCAACGAACTCGCCGAAGACGCACCGTACGTCTATACGCGTTGGGGTAATCCGACCATCGACCAGCTTGAACGAAAGCTGGCGGGGCTTGAGAAGGCAGAGGCAGCAGCCGTGTTTGCCAGCGGTATGGCTGCAATCATGGGGCTCTTCCTTCATTGCCTGAAGGCCGGCGATCACCTCATCATGACCGATGTCGCGTATGCCGGTGCGGCTGAACTGACGAATGATGTTCTGCCGGAGATGGGCGTCGAGGTGACGAAGGTCGACTGTTCGGACGTCGCCAACGTCGTCGCCGCCATTCGGCCCAATACCAAGCTTGTGTACGCCGAGACGCCGGCGAACCCGATCCTGCGGCTCACGGACGTCGCGGCGCTGGCGGAACTCACGCGGTCGAAAGGCATCAAGCTGGTTGTGGATTCGACCTTCGCGACGCCAATCGGTCTGCGGCCGCTGGAACTTGGCGCCGACTACGTCGTGCATTCGTTGACGAAGTACCTCGGCGGACACGGCGACGCGATCGGCGGAGCTCTTCTCGGCAGACGCGAGGATATCGCCGGCGTGCGCACGCTCGGCATCCACCTCGGGGGCGTTCTGAGCCCGTTCAACGCCTGGCTCATCATGCGTGGGATGGCGACGCTCCCCATCCGCATGCGCGCTCACGAGGAGGGCGCCCTGGCTGTGGCTCAGTACCTTGAGGGGCACCCGAAGGTTACTCGGGTGGTCTACCCCGGTTTGCCGTCACATCCCCAGTACGAGCTGGCCTGCCGGCAGATGACGAACTTCTCCGGCATGATCCAATTCCAGACGCGGGATGGTGCTGCTGACGCCAGAGCCCTTGCCGATCGGCTGCGAGTCATTCACTATGCCGTCTCGCTAGGGCATCATCGTAGTCTGGTCGTCTACCTCCCGACCGACAATCTGCTGCGGAGTTCCTTCCGTATGACCGCCGATCAGGAGGCCGCCTATCGTGCATACGCCGGCGACGGCCTCTTCCGGCTCTCGATTGGCCTCGAGGACGCGGAGGATCTGATTGCCGATCTTGAACAGGCCTTGGCGTAGCGGCTGTTGTCAGGAGCTACCGCTTCACAGTGAAGTTGCGCGTGTTGCTCTTGCCAGCGCTGGTTGTCACCGCGACTTTGAGGGTCCCGCGCTTGGCGGTCGCCGGTACTTTGCAGACTATCTTGGTGGACTTCCAGGATGAGTACGTCTTGCACTTACTCGTGCCGAACTTGACGTAGCTGCTGCCGCGCTTGCTGCCGAAGTTGGTTCCGATGATGGTCACCACAGCGCCGCGTTTGCCCGACGTGGGCTTGAGGCGGCTGATAGCGGGCTTCTTCTGAACCGGCGTGGCGCTTACGCGCGCCGCGAGCACGCAGCCGTTCCACCCCACTGCCCAGCCGTGGCTCGGATCGCCAAACGACACGCTGGTGAGAAGTTCGGAGCTGCCGGCGTCTTGCCGACTCCACGTCGAGCCGCCGTCGGTCGTGGCGAGGACGACGCCCCAGTTTCCGACCGCCCACCCGTGCAGGGCGTCGACGAAGAAGACGCTGTTGAGGATCTCGGTGCGGTTGAGACGTTGCGGATGCCACGATGCGCCGCCGTCTGTGGTTGAGAGGATCGCGCCAGCGCTGCCGACCGCCCAACCGCAGCGCGCGTTGACGAAGGCGACATCGGATAGCCAAGCGCTCGTCGCGCTGGAGCCGAGGCTTTGGCTCGACCACGTGGTTCCGCCGTCCTCAGTTGCGAGGATGACGCCTCCAACGTAGTCGTCGCCAACCGCCCACCCGTGAAGGGCGTCGCCGAAGTCGACACTGCGCAGGGGGCCGGACGTGCCGGACATTCGTGTACTCCACGTCGCGCCCCCGTCGGCGCTTGTGAGGATCGCGCCGCCGATTCCGACAGCGCAGACGTGTGTGACGTCGCTGGCGGCGACAGATGTGAGCTGCGCATACGTGCCGGAAGAACGCGAGGTCCACGTTGCACCACCGTTAGAGGTGGCCAAGACGGTGCCTGCCTCGCCCACGGCCCACCCGTGAGACGCGTCGACGAAGTCCACGCCGTACAGGTACAGCGACGTGCCGGACGTCTGCGGTGTCCACGTTGTGCCGCCGTTCACCGTAGTGATGATCGTCCCGTTCTCGCCGACTGCCCAGCCGTGGAGTTGGTCGACGAAAGCGACGGCGGTAAGTGCCTGCCTGGTGCCCGACGACTGGAGCCGCCAGTCGACGCTCGAGCCGATGAGGGTCCTAGCTTCGGTCTCTGGTGGCGCCAGGATCAGCGCTGCGCAAGCCATCAAGACGATGGGTATGAGTCGCCTAAGGCAGGCGGTGGCGTCGGAGCGAAGCCGGCTCAAGAGGTCCTCCAGTCTCATTCTGTGTCGCGTCTATGCTCGGACGTAGGTTACCTTGTCTGGCATGAGCGCGGTATGTGGGTGTCCAGGCTTGTGGGCCGCGGGGTACCCGATGGCGATGATCGCTTCCGGAAGATACTCGTCGCCTAGACCAACAACATCAGCGACGAACTCGCTCGCGGAGCGCGTCTCGTCGTGCTCGCGGAGGCGTAGCTGGACCCAGCAGCTTCCGAGTCCGA